>NZ_VRSV01000001.1:1222788-1528485 GCF_008017415.1 Microbacterium hatanonis | reverse complement strand
ACCTCGTCGCCACGATCGACGGCACCGAGATCGACCGCGCCGAGGGCGTGTCGTACGAGGTGGGCTCGGGTGAACTGCTCGAGGGCATCGACGAGGCGATCGAGTCTCTCACCGCGGGTGAGGACACCACCTTCCGCTCGAAGCTCGTCGGCGGCGACCACGCCGGCGAGGAGGCCGAGGTCTCCGTCAAGATCACCGCCGTCAAGGAGCGCGAGCTCCCCGAGGCCGACGACGACTTCGCGCAGATCGCCAGCGAGTTCGACACCATCGCCGAACTGCGCGACAGCCTCAAGGAGCGCGTCGCTCAGCAGTCGACCTTCACCCAGGGCTCGGCCGCGCGCGACAAGCTGATCGAAGAGCTGCTCTCGCAGGTCGAGATCCCCGTTCCGCCGCAGCTCATCGAGGACGAGGTGCACAACCACCTCGAGGGCGAGAACCGCCTCGAGGACGACGAGCACCGCGCCGAGGTCACCGAAGCGAGCGAGAAGCAGTTCCGCACGCAGATGATCCTGGACAAGATCGCCGAGGACGGCAACGTCCAGGTCTCGCAGGACGAGCTCACGCAGTACCTCATCCAGTCTGCCGCCCAGTACGGCATGGCACCGCAGGAGTTCGTCGAGGCGCTGCAGTCGGGCAACCAGCTGCCCGCACTCGTCGGCGAGGTCGCCCGCAACAAGGCGCTGGCCGTCGCGCTCGGTCGCGTGACCGTCGTCGACTCCAACGGCGCTCCCGTCGATCTGAGCGGCTTCGTCGCGGTCGAGGACGAGCCTGCTGCCGAGGCCGACGTCGTCGAAGAGGCCGAGGAGATCGCGGATGCCGCGGCCGACGCCGACGAGGTCATCGAGGCCGAAGAGAAGCCCAAGAAGAAGGCCCCCGCCAAGAAGAAGGCCGCGGCCAAGGAGTAAGACCCAGAGGGAAGGGGCGGATGCAGTAGCATCCGCCCCTTTCTCGTCCCCGGGAGGAAGAGCGATGAGCGGGCAGAGCTGGCAAGAACGGGTGGATGCGGTGTGGGCGGATGACGCCCTCGCCCCCGATGAGGTGATCACGGCGATCGACGCCCTGGCCTCCGAGCGGCACGCCGACGACCCCGTCGCCCTGTTCGAACGAGCCGGTGCTCGCGACTCGGCGGGCAGGGAGTCCGAGGCCGAGACGCTCTACCGGCGCGCCCTCGAGCTCGGGCTCGACGACGAGCGCCGCGCACGTGCGACGATCCAGCTGGCAAGCACCATCCGCAACCTCGGCCAGGTGACGGAGGCGCTCTCCCTGCTGCGCGAGGAGTACGAGCGCGCCCCCGGTACGCCGATGAACGACGCGGCCGCGGCGTTCTACGCGTTGGCGCTGGTCTCGGCGGGGCAGGCCGACCGGGCCGCCGCCGTCGCTCTTCTGGCGCTCGCTCCGCACCTCCCGCGGTACACCCGGTCGGTGCGGGGCTACGCCGAGGAGATCGTGGATGGACACGCTTGATCTGCCCACGGCGAACACGACCTCGGGCCTGAAACCACGCCGGTAGATTCGAAGCCGACCCCGAGGAATCAGGAGTATTCATGGCCGAACCACTAATGGCAACCAGCGTCTTCGACAGGCTCCTCAAAGACCGCATCATCTGGCTGGGCTCAGAGGTGCGTGACGAGAACGCCAACGAGATCTGCGCCAAGATCCTGTTGCTCGCCGCCGAAGACCAGGAAAAGGACATCTTCCTGTACATCAACTCGCCCGGCGGATCGATCACCGCCGGTATGGCGATCTACGACACGATGCAGTTCGTGCCCAACGACATCGTCACCGTCGGCATCGGCATGGCTGCTTCGATGGGCCAGCTCCTGCTCACGAGCGGCACGAAGGGGAAGCGGTACATCACCCCCAACGCGCGTGTCCTGCTGCACCAGCCGCACGGCGGGTTCGGCGGCACGTCGAGCGACATTCAGACCCAGGCTCAGCTGATCCTCGACATGAAGCGTCGCCTCGCCGAGATCACGGCGGGTCAGACGGGCAAGGACGTCGAGCAGATCAACGCCGACGGCGACCGCGACCGCTGGTTCTCGGCCGAGGAAGCACTCGAGTACGGCTTCGTCGACCACATCCGCTCCAGCGCGCTCGACGTGACCGGCGGCGGCGGAACGACCGCCGAGTAACGCACCCGAAGGCGAAAGAGAGAGAACCCACATGCACACCCCCACCTTCGGAGCCGCGGCCGGCCAGGGCATCCAGATGCCCGGCAGCCGTTACATCCTGCCGCAGTTCGAAGAGCGCACGGCCTACGGGTACAAGCGCCAGGACCCCTACAACAAGCTGTTCGAAGACCGCGTGATCTTCCTCGGCGTGCAGGTCGACGACGCGTCGGCCGACGACGTGATGGCGCAGCTGCTCGTCCTCGAGAGCCAGGACCCCGACCGCGACATCATCATGTACATCAACTCGCCCGGTGGCTCGTTCACGGCCATGACGGCGATCTACGACACGATGCAGTACGTGTCGCCGCAGATCCAGACGGTCGTGCTCGGCCAGGCGGCGTCGGCGGCGTCGGTGCTTCTCGCTGCCGGCGCGCCCGGCAAGCGTCTCGCGCTTCCGAACGCCCGCATCCTGATCCACCAGCCCGCCGTGGGCGAGTCGGGTCACGGTCAGGCGTCGGACATCGAGATCCAGGCGGCGGAGATCCTCCGTATGCGCACCTGGCTGGAGGCCACGCTCTCCAAGCACTCGAACAAGACGCCGGAAGAGGTCAACAAGGACATCGACCGCGACAAGATCCTCTCGGGCGAGGAGGCTGTGGCGTACGGTCTCATCGACCAGGTGCTCACCACGCGCAAGCGCACTCCGGCGGCGCTCACCTCCTGACCGGATGCTTCGAAGCCCCCGTCGCACCTCGCGGCGGGGGCTTCGTCGTGTTCGCCTACGGCGGGAGCAACAGTCGATCTCCAATGCCCTCCGATGTCGTGGGCAGAGGTTAGGCTCGTCAGTGCGCACGGGGGAGTGGCTCCCGTGGGGGCGAAGAGGAGCCGCAATGGCACGTATCGGTGAGAGCGCCGACCTGTTCAAGTGCTCCTTCTGCGGCAAGAGCCAGAAGCAGGTGCAGCAGCTCATCGCTGGTCCCGGCGTGTACATCTGCGACGAGTGCGTCGAGCTGTGCAACGAGATCATCGAAGAGCGCATGGCCGAATCCTCCGCCGGCGTGGTGTCCGACTTCGATCTGCCCAAGCCCCGCGAGATCTTCGCCTTCCTCGAGGAGTACGTCGTCGGGCAGGAAGACGCGAAGCGCTCCCTCGCGGTGGCCGTCTACAACCACTACAAGCGCGTCCGTGCACACGGCACGATCCAGCCCGCCGAGCAGCGCGCCGATGAGATCGAGATCGCCAAGAGCAACATCCTGATCCTCGGCCCGACCGGTACCGGCAAGACGTATCTCGCCCAGACTCTGGCGAAGCGACTCAACGTCCCGTTCGCCGTCGCCGACGCGACGGCTCTCACCGAGGCGGGCTACGTCGGCGAGGACGTCGAGAACATCCTCCTGAAGCTCCTGCAGGCCGCCGACTTCGATACGAAGCGCGCTGAGACCGGCATCATCTACATCGACGAGGTCGACAAGATCGCCCGCAAGGCCGAGAACCCTTCGATCACCCGCGACGTCTCGGGCGAGGGCGTGCAGCAGGCTCTGCTGAAGATCCTCGAAGGCACGGTCGCGTCGGTGCCGCCGCAGGGCGGCCGCAAGCATCCGCACCAGGAGTTCATCCAGATCGACACGACGAACGTCCTGTTCATCGTGGCGGGTGCGTTCGCCGGTCTCGAAGACATCATCTCGGCGCGCGTGGGCAAGCACGGGGTCGGCTTCGGCGCACCGCTGCACAGCAAGGGCGAAGACCTCAACCTGTTCAGCGAAGTGCTCCCCGAAGACCTCCACAAGTTCGGGCTGATCCCCGAGTTCATCGGGCGTCTCCCGGTGGTCGCGTCGGTGTCGCCGCTCGACCAGAACGCCCTGATGGAGATCCTGACGGAGCCGAAGAACGCGCTCGTCAAGCAGTACCAGCGCATGTTCGAGATCGACGGTGTCGAGCTCGAGTTCGAGCGCGACGCACTGCTCGCTATCGCCGACCGCGCCGTCGGGCGCAAGACCGGTGCACGCGGCCTTCGCGCGATCCTCGAAGACGTGCTTGGGCCGATCATGTTCGACGTGCCGTCGTCCGACGACGTGTCGAAGGTCATCATCACGCGGGCGTGCGTCGAGGACGGCGCCGCCCCGACGATGGTGCTCGAGCAGAAGCGCAAGAGCGCCTGAGAACATCGCGGATGTCAGGGCGGCCGGGGATCCCGGCCGCCCTTCGCATTCAGTCCTCGAGTCCGCGGCGCTTCAGGAGCGGGGCGATCTCCGCGGTGCGCCCGCGGAAGTCCCGGTATGCCTCGAGCGGGTCCTTCGATCCTCCGACGCCGAGCAGGCGGTCGCGGAAGCGGTCGCCGTTCTCTCTGGTGAGGCCGCCGTTCTCGCGGAACCACTCCACCGTGTCGGCGTCGAGCACCTCGCTCCAGATGTACGAGTAGTAGCCGGCGCTGTAGCCGCCCGAGAAGACGTGCGCGAAGTACGTCGACGAGTAACGGGGAGGCACAGTCGGCTCGCCGAGGCCGATGTCGGTCAGGGCGGCCGCTTCGAACTCTGCGACATCGATCTCCCTCGACGACTCGGCCGCCGAGAGGGAGTGCCATGCCTGATCGATCCACGAGGCGGCCAGATACTCGCTGGTCGCGAAGCCCTGGTTGAAGGCCTCGGTCGCCGCGAGCTTGGCGACCACGTCGGACGGGAGAGGCTCGCCGGTCTCATGATGACGCGCGTAGTTCGCCAGCACCTCGGGCCAGAAGATCCACATCTCGTTGACCTGGCTGGGGAACTCCACGAAGTCGCGGAAGACCGCCGTGCCGCCGAACGACGGATAGGTGACAGTCGCGAAGAGGCCGTGGAGGGCGTGCCCGAACTCGTGGAAAAGGGTGGTGACCTCGTCGAGCGACAGCAGAGTGGGCTGACCGGCTGCCGGGCGATTGACGTTGAGGTTGTTCACGACGACGGGCGAGGTGCCCCGCAGAGCCGACTGGACCACGATGGAGTTCATCCAGGCCCCGCCACGTTTGGTGTCGCGGGTGTACAGGTCGAGGACGAACAGGCCGAGAGCGGAACCGTCCGGGTTCGTCACCTCGAAGACTCGAGCCTCGGGGTGGTATGCCGTGAGATCGTGTCCCTCGGCGATGGTGATGCCGTAGAGCCTCTCGGCCGCGAAGAAGACACCGTCCTGCAGGACGCGCTCCGCCTCGAACCACGGCCGGAGCGCGGCGGTGTCGAGGTCGTACTCTGCGTGACGCAGCTTCTCGGTGTAGAACGCCCAGTCGTGGGCCGCGACCTCGACGCCGTCGGAGGCGGCGATGGCGCGCAGCTTCTCGTATTCGAGCTGTGCGTTCCCCGCGGCGGGAGCGGCGAGGCGGCGCAGCAGATCGCGCACCGCGGCGGGAGAGCCGGCGGTCTCGTCCGCCGTGACATACGCGGCGTGGCTGGAGAACCCGAGGAGTGCGGCCCGCTCGGCACGAAGCCGCACGATCTCGAGGAGAACGGGGCGGTTGTCGTGCGCGCCGGGGCGACGGCCCCGCGAGCGGGAGGCTTCGAGGATGCGACGACGACTGTCGCGGTTGGTGAGCCCCGCGAGATACGGGTGACCGGTGAACAGCGGGAGCGTGACGACGTACTGTCCGTCGAGGCCGCGATCCGACGCTGCCTGAGCGGCGGACGACAGCTGCCCGGCGTTGAGCCCGTCGAGCTCGTCAGCGGAGTCGAAGACGACGGCGAGGGCGTTCGTGTCGGTGAGGAGGTTCTTCTCGAACGTCGTCGTCAGGACCGCGAGCCGTTCGTTGATGGCTGTCAGCCGCGTCTTGTCGGTCGTGCCGAGGCCGGCTCCGGCACGCGACATCTCTCGGAAGCGCCGTTCGACGAGATAGCGCTGCTCGGCGGAAAGGTCGAGCTCTTCGAGCCGATCGTGCAGGGACTGCACGCGAGAGAAGATGCGCGTGTCGAGCTCGATCGCGTCGTGATGGGCCGACATCTGAGGCGCGAGCGCCTCTTCGATCTCCTGCACGGCATCGGTCGCATCTGCGGAGGCGATCGTGTAGAAGGCGCTCGCTACCCGGCCGAGCAGCTCGCCGCTCTCCTCCAGAGCAGCCATCGTGTTCTCGAACGTCGGAGCGTCGGTGTTCGCGGCGATGCGGTCGACTTCCTCGCGCTGCCGGGCGAATCCCTCGGCGAACGCGGGGAGGTAGTGCTCCGTTCCGATCGCCCCGTAGTCGGGGAGCCCGAAGGGGAGAGTGGACGGGCTCAGGAGGGGGTTATCGGCAGCCATTCGTCCAGCCTACGTCGGAGGTCGGCGTGCCCTGCCGCGGTCACTCAGTCAGTGCAAAGAAAATGTTGCAAAGAAAGCTTGGCAAAGATATCTTTGGATCATGACCGATCCCGGCACGCAGAAGTTCCCCGCGAGAACCGATCGCGTTCTCGACGTAGGAGCGCTCCGCGCGCTCGCCCATCCGCTCCGTGTCCGCATCTTCGACATGCTCAGCCAGTACGGCCCGCAGACCGCCAGTTCGCTGGCGGAGCGCCTGGGCGAGTCGAGCGGTGCGACGAGCTACCACCTGCGTGCGCTGGCGAAGCATGAGCTGATCCGCGAAGTCGAGGGGCGCGGAACGGCGCGCGAGCGCTGGTGGGAGCGCCCGGCGGGCGGCATCGAGCTCACCAACCCCGACGCGATGAGGACACCGGCAGGGCGGGCCGTCTCGCAGATGGTGATGAGCGAGTTCCTGCGCAATCGTCACGAGCAGCTGGCGGACTTCTCCGAACGCGGGATCGACACGGAGACGGCCGAATGGCGCGATGCGGTGATCATCTCGACAGCCAACACGCGGTTGACCGTCGACCAGACCCGGGAGCTCTCGCGGTCGATCCAGGCCCTGCTCGACGCGGCCGTGCACACCTACCGAGACCAGACCGGTGAGGGCGTCCGCCCGGTGACGATCCGCGCCGACGTCTTCCCCCTGCCGGAATTGGGAGACGAACGATGACCGTCATCACCGCGTCGCGACGCGTGGCACGGGCGACACCCCTTGATCGCCTGCTCAGCGCAGCCGCCCACGCGCTCGACGCGTATGTGAGCGCGCGTCAGCGTCGGCGCCTCGACTCGCTCGAGCTGCACGGACGGCGACGAGCGGCCACGGAGGCCCAGCGCGATCGCGTCGGGGCGGTCGCGATGCAGCTGATGCCGCGGTGACCTCCCGCGGAGTCGGGGCGCGAAGGGGCCTCGGTCGCGACTTCGGCAAGTTGTGGACCGCGGCCGCCTTCAGCAACCTCGCAGACGGGGTGGGACGCACCGCCGTGCCGCTCATCGCCGCCACCCTCACCCGCGATCCGCTGCTGATCTCGCTCCTGGGTGCTCTTGCCTTCGTGCCCTGGCTCGTCTTCGGACTGCCGGCGGGAATGATCGTCGACCGCTTCGACCGTCGATACGTCATGGCCGTCGCGAACGCGTTGCGCGGGCTCGCCGCTGTCGGTCTCGCGCTGCTGACAGCGTTCGGTCGACTCGACATCACCGCCCTCCTCATGGGCGCGATCGTGTTCGGACTCGGTGAGACCCTGTTCGACAACGCGACGAACGCCGTGATCCCCGGAGTGGTGTCGCGAGATCAGCTGGACAGAGCGAACGGCAGGATCCAGGCCGCCCAGATCACGATCGACAACTTCGTTGCGACGCCCATCGGCGGGCTCCTCTACGCGGTGGCGCTCGCGCTGCCGCTGTGGGTCGGGGCCGCGGGGTACCTCGTTCCTATCGTCCTCGCCGTGCTCCTTCCGGTCGCGGCCGCTCGATCGACCGGCGTCCCGCCAGCCGCGTCGGGCCGCGCCGCGCCCTCTGCCCGCGACGCCGTCATCTTCCTGTGGCGACACCGCTACTTGCGGGCGATGGTGGCGTTCACGGCGGTGATCGGCTCGGCGCTGAGCTTCGCACAGGCGGTCACCGTGCTCTACTTCCTGGAGGAGCAATCGGTGCAGCCGGCGGCTTTCGGTTTCGTCACCGCCGGCATCGGCGTCGGTGCGCTGGCCGGTTCGCTCATCGCCTCGCCGCTGGTACGACGCTTCGGACGCGGCCCGGTCATGCTCGGAGCGAATCTGGTGTGCGCCGGCGGCCTCGGGCTCACCGCCGTCGCCCCGGGGGTGTGGAGCGCGATGGCCTCCTACGCCGTGTTCGCCCTCGCGGTGGCGATCTGGAACGTACCGTGGGGCGCCCTCCGCCAGCAGATCGTGCCCGGTGTTCTCTTCGGACGCGTGCTGGGGATCATCCGGATGCTGACCTGGGGCCTGTTCCCGATCGCGACCGTGCTGGGAGGGTGGGTATCGCGGATCGATCTGCGCCTGCCGTTCGCGATCGCGGCGGCCGTGGTTCTCGTCGCGACGCTCGCTGCGGCTCCTCTTCTCATCAGCGGCACGCGCAAGGCCGGGGCGGATCTGCCCGGCCGGGCTCAGGGCTAGCGGGGCTGCTGGATGCGCACCATGTTGCCGGCGGGGTCGCGTACTGCGCAGTCGAAGACTCCGTAGGGCTGCTCGGTCGGCTCTTGCACGATGTCTACCCCCGAGGCCTCGAGCGTCTCGAAGGTCGCCAACAGATCGGGCGTCGCCAGGTTGATGCCGAAGTAGCTCCCCTTGGCGATGAGTTCGAGCAGAGTGCGGCGCTCCTCTTCGGTCAGGTCGGGGTTGGCCGTCGGCGGGTGCAGCACGATGGCGGTATCGGGTTGGCCTGCCGGGCCGACGGTGAGCCACCGCATACCCTCGTATCCGACGTCGGTACGCACGTCGAAACCGAGGAGGTCGCGGTAGAAACGCAGGGAAGCCTCCGGATCGGTGTGCGGCAGGTATGACTCGTGAATCGTGATGTCCATGACGCTCACGCTAGAGCGCCGACACGGCCGACGCTTCTCGATTCCTGACCGGGCGCATGACGAATCGCGTGACGCAACTGGGCAGCTCCGCCGCATCCGTCTCCGTCTCGCGTCGGTAGGCGCTCGGCGAGGTTCCGACGATCTCGGCGAATCTCGTGCTGAACGTGCCGAGCGAGGAGAAACCGACGGCGAAGCAGACGTCGGTCACCGAGAGGTCGCCACGCCGCAGCATCGCCATGGCACGCTCGATCCGCCGTGTGAGCAGGTAGGCGTACGGCGATTCGCCGTAGGCGAGGCGGAATTGACGGCTGAGGTGACCCGCCGACATGTGCACTCCGCGAGCGAGCGCACCGACGTCGAGGGGCTGGCCGTGCTCGCGGTCGATGCGGTCGCGCACCCTTCGCAGCCGCGTCAGTTCGTCCAGCCGCGGGTCGGGGATGGTGGCCATGACGGCCATCGTGCCAGAAGCAGTGCCCGACGGTCAGTCCTGACCGGAGTAGTCCCGATCCGAGAACTGCTCGTGCTCGTCGTGAGTGACGACGGCCTCACCCGAACGATCCAGGGTGACGATGATGCCCGTATCGAGCTCTACGACCGGACGCCCTTCGAGCCAGGTCAGCGTCCACCGCGGTGCGGGCTGCCCGAACTGATCAGCCGGGAGCGATGTCTCGACCGCGGCGATCTGGGCGTGGAGGCTGGCCGGAACGGCCGACGGGGGAGTGGAGCCCGAGGTCCAGCGTGTACCGAGTTGCATGTCAGGCCTCCTGGGGGGCGAGTTCGATGCCCGTGACGGCGGTCGTCTCGGCGTCTTCGAACACGATGGTCTCGATGCGTCCGACGGCCTTGAGGTCGCCCTCAGCCAATCGCAGCGCGGCGGTATGCGGTGAGGCGACCGTCGCGACGGCCACCACCGTCTTCTGAGAGACCTTCGCCTCGGTCTTGGCCCGGCGGATTCCGACGAGCGCCTCACCGACAGCACTCAGCACGGCCGGGTCGCCGGAGGAGCCGGCCGGTTCAGGCCACTCAGCGTGGTGCACCGAGCCCTCGTTGAACCACGACCAGGCCTCTTCCGAGGCGAAGGACACGACCGGGGCGAACAGACGCAGGAGCGTCGAGAGCGCGATCCTCAGCGAGAGCGCCGCAGATGCCTGTCCGACGTCGGTCTGGTCGTACGCGCGCTCCTTCACCAGCTCGAGGTAGTCGTCGCAGAAAGTCCAGAAGAACGACTCGGTGATCTCCAGCGCGCGCGCGTGGTCGTAGGCGTCGAGAGCCTTCGTCGCGTCGCGCACCACCTGGTCGAGCGTCGCGAGCATCGACGCGTCGAGAGCGTGCGTGACCTCGGCGTCATCGGGCACCGGGAACGACAGCACGAACTTCGCCGCGTTCAGGATCTTGATGGCCAGGCGTCGACCGATCTTGATCTGGGTCGGGTTCTGCGGGTCGAAGGCGGCGTCCGTTCCCAGCCGACTCGAGGCCGCCCAGTAGCGCACGGCATCCGAGCCGTGCTGGTGGAGGACGTCGGCCGGCGTGACGACGTTGCCTTTCGACTTCGACATCTTCTTGCGGTCGGGGTCGACGATGAAGCCGGAGATGGCGGCATCGGACCACGGTGCCCGGTCGTCCTGCAGGGCGCTGCGCAGCAGGGTGGAGAACAGCCAGGTGCGGATGATGTCCTGCCCCTGGGGGCGGAGGTCGAACGGGGCGACGAGCTTCCAGAGGTCTTCATCGCGCTGCCAACCGCCGGCCAGCTGCGGGGTGAGCGACGACGTGGCCCACGTGTCGAAGATGTCGCGCTCGGCGTCGAAGCCGCCCGGAACGCCCCGCTGGTCCTCGGTGTACCCCGGGGGGACGTCGGTCGTGGGGTCGACCGGCAGCGATGCCGCATCGGGCGTCAGCACGTGCGCGTAGTCGCGGTCGCCGTTCTCGTCGAGCCCGTACCAGACGGGGATCGGTACGCCGAAGAAACGCTGGCGCGACACGAGCCAGTCGCCGGTGAGGCCGTTGGTCCAGTTCTCGTAGCGCACCCGCATGAAGTCGGGGTGCCAGGAGATCTCGCAGCCGAGTTCGATGAGGCGGTCGCGCAGCGACTCGTCGCGAGCGCCATTGCGCAGGTACCACTGGCGGGTCGAGACGATCTCGAGCGGGCGGTCGCCCTTCTCGAAGAACTTGACGGCGTGCGTGAACGGGCGGGGGTCGCCCTCCATCTCGCCCGACTCCTGCAGCAGCTCGACCACGCGCTTCTTGGCGCTGAACACCGTCTTCCCGGCGAGCTCCGCATAGGCGGCCTTGGCCGCATCCGTCTCGATCACGTCGGGGGCCTCGGCGACGATGCGGCCGTCTTTGCCGATGATCGTGCGGTTGGGGAGGTCGAGCTCGCGCCACCAGATGATGTCGGTGACGTCGCCGAAGGTGCAGATCATGGCGATGCCGGAGCCCTTATCGGGCTGGGCCAGCGGGTGCGCGAGCACCGGCACCTCGACGTCGAACAGCGGAGTGCGCACCGTCGTTCCGAACAGCGGCTGGTAGCGCTCGTCGTCGGGGTGCGCGACGAGGGCGACGCACGCGGCGAGCAGCTCGGGACGGGTGGTCTCGATGTGGACGTCGCCCGAACCGTCGACCTTGTGGAAGCCGAGGCGGTGGTAGGCGGCGGGCTGATCGCGGTCCTCGAGCTCCGCCTGCGCGATCGCCGAGCGGAAGTCGACGTCCCAGAGGGTCGGGGCGAGCGCCTGGTACGCCTCGCCTCGCTCGAGATTCTGGAGGAACGCGGACTGGCTGGTGCGGATCGTGTCGTTGGAGATCGTGCGGTAGGTCTGCGTCCAGTCGACGCTCAGGCCGAGGTCGCGCCAGAGGGCCTCGAACGCCTTCTCGTCCTCCGCGGTCAGCTTCTCGCAGAGCTCGATGAAGTTGCGACGGCTGATCGGACGCTGGTCGGCGGCCTTCGAGCTCTTGTTGTCGCCGCCCTCGAACGGGGGAGTGAAGTCCTCGTCGTACGGCAGGGAGGGATCGCAGCGCACCCCGTAGTAGTTCTGCACGCGACGCTCGGTGGGCAGGCCGTTGTCGTCCCAGCCCATCGGGTAGAACACGGTCTTGCCGCGCATGCGCTCGAAGCGCACCTTGACGTCGGTGTGCGTGTAGCTGAACACGTGGCCGATGTGGAGGCTCCCGGACGCGGTGGGCGGGGGAGTGTCGACCGAGAAGACGCCTGCGCGACCGACCTCGGCGGCCTTCGCGCGATCGAAGTCGTAGGTTCCGGCTGCGGTCCACGCCGCATCCCACTTCGCTTCGAGGCCTTCGAGTACGGGCTTGTCGGGGATCTGCGCGTCGGACATCGAGAGCTCCTCGGTATGTGCGGCACTGTGTGAGCGTGCCTGAGTGTGGGTCGACGCCAGTCTACCGGCGGGCGTGCGCGCGTCTTCTCCGCACGGTGTCAGGGTGTGGGGCGCAGCATCCATTCGTCTCGCGTGATCTCGAAGACGAGGTGCGGCATGTCGACGCCTCGGTAGTGGGTCACGGTGCGCCCGCGGACGGACATGCCGTTGCGGATCGCGACATTCATGCTGGCGAGGTTCGTGTCGCGGATCTTGGAGCACACCACGTCTACCGGGAGGTTGTGGAAGGCCCAGTCGCGACAGGCCCGGGCAGCTTCCCGCGCGAACCCACGGTGCCACCAGCGGCGATCGAACAGGTAGCCGACCTCCACCATCGATCGTCCGTCGATGATCTGGCGCGTGGGCCCGCACTGGCCGATCATCTCGCCCGTCTCGCGCAGGGTCACCGCCCAGAGCGCGAATCCGTCGTCGGCGTATCGCTGCTGCGATCGAGCGAGCCAGGTCGCGATCTCGGCCGGGCCGAACGGCCCCTCGTAGGCGGTCATGGTCTCGGCGTCGCCCATGATCGCGGTGAGGGCGGGGAGGTCGTCGGGCCCCATCTCCCGGAGGACGAGCCGGTCGGTCGTGGGGAGGGCGCGCATCACCCTCCGACGCTACCGCCCGCCCGCCGAGTGCGCCCGTTTCCGCCGTAGGTGCCCGAGTATCCGGGCACCCTTGGCGGGATCGGGCACTCTCGGCGCCTCAGTGGTCGGCGAGGGCCGGCTCGGCCGTCGCGGCGGAGCGGGCCGTCGAGTAACGGGCTGCCGCCCAGGCTGCGACGAGCGTGACCGCCGACATCACGGCGAGGATGACGCCGGGGTGCCACCAGGCGTAGTTCGTCTGCACGCCGAGGGCGCCGGTGATCAGCGGCACGAATCCGCCGACGGTGGCGGCGAGCGCGTACGCGAAAGAGAGGGCGGAGTAGCGGAACGCATCGGGGAAGAGGTCGTTCATGAGCCCGCCGAGTGCCGCCCACGACATCGTCGGGAGGATGCCTCCGACCACCATGAGCGCGACGAGGACGCCGAAGTTCGCCTCCTGGAGGATGAAGTAGATGGGGAACGCGATGATCAGTGTGCCGAGGGCTCCCCACGCCACGACCTTCGCCGAACCGATGCGCGCGGCGAGCGCCCCGAACAGCGGGATCGTGACGAGTTGCAACAGGGCGCCGATCGTCGCGGCGATGAGGAGGTCGGTGTAGGCGTACCCGAGCTGTGTCGCGCCGTAGTTGATCGTGTAGGTGTTCATGAGTCCGTACGACCCGATTCCGAGCAGTGCCGCTCCGGCCGCGATCGCCATGGCGGTGGGGCGCTGGCGGAACATCGTGAGGAAGGGCAGCCGGTCGCGACGCCCCTCTGCGACCACCTCGCGGAACACCGGCGTCTCGTCGATCGACCAGCGCAGGTAGAGCGAGACGAGGAGCAGCGGGATGGCGATGAGGAAGGGGATGCGCCAGCCCCAGGCGACGAGCTCCTCGGTGGGCAGCGTCGCGGTCATCACGATGAACAGGGCCGCCGAGAGGATCGACCCGATCGGGGAGCCCAGCTGCGGGATGGCGGCGTAGAAGGCGCGCTTCACGGGAGAGGCGTGCTCGGTCGCCAGCAGGATCGACCCGCCCCATTCGCCACCGAGGGAGATCCCCTGTGCCAGACGCAGCACAACCAGCAGCACCGCTCCGATCCAGCCGGCCTGCGCGTAGGTCGGGAGCACGCCGATGAGGCCGGTGGCCACACCCATGATCGCGACCGTCCACAGAAGGGTCGCGCGTCGGCCGAGTCGGTCGCCCATGTAGCCGAAGATGATCGCGCCGATGGGTCGCACGACGAACGCGATCGCGATGGTCGTGAACGATGCCAGGGTCGCGCCGGCGGTTCCGAGCGGCTCGAAGAACAGTGGACCGACGAAGAACGCCGAGAAGTAGGCGAAGACGTAGAAATCGAAGGATTCGAGGGAGGTACCGACCATGGAGGCCACGGATACCCGGCGGGCGGAGGTCTTTGAGGCCGGAGGAGTCACGGATGCTGCGGTGGTCACGAGCATCCATCCTGCCAGCGCTGCGAGCTTGTTGGACGCAGCGCAGAAAGTGGGGTGGGAGGCGGGCCCGGCGCCTCGCAGCCGACGCGTAGAATAGGAGGCACGAGTTTCGATCCGGCCATCACCGGGGAGCTCCCGGAAGAACGCGTCGGTCCTCGGGTCGGCGTCAGTAGAACCGGGCGGGGCAGGCCCGTCACAGCCGCAGTGAAAGTGGACGACTCGGTCCCTGAGCCTGTCGAAGGGCCCGAGGCGTCACGCGGGGTGGTACCGCGGCTCGATCGAGTCGTCCTCGCAGGCTGATCCTCGACCTGCTGGAGTGACATGACCTACCCCAAGTCCTCGTTCGGACCCGCCGCCGACCCGTCGACGAGCTCAGAGACCGGAGCGGCGAGCGCCGGGATCGTCCCGAGCCCGCGCTTCCCCTCGCTCGAGGAGCAGACGCTCGCCTTCTGGGCCTCCGACGACACATTCCGGGCCTCCATCGCCCAGCGCGAGGGTGCCGAGGAGTGGGTCTTCTACGACGGGCCGCCGTTCGCGAACGGCCTGCCGCATTACGGCCACCTTCTGACGGGGTACGCGAAGGACGTCTTCCCGCGCTTCCAGACCATGCGAGGCAAGAAGGTCGACCGTGTCTTCGGCTGGGACACGCACGGTCTGCCCGCCGAGCTCGAGGCGATGAAGCAACTCGGCATCACCGAGAAGGACGACATCGAGCGCATGGGTGTGGCGACCTTCAATGCGAAGGCCCGTGAGTCGGTGCTCGAGTACACGCGTGACTGGCAGGACTACGTGACCCGCCAGGCCCGGTGGGTCGACTTCGACAACGGCTACAAGACGCTCGACACGACCTACATGGAGTCGGTGCTCTGGGCGTTCAAGACCCTGCACGAGAAGGGCCTCGCGTACGAGGGCTACCGTGTGCTGCCCTATTGCTGGCGCGACGAGACCCCGCTGTCGAGCCATGAGCTGCGCATGGACGACGACGTCTACAAGATGCGCCAGGACCCGTCGGTCACCGTGACCTTCCCCCTTGTCGGAGCCAAGGCCGAGGCGCTCGGGCTCACCGGCGTGCGCGCCCTCGCCTGGACGACCACGCCCTGGACCCTCCCGACGAACCTCGCCCTCGCCGTCGGCCCCGCGATCCGCTACGTCGTCGTGCCCGGAGGACCGGGGGGCGCGGCGGACGTGCACCACACCCCCGACGGCCAGGCCGACGATGCGATCGAGGCGACGTCCCACCGCTACCTCCTGGCCGAGGACCTGCTCGCCGGATATGCGAAGGACCTCGGGTACGAGTCTGCGGATGCGGCCCGCGAAGCCGTGCAGCAGACGGTGGTCGGCACAGACCTCGAGGGCGTCGCCTACGACCGCCTGTTCGACTACTACGCCGACGCCGAGGAGTGGGGCACGCAGAACGCGTGGCGCATCCTCGTCGACGACTACGTCACGACCAGCGACGGCACCGGTATCGTGCACCAGGCACCGGCCTATGGCGAGGACGACAAGCGGCTGGCGGATGCGGCGGGCCTGCCCACCATCCTGTCGCTCGACGACGGCGGCCGGTTCCTGTCGGACGTGAGCGATGTCGCGGGCGAGCTGTGGCTCGACGCGAACACCCCCCTGATCCGTATCCTGCGCCAGAACGGGCGCTTGCTGCGCATGGCGAGTTACGAGCACTCGTACCCGCATTGCTGGCGCTGCCGGAACCCCCTCATCTACAAGGCCGTCTCGAGCTGGTTCATCCGCGTCACCGACGTGAAGGAGCGGATGATCTCGGGCAACGCCGAGATCACCTGGGTTCCCGAGAACGTCAAGGAGGGCCAGTTCGGCAAGTGGATCGAGGGCGCCCGCGACTGGTCGATCAGCCGCAACCGCTACTGGGGATCCCCGATCCCCGTGTGGAAGAGCGACGACCCGGAGTACCCGCGCCTCGACGTCTACGGGTCGCTGGCCGAGATGGAGGCCGACTTCGGTCGCCTGCCGCGCAACACCGACGGCGAGGTCGATCTGCACCGTCCGTTCATCGACGACCTCACCCGCCCCAACCCCGACGATCCGACGGGGGAGAGCGTCATGCGCCGCGTCGAGGACGTGCTCGACGTGTGGTTCGACTCCGGGTCGATGCCGTTCGCCCAGGTGCACTATCCCTTCGAGAACCATGACTGGTTCGAGCAGCACGCCCCCGCCGACTTCATCGTGGAGTACATCGGTCAGACCCGGGGCTGGTTCTACGTCATGCACGTGCTGTCGACCGCGCTGTTCGACCGTCCGGCGTTCCGTGCCGTCTCCGCCCACGGGATCGTGCTCGGCAGCGACGGGCAGAAGATGTCGAAATCGTTGCGCAACTATCCCGACGTGCGGGAGGTGTTCGACCGCGACGGATCCGACGCGATGCGGTGGTTCCTCATGTCGAGCTCGGTTCTGCGCGGGGGCAACCTCGTGGTCACCGAGGAGGGCATCCGTGCGGGCGTGCGGGAGTTCCTGCTGCCCCTCTGGAACACGTGGTACTTCTTCTCCACCTACGCGAACGCCGCGCGGGCGACCGCCGGTCCGTCCGCGAGCGCGGAGTCGGGATACGACGCATCTTGGCGCACCGACTCGACCGACGTGCTGGACCGCTACATCCTCGCTCTCACGGGTGACCTCGTGCGCGGCGTCGCCGCCGACCTCGACGGCCTCGACTCGACGACCGCCGCGGAGCGACTGCGTGACTTCGCCGAGGTGCTGACCAACTGGTACATCCGTCGCTCGCGCGACCGGTTCTGGGTCGGCGTGCGCGACGACGACCCGTCGTCGACCGAGGCGTTCGACACGCTGTACACCGTGCTCGAGACCCTCACACGCGTCGCCGCCCCGCTCATCCCGCTCGTCTCGGAGCAGGTCTGGCAGGGGCTCACGGGCGGGCGCAGCGTGCACCTGACCGACTGGCCCGATGCCGACGCCTTCCCGGCGTCGGCCGACATCCGTGTCGCGATGGACGCCGTTCGCGAGGTGTCGAGCGTCGCCAACGCGCTGCGCAAGCGCGAGGGCAAGCGCGTGCGTCTGCCGCTCCCGCGTCTCACGGTGGTCGTCGCGGATGCTGCCGCTCTCGGCCAGTTCGAAGACATCCTCCGCGACGAGCTCAACATCAAATCCGTCGAACTGGTCGAACTCGTCGACGGCGCGTCGGCGTCGTACGGAATCTCGCATCGTCTGACGGTGAACGCACGCGCCCTGGGCCCCCGCCTCGGAAAGCAGGTGCAGCAGGTGATCCAGGCCGCGCGCGCCGGCGACTGGTCTGAGACCGACGGCGTCGTCTCGGCGGGCGGCGTGGAGCTGCAGGCCGGCGAGTACGAGCTGGTGGTCGAGACGGCCGGGCGCCCCGAAGGCGAAGCTCTCGCCGTGCTCGCCGGCGGCGGATTCGTGCTGCTCGACACCACGACCGACGATGCGCTGGAGGCGGAGGGGCTCGCGCGCGACGTCGTCCGTGCGGTGCAGGACACCCGCAAGGGCGCAGGGTTCGACGTCAGCGATCGCATCCGACTCGTGCTGAGCTTCAGCCACGAGGAGGACGCAGCGGCGGTGTCGGCTGCGTTCGACGTCGCGGACGTGGCGGGTGAGACTCTCGCCCGAGAGGCCGCGATCGTCGGGTCCGATGGCGCGACGACCCTGTCGAGGGGCACGCTGCGCGGCACCCCGTCGGAAACGCCCGAACACCAGGCCGAGTTCGCGAAGGGAACCTTCGCCAACGCCGGAGCGTTCACCGTGTCGGTGACCCGTTTGAACGAGGAGAGTGGCGAATGAGCGACCGCGACCGCGCCGACGCCGTGTATGCGGCTCTGCTGACGAGGCAGGGCGAGCAGTGGGTCCAGCCCCGTGTCGAGCGGACCCGCCGGGTGCTGGAGTTGCTGGCGGACCCTCAGCGCACCTACCGAGTGATCCACGTGACCGGCACGAACGGGAAGACGTCGACGAGCCGCATGATCGAGAGCCTGGTCCGATCGACCGGGCTGCGCACCGGGCTCTTCACGAGCCCGCACCTCGTGCGCTTCACCGAGCGCATCATGGTCGACGGCGAACCCGTCTCCGACGCCGCCGTCGCCGACGCGTGGGATGAGATCCAACCGTTCGTCGACCTCGTCGACGCCGAGCTGGCGGCGGCGGGCGACGCCGCCCTCACCTTCTTCGAGCTCCTCACGGTTCTGGGGTTCGTCGTCTTCGCCGATGCGCCGGTCGACGTCCTCGTGCTCGAGGTGGGCATGGGCGGCGCCTGGGACTCCACCAACACCGCCGATGGAGACGTCGCGGTGTTCGCCCCGATCGCGCTCGACCACGCCGACCGCCTCGGATCGACGATCCGCGAGATCGCGACCGTGAAGTCGGGCATCGTGAAGGACGGTGCCGCCGTGGTCTCCGCCCGCCAGGATCCCGAGGCGGCAGCCGTGCTCCGTGCCGCCGCCGCGGCGCGGGGAGCGACCATCGCCTTCGAGGGCGAGGAGTTCGGCCTCTCGTCCCAGCGGCTCGCCGTCGGCGGCCAGCTCATCTCGGTGCGTGGCCTGTCGGGCACCTTCGATGAGCAGTACCTTCCTCTCTACGGCTTCCACCAGGGAGCGAACGCCGCCCTCGCGATCGCTGCCGTCGAGTCGCTCTTCGGCACCGTGAGCGCCGATGTCGTGACCGACGGGCTCGCTCAGGCGACGTCGCCGGGGCGACTGCAGCTCGTCGGGTCGCACCCGATCGTCGTGGCGGACGCCGCCCACAACCCCCACGGCGCACAGGCGCTCGTCTCGGGTCTGCGTGAGACGTTCGACGTCGACGAGTGGGGTGTCGTCGTCGGCGTGCTCGGAGACAAGGATGCTGCGGGGATCGTGGACGCGCTGGCCCCGGTGGCGGCACGCGTGTTCGCGACCGCTCCGGAATCGGAGCGCGCCAGCGACCCCGACCTCATCGCCGACCTCGCCGAGGCTCGAGGGGCCACGGTCTCGGTGCACCCCGGGCTCGATGACGCGGCGGAGGCCGCGCGCGAGTGGGCCGCAGCATCCGACCGCCGAGCCGTCGTCATCGCCGGCTCCGTCGTGCTCGCCGGAGAGGCGTTGCGCCTCTCCGAAGCCGAGGACTGGAAGAACGGGTGGCAGGAATGAGCCCCCGGGAGCGCAAGCCCCGGGTGAGGCGACAGCGCGGCGCGGAGGAGTCGCTCGGCTCCGTCGTGCTCGGCTTCGAGTCGATCGTCGTCTTCCTCGGCGGGCTCGTGGTCTTCGGATTGCGCGTGCTGCCGGACGGCATCGAACCGTGGTGGGGGATCGTCGGCGGAGTGGTGCTGGCGCTGTTGATGGTCATCACATCGGGCTTCCTGCGTCACCGCTGGGCGATCGGCGCGGGGTGGGCGCTTCAGGTCGTCCTCGCCCTCGGCGGGTTCCTCGTGCCGGCGCTTCTCCTCGTCGCACTCATTTTCGGCGGCATGTGGGCGTATGCGACGATCAAGGGGGCGTCCCTCGACCGCCGAAACGCCGCACTGGCCGATCCCCGCACATCGAACGGAAACTGACTCATGGCGACCGAAGAGACTCTCGTACTCGTGAAGCCCGACGGCGTGGCCCGTGGCCTCACCGGCGCGATCCTCGCCCGCATCGAAGCGAAGGGGTACGCGCTCGTCGACATCCGGCTCGTGGAGCCCGAGCGCGCGACCCTGGAGCAGCACTACGCCGAGCACGAGGGCAAGCCGTTCTACGAGCCGCTGCTCGAATTCATGCTCTCCGGCCCGTCTGTGGCCATCCGCCTCGCCGGCAACCGCGTGATCGAGGGCTTCCGCTCGCTCGCGGGAACTACCGATCCCACGACCGCGGCGCCCGGCACGATCCGCGGTGACTTCGGGCGTGACTGGGGCCTCGCCGTGCAGCAGAACCTCGTGCACGGCAGCGACAGCCCCGAGTCGGCGGCGCGAGAGCTCGCCATCTGGTTCTGAGCCGGCCGGTCAGACGAGAGAGCCGATGACGTCCAGCCGCAGCTGGGCGACGATCGCGATGATCGCGTAGCTGCCCACGGCGAGGAGCGGCATCCACCCCATGGTGGCCGCCGCTCCTCGCCGCACCCCTGCGGGTACGGGGACGATGCCGGTTCGCAAGACGTGGAGAAGCACGACGTAGAACGTCGGGATCGTCACGACCCACGTCACCATGCACCACGGGCAGAGCGTGCCGATGACGAAGATGCTCTGCACGATCAGCCACACCACGAAGGCGAATGCCCCCGCTGTTCCGAGTGTGAAGACCCACCAGAACCAGCGCGCGAACCGCGCGCCGGCGAGGATCGCGACGCCGACGAACAGCGGCGCCATCCATGCGGCGAGCCCGATGATCGGGTTCGGGAAGCCGAGCACGCTTCCCTGTGCGGAGACGAGGTTCTTCCCGCATTGGATGAGCGGGTTGAAATCGCACGAGGCGGTGGCGTTCGGATCCTCCAGCAGGTGCAGGCGCTCCAGCGTGAGGGAGAAGGCGGCCCACCAGCCGACCACCCCCGCGATGATCAGCCAGACCGCCATCGCGGTCGGACGCTGCGGGGATGCTGCCGGTGCGCTCATGGCTCGGATTATGGCATCCGTACCTCCGGCCCGGCTCGGCGATGGATCGACTCTCGAAGCGTGTGGTCGGCACAAGCGGCGGGGGAGTGCGATAATGGTCGGTGATGCCCGCGGCCGCGCCGCACCGGCATCACGACAGACTTCGGGCGATGGACGCCCTTGCAGTTAGAGCCTCGGGCCGGCTGCAGACCAAATGAGTTCGCGGCCCCGCCGGGTGTGGCGCCGCACGAGATTTCGTCGGACGATGCGCGGTGTCGTCCGCAAGGAGCACCCCCGTGATGGCCGATGAGAACGAAACCCGGAACGACACCCCCGCGAGCGATGCGCCTCAGGATGCCGCGGAGCAGCTGACCACGATCGCCGACATGGAGGCCGTGCTCGACGCGGTCGAGGCGACCGAGGGCGATCGCGGTGCGATCCCCGCGGATGACGCGTCGAAGCCCGCCGTCGTCGTGGCCGACGCCGCGGTGGAACCGGGTGATGCCGACGAGCCCGCCGCCGAGGGCGAGCCTGTCGCCGATGAGCCGGTCGAGGCGCCGCTGGGCGATGTCTCCGAGGCCGGTGAGCAGCCCGCCATCGACCCGATCGTGGAGACGCCCGCGGCCGAGGAGTCGCCCGCCGAAGAGGCGCCCGTGCAGGATCCGGCGCCCGAGGAGCCCACCGAGCTCACCGCCGTCGCTCTCGGCCTCCTGCCCGAGGTGTTCGTCTCGGCCGTCAGCACGCAGCTGCACTTCTACGCCCCGCCCGTCGTCGCCCTCCCGCCGCGTGCGGAGGAGTTCGACGAGCCCGAGGAAGCTCCCGCATCCGGAACCTCGGCGCGTCGGCGCAATCGCCGTCGCGGCGAGAGCGGCGGCAACGAGGAGCGCACGGAGTCCGCGCCCACACCGCCGCGTCAGCGCGCCGTCGAGTACGTGACCGAGCCGCAGCGCATCAAGGGTTCCACGCGCCTCGAGGCGAAGAAGCAGCGTCGCCGCGATGGGCGTGAAGCCGGCCGTCGCCGTCCGGTGGTGACCGAGGCCGAGTTCCTCGCCCGTCGCGAAGCCGTCGACCGCGAGATGATCGTCCGCTCCAAGAACGGCCGCGTGCAGATCGCCGTGCTCGAGGACCACGTCCTCGTCGAGCACTACGTCGCGCGCAACCAGGACGCCTCGCTCATCGGCAACGTCTATCTCGGCCGCGTCCAGAACGTGCTGCCCAGCATGGAGGCCGCCTTCGTCGACATCGGTCGCGGTCGCAACGCCGTGCTGTACTCGGGCGAGGTCGACTGGGACGCCGTCGAGACCGGAAACCAGCCGCGGCGGATCGAGCTCGCTCTGAAGTCGGGCGACAAGGTGCTCGTCCAGGTCACGAAAGACCCGGTGGGGCACAAGGGTGCTCGTCTGACGAGCCAGATCTCGCTCCCCGGGCGCTACCTCGTCTACGTGCCCGGTGGCGCGATGAACGGCATTTCGCGCAAGCTCCCCGACACCGAGCGCGCTCGCCTGAAGAAGATCCTGAAAGAGGTTCTCCCCGAGTCGTCGGGCGTCATCGTGCGCACCGCGGCCGAGGGGGCCACCGAGGATCAGCTGACGCGTGACGTGCAGCGACTCACCAGCCAGTGGGAGCACGTGAGCCGACAGATCGAGACGATCCAGGCGCCGGCGCTTCTGCACTCGGAGCCCGACCTTCTCGTCAAGATCGTCCGCGACGTCTTCAACGAGGACTTCACGAAGATGCTCATCCAGGGCGAGGACGCACACCAGACGATCACCAGCTACCTCGCGAGCGTGGCGCCCGACCTGCTCGACCGCGTCGAATCGTACGACGCCGACCGCGACCCGTTCGACGAGTTCCGCGTCACCGAGCAGATCGAGAAGGCGCTCGACCGCAAGGTGTGGCTGCCCTCGGGCGGATCGCTCGTCATCGACCGCACCGAGGCGATGACCGTCGTCGACGTCAACACCGGCAAGTTCGTCGGTTCCGGCGGAAACCTCGAAGAGACCGTCACCAAGAACAACCTCGAGGCGGCGGAGGAGATCGTCCGACAGCTGCGGCTGCGGGACATCGGCGGGATCATCGTCGTCGACTTCATCGACATGGTGCTCGAATCCAACCGCGACCTCGTTCTGCGCCGCCTGGTCGAGTGCCTCAGCCGCGACCGCACGAAGCACCAGGTCGCCGAGGTGACGTCGCTCGGCCTCGTGCAGATGACCAGGAAGAAGCTCGGACTGGGGCTCCTCGAGACCTTCAGCGAGCCGTGCGAGGTCTGCGCCGGCCGCGGAGTCGTCGTGCACCACGACCCCGTGGTGAAGCACCGCTCCAACGGCGGAGGGTCTTCGTCGGGCAACAACGGATCGTCCAACCGGCGCTCGCGCGGTTCCGGCAACGGGGGCGGCAACACGGGCGGTGGCGGCAACGGCGCTGTGGGCGCGACCCACGTCATCACCGAGGGCGTGAAGTCGGCCCTCGCGCAGATCGCCGCCTCGACGATCCAGCCGAACGGCGAGGAGGAGGCCCCCGCGGTCGAACCCGTCGTCGTGGAGGTTCCCGCCGTGGAGGCCGAGCCGGTGAAGCGCCCGCGCAAGAAACGCACAGACACCGCGGCGAAGAACCCCCGCACCGAGAAGGACGTCCTCCTCGATTCGGTACTCAGCGCGCTCCCCGAGCCCAAGGCGCCCGGGCAGGGTCGTTCGCGCCGCCGTGTCACGACAGCGGCCCTCAGCGGCACTCCCGTGCAGGCTGGGCCGACCGAGGAGAGCTGAGAGCCCTCAGCGGATGCTGCGACGCTCCCGGGCCGTCACACGCAGCCCTGAGGCGATCAGACGCCGAACGAGTTCGCGACCTTCGACATGAGTGGCACCCGCGGCGACGAGCCGCGGGTGCGCCTCGTCGGGGACGTCGTAGTGGTCGAGATCGAACGCGCGCCGGGGGATGCCGTTGGCCTGGGCGAAGGCATGGAGTTCGACCAGGTCGGAGTCGCTGACCAGGTGAGCCCAGAGTCGTCCGTGTGCCGGCCACAGCGGGTTGTCGATCAGGATCGTCACGTCGAGATCCTATGCGGGCCCCGCGACACGCGGGTCCGCGCTTTTGCCAGGGGAGTCGGCATCGGGTAGCATTTCCCTTTGGTGCGTTCGTGTCACGTGCCCGGCAGCGGTGGCCTGAGAAGGACGCCGGCCCGGATGACGCGGTCGATGCGGACGATTCGCACCAAGACTTCCGTCATCAGACAAACCGGAGCCTCGTGCTCCCGAACGAAACAGGTATGAAGTGGTTTACGCAGTAGTGCGGGCCGGTGGCCGGCAGGAGAAGGTAGAGGTCGGCACGATCGTCGTTCTCGATCGCCTCGCGGCCAAGGTAGGCGACAACGTGCAGCTTCCTGCCGTGCTTCTCGTCGACGGCGACGCCGTCACGACCGACGCAGAGAAGCTCGCGGGCGTCTCGGTGACCGCCGAGGTGCTCGGCGAGCTGCGCGGACCGAAGATCGTCATCCAGAAGTTCAAGAACAAGACCGGCTACAAGAAGCGCCAGGGGCACCGTCAGGACCTCACGCGCGTCAAGGTCACCGGCATCAAGTAAAGCCAGGGAGACGCAGAGATGGCACATAAAAAGGGCGCAAGCTCCACCCGTAACGGTCGTGACTCCAACGCTCAGCGCCTCGGCGTGAAGCGCTTCGGCGGCCAGGTCGTCGGCGCCGGCGAGATCATCGTCCGCCAGCGCGGCACGCACTTCCACCCCGGCGCCAACGTGGGCCGTGGCAAGGACGACACCCTCTTCGCCCTTTCGGCCGGTGCTGTCGAGTTCGGTCAGAAGGGCGGCCGCAAGGTCGTCAACATCGTCGCGGGCGCGGAGTAACCTCCGACACGCACGAGCAGCGGCTCCGGCCGTACAGCTCTGGAAGGGGGCGGGCTTTTGCCCGTCCCCTTCACCGTTTCAGCAGGGCTTCGGGCCCTCGTCCCGCATCACCGCACGAAAGGAACACGCATGGTCACGTTCGTAGACCGCGTCACACTGCACCTTCGTGCGGGGCGCGGCGGCAACGGCTGCGTCTCGGTCAAGCGCGAGAAGTTCAAGCCGCTGGCCGGTCCCGACGGCGGCAACGGCGGACACGGGGGCGACGTCGTGCTCGTCGCCGACCCGCAGACCACCACGCTGCTGTCGTACCACCACTCCCCGCACCGCTCCGCCGGCAACGGCGGGTTCGGAATGGGCGATCACCGCTCCGGGGCCGCCGGTGAACCCGTCGAGCTCAACGTTCCGGTGGGCACCGTGGTGAAAGATGCTGCGGGGGAGACCATCGTCGACATGATCACTCCGGGCATGCGTTTCATCGCAGCTCAGGGCGGCATCGGAGGCCTCGGCAACGCGACGCTGGCGAACCCCAAGCGCAAGGCGCCCGGATTCGCTCTGCTCGGCACGCCCGGGTGGGAGGGCGACCTCAACCTCGAGCTGAAGACGGTCGCCGACATCGCTCTGGTCGGCTTCCCCTCGGCGGGCAAGTCGAGTCTCGTCGCCGCCGTCTCGGCGGCGCGTCCGAAGATCGCGGACTACCCGTTCACGACGCTGCATCCCAACCTCGGTGTCGTGCAGGCCGGTGACGTGCGTTTCACGATCGCCGATGTCCCCGGACTCATCGAAGGCGCGAGCGAAGGGCGCGGCCTCGGCCTCGAGTTCCTCCGCCACGTCGAGCGCTGCACGGCGCTCGTGCACGTGCTCGACTGCGCCACACTCGAGCCAGGACGCGACCCCCTCACCGACCTCGACATCATCCTCGCCGAGCTCGCGGCCTACCCGGTCCCGGAAGGCCAGGTGCCCCTCATCGAGCGACCCCAGCTCGTCGCCCTCAACAAGGTCGACGTACCGGAGGGCAAGGACCTGGCCGATCTCGTCCGTCCCGAGATCGAAGCGCGCGGGTTCCGCGTGTTCGAGATCTCGACCGTGAGCCGCGCCGGGCTTCGCGAACTCACCTTCGCCCTCGGCGAGGTCGTCGAGAAGCACCGCGCCGAGCTCGCCGCCGCGCCGGCGCCCGAGCGCATCGTCATTCGTCCCACGGGTTCCGAGAAGGCGTTCACGGTTCGCGTCGAGGGCGGCACCTACGGGCCGATCTTCCGCGTGCTGGGAGAGAAGCCGGTCCGCTGGATGCAGCAGACCGACTTCCAGAACGAGGAAGCCGTGGGCTACCTCGCGGATCGTCTGGAGAAGCTGGGCGTCGAGACCGAGCTGTACAAGGTGGGCGCGACACCTGGCGCGACCGTCGTGATCGGCGAGGACGACGCTGTGGTCTTCGACTGGCATCCCACGATGTCGTCGCCGGCCGAGCTCATGACCGCCCCGCGCGGAACAGACCCGCGCCTCGACCTGAACCCCCGTCGTACGACGGATCAGCGTCGCGAGCGCTACAAGGAGCGGATGGACGCGAAGGCGGCCGCTCGCGCCGAAGACGAAGTCGAGCGCAAGGCGCGCCACGCCGAGGAGATCACCGAGCAATGACGGCGCAGACCCGCGCAGACCTCCCCGGAGCTCAGCGCGTCGTGGTGAAGGTGGGCTCGTCGTCGATCGGCGGCGAAGGCGCGCACCGCATCGACACGATCGTCGACGCCCTGGCCGCGGCGTCGGCTCGGGGGACGGAGATCGTCCTGGTCTCCTCCGGAGCCATCGCGACGGCGTTGCCGCTGCTCGATCTCGCGGGACGCCCCAACGATCTCGCGACGCAGCAGGCCGCGGCAGCCGTCGGGCAGAACGTGCTGATGTGGCGCTACCAGACCGCTCTCGACCGACACGGACTCCTTGCAGGCCAGGTGCTCCTCACGGCAGGCGACCTCGAGAACCCGACGCACCGTTCGAACGCGCGACGCGCGATGGAGCGGCTCCTGGGTCTGCGCATCCTGCCGATCGTCAACGAGAACGACACGGTCGCGACGCACGAGATCCGGTTCGGCGACAACGATCGGCTCGCGGCTCTCGTCGCGCAGCTCATCGGGGCCGACGGACTCGTGCTCCTGAGCGACATCTCGTGCCTCTACACCCGCCCGCCCGGCGAGCCGGGAGCCCGGGCCATCACCCACGTCGAGTTCGGCGACGATCTCTCGGGTTACGAGTTCGGCACGGTCGTCGTCAACAGCGTCGGCACCGGGGGAGCGGCCACCAAGGTATCGGCCGCCCGGCTGGCCGCAGCATCCGGTGTCGGGGTGCTGGTGACCAGTGCAGACCTGGTCGCCGAAGCGCTCGGCGGCGAAGAGATCGGCACGTGGTTCGCCCCGAATCCCGACGCAGCGCCCACGCTCACCGGGCCCGTCGGTACGGTGAGTCCCGCCGATAAGCTGGTCCGATGACCGCTCTCGTCGTCTCGGCCCACGATCGGATGCTGCGCGCGAAAGACTCTGCACGCACGATCGGTCTGCTGACCTCCGGGGAGAAGACCGCTGCTCTGCGAGCCATCGCCGCGCAGCTCGACGCTGACACGGACGTCATCGTCGCGGCGAACGCGGAAGACCTCGAGCGAGGTCGAGCGAACGGCATCGGTGACGCGCTGCTCGATCGCCTGCGTCTCGATGACGGGCGGGTGGCCGCGCTGTCGTCGGCCGTGCGTGACATCGCCGAACTGCCCGACCCTGTGGGGCGCGTGCTCGACGAGCGGGTGCTGCCGAACGGTCTGAAACTCACGAAGGTGTCGGTGCCGTTCGGCGTCGTCGGGTCGATCTACGAAGCCCGTCCGAACGTCACCGTCGACATCACGGCCCTCGCCCTGCGCTCCGGCAACGCGGTCGTCCTCCGCGGTGGTAGTGCCGCCGAGAGCTCGAACGCGGCGCTCGTAGCGAGTATGCGCGCCGCTCTCTCCACGCAGGGCGTCGATCCGGAGGCCATCCAGACCGTCGACGAGTTCGGTCGCGACGGAGCACGCGACCTCATGCGTGCCCGCGGACTCGTCGACGTGCTGGTGCCGCGTGGGAGCGCTCAGCTGATCGAGACGGTCGTGACCGAATCGCTCGTCCCCGTCATCGAGACGGGGGCGGGTGTCGTCCACCTCGTCGTCGATGCCTCCGCGCGCGCCGACTGGGCGCGCGACATCGTCGTGAACGCCAAGGCGCAGCGCCCGAGCGTCTGCAATGCCGTCGAGACGGTGCTGGTGCACCGCGATGCCGCGCCCCGTGTGCTTCCCGGAATGCTGTCCGCCCTCAAGGAGTCCGGCGTCACCGTGCACGGTGACACGCAGACCTCGGCGTACGACGCCTCCGTCGTTCCCGCCACCGACGACGACTGGGCGCGCGAGTACCTCAGCCTCGACGTGGCCGTCCGCATCGTCGACGATCTCGACGAGGCGCTGGCCCATATCCGCCGCTACTCCACCCATCACACCGAGTCGATCATCACCGACGACGCCGCCAACGCCGAGCGGTTCCTCGCGGAGGTGGATTCGGCGGTCGTGATGGTGAACGCGTCGACGCGGTTCACCGACGGCGGAGAGTTCGGGTTCGGCGCAGAAGTGGGCATCTCGACGCAGAAGCTGCACGCGCGCGGGCCCATGGGACTTGCCGAACTCACCAGCACGAAGTGGCTGGCGCGCGGTGACGGGCAGACCCGTGCCTGACGGCCTAAACTCTTACATGCGCGTCGCCGCCGCGCGAACCCGAACGGAGCCTCGATGACCATCGCCACGCTGATCGCCTTCGCCGCTGAAGAAGCCGAACACCACGGCAACGTCGCCCTCGAGACGTTCTGGTACGGCGCGGTCGCCCTCGCCGTCTTCACCCTCCTCGGACTCGTCACGCTGTCGTACCGCAACGTGGCCAACCGGCACGCGCACAAGGCCGACGCCTACGCGCGCAAGCACGGAACGCCGACTCCCGAGGGGCACGGCCACTGAGGCTCACTGCATGACGACGACGCGCGCCCCGCGGATCGGGGTCATGGGTGGAACGTTCGACCCGATCCACCATGGCCACCTGGTCGCGGCGAGCGAGGTCGCGCAGTCGTTCGATCTCGACGAGGTCGTCTTCGTTCCCACGGGGCGCCCGTGGCAGAAGCAGGAAGTGTCGCCGAGCGAGGACCGCTACCTGATGACGGTCATCGCGACGGCCTCCAACCCTCAGTTCACGGTCAGCCGGGTCGATATCGACCGGGACGGCTTCACCTACACGATCGACACCCTGCGCGACATCAAGGCGCAACGCCCCGGAGCAGATCTGTTCTTCATCACGGGCGCGGATGCCGTGGCGCAGATTCTCGGGTGGAGGGACCATGATGAGTTGTGGGGCCTCGCCCATTTCGTCGCCGTCTCACGGCCAGGCCACGTGCTGAGCACGGACGGACTGCCGCGAGACAACGTGAGCCAGCTCGAGATCCCCGCCCTCGCGATCTCGTCGACCGACTGCCGAGACCGTGTCCGCAGGGGCAATCCGGTCTGGTATCTCGTACCCGACGGCGTCGTCCAGTACATCGAGAAGCATCACCTCTATCGGAGCAAGGCATGAGCACACCCGATCAGCCCGACACGCCTCCGCTGACCCGTCGGCGGTTGCGCGAGATCCGCAACACGGGCGCCACCCCCGTCCTCACACCCGAAGACATCGCCAAGAACGAAGCCTTCTTGAGCGAAGCCGACGATCGCGCGGCGGCAGCGGAACGTGAGAAGAACGCGCAGCAGGATGCCGGTGACGAAGCTGAGGTCGACTCGCCCCCCGCGGTCGAGGATCCCACGGACGCCGCGCCCGATGCGCTCGAGGCCGAATCGGTCGATCCCGACCCGCAACCCGAGTCCGAGGCCTCGCCGTCCGACCTCGAGGAGCAGCCCGAGTCGGAGGCCGATGTCGAGCGCGCTCACCAGACGGCGGAGCCCGTCGTCCTTCCGCCGTCGGTCACGGGGGAGGAGACGGTCGCTCCCGGGTCGTTTGCCGATCTCGCCGTGACACCCCTCACCCGTCGCCAAGCGCGCGAGGTCGAGCGCATCCGCACCGCCTCGGTTCCGATCATCGCGCCCGACGCGGCCCCCTCCCCGGCGCAGGACGTCGACAAGACGACGCCCACGGATGACCCCGACGCCGTCGCCGTCGACTCCGACGACACGGAGTCGGGGCCGGACGAGATCATCGCCGACGTTCCGGGGCTCTCTCGCCCCTCCGCCGTCGGCGACGAGCCCACTGCGGTGGTGAACCCGCACTTCGGTTCCGGTCTCCTCGCCGGTGAGACCCCCGTCGTCGAGCTGCCTCCGTCGTTCGACCAGCTGATCACACGAACCGGATCTGCAGGGGTGTCTTCGTCGACACCGAACGCGCTGATCTTGTCCCAGACGCCGGCAGCTGCGCCACTCGTCGCGCCGGTGACGGCCACGGGTGAGGTGCTCATCACCGGCACCTTCGACCTTCCCGAGGGTCTCGGCTCCGTGGGGCACGCGCCGGGGCTGCACGACGGCAAGGATGCCGACGCCGTTCTCGTCGACGGAGAGCTGCCCGCCGCATCCTCACCCACCCCCATCGCCGCCAGTGCCGCCATCAGCCAGGTGCGCAACTCCGACGAGATCATCCGGCCCCCCGCCCCTGAGAAGGGCGGCAGGCTGCTCATCGCGCTGACGATCACCGCCGGCGCGTTGCTCGTCACCGTGGCCGGACTTCTCGTCCTCGCCTTCACGACAGGAATCTTCTAAATGGTCGCCACCGACAACTCCCGCGAGATGCTCAAGATCGCGGCGCGCGCCGCCGACGCGAAGAGCGGCGAGGATCTCGTCGCTCTCGACGTGTCAGAGCCGCTGCCGCTCGTCGACATCTTCCTCATGGTCACCGGGCGCAACGAGCGCAACGTCGCGGCCATCGCCGACGCCATCGAGGAGGATCTCCTCGAAGCGGGCCACAAGCGTCTGCGCAGGGAGGGCCGCCAGGAGTCGCGCTGGGTGCTGCTGGACTTCGGCGATCTCGTCGTGCACGTCTTCCATGAGCAGGAGCGCGTCTTCTACGGGCTCGAGCGCCTGTGGAAGGACTGCCCCGTGGTGCCCATCGATCTGCCTGCGCCGGCGGCGCAGGAGTAACGGATCACGCGCCCTGGTTCGTGGCATCCCTTCGGATGTAGTAATCTAGGGGGGTTGCCTTCTGAGGCAGCGTAAGGGCCTGTGGCGCAGCTGGTAGCGCACCTGCATGGCATGCAGGGGGTCAGGGGTTCGAGTCCCCTCAGGTCCACCATCGAGAAAGACCCCCGGGAAACCGGGGGTCTTTCTGGTATTCATCGGGAAGATCGTCGTCCCGGTCACGCCCCCGGTCGAGGCTCAGTGCTGATAGCGTCAGCGCTACGGCACCCGAATGAGAGCCCGAGCAATCACGGAGGTCGACGGATGAGTGTTGGCATGTCCCTTCCGGGCGATGACCGCGCCGCTTTCGCCGACGCGCTGGCGCGCCTGAGCGCAGCGCGACACGGCGATGATCTCTGCGGCCCGTTCATCGGAGCCGTCCAGGTCACGGGGGCCTCGATCTCGACCCTCGGTCGCCCCTTGGGGAGCGAGACCGTCTGCGCCAGCAACCGCACCGCGGCTCGAATCGACGAGATCCAGATCGATCTCGGGGAAGGTCCGTGCTGGGATGCCTTGAGCCGCCGACGTCCGGTGCTCGAAGCAGACCTCGCCCGCACGACGTCGACGAACTGGCCGAATGCCCGGGAGGCGTTCCGCTCGCTGGACGTGGGCGCGATCTACTCTTTTCCGCTCTACGTGGGCGAACTGAGCGTCGGTGCGGTCGACCTCTACAGCGAACGACCGCGGGATCTGACCGCCCGGGCTGTCGCCGACGTCACGACCCTCGCCGAGATCGCGTCCCGGCGGATCCTCCAGCGCGCGCTCGACGATGTCGAGCACACCGAAGACGGTCTGCCGGACGGTCCGCACTCGCGTCGAGAGATGCACCAGGCGTCCGGCATGGTCGCCGCGCAACTCGGCATCGGGGTGGAAGACGCGCTGCTCGTGCTGCGCGGGCGTGCGTATTCGACCAACCGAACCGTGGCACAGGTAGCCGAAGACGTCGTCGCGCGCCGACTGAGATTCGATATCTGAGCGGCGTCGGTACCTACACTCAACTATGAGCACCCGCGAAGAGCACCTGCTGCGAACCGTGGCGAAGCTGGCAGATTCGCTCGTCGACGACTTCGACATCGTCGACCTGCTGCAGCTCTTGGTCGACGGCTGCACCGATATCTTCGACGCCACCGCCGCCGGGATCCTGCTGGTCGGCCCTGACCGTCAACTCGAGGTCATCGCGTCCACCAGCGAGCGCAGCGAGCTCATCGGCCTCCTCCAGGTGCGCGTCGGGGAGGGGCCTTGCGTCGAGGCCGTGCTGACCGGCGAGGTCGTATCGGTCCCCGATCTGCGGCACATCACCGACAAATGGCCGCGGTTCGCCGTCGATGCCCATCGATCGGGGTACGCCTCGCTCTATGCCATCCCTATGCGGTTGCGGGACTCGGTCATCGGTTCCCTCAACCTGTTCCGCGACCGTACCGGAGAGCTCAATCACGCCGACGCAGCGGCGGCGAAGACGCTCGCCGACATCGCCACCATCAGCATCCTGCAGCAACGGCTCACGGAGGAGTCCGTCGTCGCCCAGAGGCAGCTGCAGAGAGCGCTGGACAGTCGCGTCGTCATCGAGCAGGCGAAGGGCTACATCGCGTTCAGCCACGACATCGACATGGACGCCGCATTCCGGCTGCTGCGTTCGCACGCGCGTTCGACCCAGTCTCGCCTCAGCGTCGTGGCGGCCGACGTCATCGCAGGGCGGCTCAAGCTTTAGAAATCTGCGGAGTCGGTACGGTCCGCTCCCGGACCGCCCTACACTGGGCACGTACCCCAGACCCCGGTGCATCATTGCTGATGAATCGCGAGGTTCCGTATGAAGACCGTCCTGATTGCGCGCGGCGCATTCCTCACGGGATCCGAGATCGCGGATGCGGTCTCCGCCTATGCTCTGGCGCTCCACCGCGCGCACGACGTCGACACGGTCGATATTCCTTTTCTCGATGCGTTCCAGACCGCGGGGCGTGTCACCTTCTCGATCGGCGAGGGAATCGAGATGGCGACCGTTACGAGCGCGGATCGCGACGAGGAGATGTTCGACATCGACACGGTCCTCGAGCTTCACCTCAAGGCGGGGAATGCTCGCATGGGAGCGCCGATGAGCCGCGGCGCAACGGTCGCGGGGACGACCGTAGAGACCGAGGACCGAACGGGGATCGAATCATGGAACGGGGGGGTACTGGGAGGACCTCATCTAGACAGGTACGGCGTCACGGCAGCGTAGCCGGCCGTCGCCTTTCCTCGCCCGGTGGGCATCGCCGGGAGTGCGTCGTTCGCTGTGCCCGCGGGTGTCGTGTGTCGGTCGCGCATTCCTCAATAACCTCCGCAGATCAGTGCAAAACCGCCTTGCCGATTCCGATGATCGAGGCGTAGTGTTCGCCGCACAGCTCGATCGAGCAGGAATGGGTCGTGGGGACCCAGCCACCCGGACTGCGATGATCGAGCGGAATGAGAGTCTGCCATGGGCTTCATCGGTCGCGCCCGCGAGAACGAACTCGCTGACCGTACGCTCGCCAGTTCGGAATCGTCTGCCAGCATCTTCTTGGGGAAGAGGGGAATAGGAAAGACGGCCTTTCTTCGAGAGGTAGCTCGTCGACACACCACCAGCACGCTGCTCGCGGTCAACAGATCGGAGCGGGTCTGGCCCTACTCCGGCCTCTCGGCGTTCGCTCACGCTCTCGGCGGTGAACGGGCAGCCGCCATCGATCGCATCACGTCCGAGAGCATCGAGTGGACCGACTTCCGCGTCGCCGATGAGACCAGCCGTGTTCTTCACGCGACCGACGGTGACGACCAGGTCGTGCTCATCGACGACATCGACGAAATGGACGCGGCGAGCTCACTGGTTCTGGCCTACGTGTTCGGTCGCCTTCCCGGCACAGGGCTCCGAGTACTCTCCAGCGCGACACGCATCGACGGCCGGCACCCCTTCTGGTCACTCGCCCAGATCAGGCTGGGGCCGCTCAGCCACTCGGAATCGGTGGAATTAGCGGCCTCCACCCTCGGTCCGTCGACCGCTCGCGGCGTGCTGCACATCGTCGCCGCCTCTACGGCCGGCAATCCGTCGGCGATCCGACGTGTTCGGCTGGCATCGCATGAGCAGACCGGGGAGTCGCCCGTGCCCCTCCCGCTTCGGCTTCGCGCCGAGCAGCCTCAGCGTGCGGATGACGAGATGGCCATAGAGAGGTGGAACCCCGCGGCACTCCAGCTTCTCACCCTGGTCTCACTCGCGCCGGAGACGGCCCGTGAAGCGGTGGCAGATCTCCTTCCCGAAGGCGCGAGCCTCGTCGACGACCTGCTCGATGCCGGAGTGCTCACCTCGCACACCGGGATGATCCGCGTGTCCGATCCGCTCGACCGCATCGGCCTGTATCGCAGCCTCGACGCTCGAGCGCGACTGTCCGGTCACGAGGAGCTGCAGCTCGCGCACGGCGGATGGGCGCCGGGCCTCGAGCAATGGCACAGGAGCTTCGCCGAGACGAGCGACGAGAGCGCGGGCCTGCTCGAGTCGGCTGCGCGCTATGTCATCGCGGGCGAGGCCGCCGCCGCAGTGGAGTTCGCCGAGCGGGCCCTCGCCCGCACGGTTCCGGTGGCCGGCCGCGATCGTGCGCTCGTCCGGCTCAGCGAGGCGCTCTGCGACGAGGGGTACTTCGCCCTCGCGGAGCTCTACCTCGCTCGCGCGGCCTCTCTCGACGGGGAGGAGGTGAGCGTGCTGGCTCGGATCGTCTCTCTGCGGATCGCGGACGCACTGGACGGCGTCGTCGATGACGCGATCGTCGACAGCTACGTCGCGTCCTCCGCCGCTCGTGACAGCGCCGGGTGCGTAAGGCTGCTCGAAGAGGTCGCTCGCATCCGCATCCGGCGGCGGGAGTATCCGCGCGCGCGCACGCGTCTGGCGGCAGCGCGCACCCTCGCGCGGGGGCCGCTCACGCTCGAGCACCACCTCATGCGCGCGATCATCGATCCGTACGACCTGGATCCCGCTTCGGAGGCGTGTCTCGCTGAGCTCGTAAGGGATCCGACGGAGCCGGGTGCCGTGGTCGAACTGACCGCGCCGGAGCTCGCTCTCCTGATCCGCTTCCTGACGGTGACCGAGCGCTACGGACTGGCTCGGCGACGGGCAGCGTTCCACATGGAGAGGATGGACCGTCTTGCTCCGTTCTGGGAGGAGTTCCTCCGGCGACTGCTCGTGGAGAACGAGTTCCGCGCGGGTGACACGCCCGGAGCCAAAGACGCGTTGATCGCATGGGAGCGATCGGCTCTCAGCGAGCTGAGAACGGATGCGGCGCGCCACCTGTCTGCGATCGGTGCCCGGGCCGTGCAACCCGATGTCGATGTCGAGCATCTGGAGGAGATGATCGCTGAGGGGCGTGCCCTCTGCCTGCGCGAGCACAACGCGGCGCTGCCGCCGTTCCTGGATGTCCTGGATGCTCGCTGCGCTCTTGCGGCAGGACGCATCGACGACGCTGTAGAACTCTTCCGCGATGCGATGACCGATGTCCACGCGCCGGACGATCCCGCCGTGATGCGCTGCGGATCGGACCTGATCGAAGCGCTCTGGACACTGGACCGACAGGACGAGGCACGGGAGGAGATGCGCCGGTTCGAAGCAGACGTCGAGCGTCACCCCTCGCGATGGGCGGAGCGGGCGGTCGCGCGAGTGCGCGCCATCTGCGTGCCGACAGGAAGTCCCGCGCCCACCGACGGCGCCGCGGTCTCGAAGGGGGGCGCGGTCTCGAAGGGGGGCGCGGTGGTGCCACTGTCGTGCCTGACCGACGACGAACGCGAGGTCGCTCAACTGGTTCACCGGGGTCTGCGCAACCGCGAGATCGCCGCCCAGCTCTTCGTCTCCACGCGCACTGTGGAGCTGCGGCTCACCAGGATCTACCGCAAGCTCGAGGTACGGTCACGCTCGCACCTCGCGTCCGTGCTCGTCAACGAGTGACGGCGGCCGCCGCTGCCGTTGCCCCGGCATTCTCCGCCCCATCCGCCATGTCCCGGCGCTCCGGGCTCCGCCACCGTCCGTCCGAGGGGTGGCCGAAAGCGGCGGCGAGACCGAGAAGACACATCCACGCGTCCAGCACCCGCAGAAAGGGGAACAGCACAGCGCTCGGGCTCGGACGACGGCGGGTGAGGGCGGCGGCGACGAGGGTCAGCATCACGTCCGAGATCACGAATCCGGCGGCGAGGACGGCGAGGGGGATCACCCCCGAGACGTCGCGCGCGGTGGCTCCCACCGGATCCGGCAGGCCGCTCAAGGCGAGGGCGACCGCCGCGACCGCCAGGACGGGCAGGATCAGCGCGAGGACCACGCTCGAGACGAGCACCTCGGTCACGAAGAGCGCCAGCGACGACCAGAACAGACCGGGATGTAGACCGTGCCGCCGCACGGTCTGCCAGAATCCGAGACTCCAGCGCTTCATCTGCCGTGCGTAGTCGCCCAGGACGACCGGATCCTGGGTTTCGGCGATCGCCTTCCCCGGGTGGAAGGCGATGCGACCGAGACGTTTCCGGTGCACCTCGAAGGTCATGTTGAAGTCCTCGATGGACAGCCCTCTGGCCACGATGTCGATGTCACCGAGGATGGCTGTGCGGTACATGCTCGCGAATCCCGGCACGATGGTGACCGCGTTGATGCACCGTGCGGCCTGCCCGAACTTCTGCAGGTACTGCGTGCACACGTACGTCCGCTCACGGTATGTCGTGAGCAACCGCGCGACCCACGACCCGCCCGCTCGGGGATGGCTCGTCGCGCGACCGGCGACGGCCACCACGCCGGTGTCGTCGAACAGGGGCAGGCCGGTGGAGAGGTAGTCGGGACGCAACCGGGTGTCGGCGTCGAGCAGCACGAGCACGTCGAACCGCTCGGCGATCCGGAACTCGTCGATGCCGAGGGCGATCGCACCGGCCTTGCCCCGATTGGGCGCGACCTCGAGCACCGAGGCGCCGCAGGTCCGGGCGCGAAGCACCGTCTCGTCAGTCGATCCGTCCGAGACCACGAAGACGTGGTCGATCGTGACGAGGCCGCTTGCGTTGCGGATTGTGTCCTCGATGACCAGCTGTTCGTTGTGCGCGGCGATGATCACGGCGACGTCGGAAGGATGGAACGCGTGGGGTCGCGGATGCAGAGGCCGTGAGGACGCTGCCGCGACCAGACGGGCAAGACCGGAGACCGACCAGATCACGGTCGACAGACCCACGATCGCGACGACGACAACCGTGATCCACACAGCATCCATGCCGTTGTCCTCTCGGTGTCTCTGCGCGTACGCACGACGCTACGAGAGCACCACGGCAGATCGGTCCGCAACATCCGCAGAATGCGTTGCGGTTCTCCGCAGGCCTGGATCGTCCCTCGGTGGGAAGCCGCACGATCCGGTCGATTCCCTTGACCCGGGGATCGGCCGGATCGAGGCTGTGGCTCGAATCCTCGCCTGGACCCAGCGAATCAACCCGAATCGCGTCGGCTATCCCGAGGCGGGCGTCATGCCCGCCGAGTCGATGCATCAACACGCAGGAGGAGAAATGACGGCAGTCGACACCGGGCTCGCCCCGGTCGCAACGACCACGTCCCCCGAGATCGCCCTCGGATTCGACTACGACGTCGCCATCGTCGGTCTGGGCTACGTGGGTTTGCCCACGGCGCTGGCCTATCACGCGGCGGGGAGCCGGGTACTGGCTCTGGATGCCTCGTCCGCCCGGCTGACGGACATCACCGCCGGGCGCGCCGACCTGTTGGAGACCGATCGTGTCCGGCTCGGCGGAGCGCTGCGAGACCGTTCGTTCCGCCTCACCGACGACATCGCTCTTCTCAGCTCGGCGGCGGCGATCGTGGTCTGCGTACCCACCCCGGTCGACCATCAGCTCGTCCCCGACCTCTCGCTGCTTCGGGCGGCGTGCGCCACCGTCGTCGCCGCCGTCCGAGCCGGTCAGACCGTCATGCTCACCTCGACCAGCTATGTCGGGTGCACGCACGATCTGATCGAGCAGCCGCTCCGCGACCGCGGATTCGTGATCGGACGCGACGTGTTCGTGGCCTTCAGCGCGGAGCGCATCGACCCCGGCAACACCGGGTTCGCGCAGGAGGACGTGCCTCGCGTCGTCGGGGGAGCGACTCTCGAATGCGAGGAGGAGGGTGCACGGCTGCTCTCGCGCTACGTCTCACGGGTGCACCACGTGTCGAGCCTCGCGGCGGCGGAAATGACCAAGCTGCTCGAGAACACCTTCCGTGCCGTCAACATCGCCCTCGCGAACGAGTTCGCGGAGATCTGCTCGGCGCTGGACGTGCCCGTGACCGAGGTCATCGATGCCGCGAGTACGAAGCCGTACGGCTTCATGCCGTTCTATCCGGGCCCTGGCGTCGGAGGTCACTGCATCCCGTGCGATCCCCACTACCTGCTGTGGCAGCTTCGCGCCCTCCGTGTCGACGCCCGTGTGATCACCGAGGCGATGAGCGGCATCTCCGCACGACCGGGTCACGTCGTCGACCGCGTACGCGAGGTGCTGGGCCGCGCCGGGATCGGCACGACCGGCTCCCGTGTCGTCGTCGTCGGCGTCACCTACAAGCCCGACGTCGCGGACCTCCGGGAATCCCCCGCGATCGAGATCATCGAGGCGCTGGCTGATCTCGGCGTCGACGTGCAGTACCTCGATAGCCGCGTTCCTTCGCTGCGGCTCGCGTCGGGGACGGTGCTGACGTCGCTCGACGAACCAGGTGAGGTGGTCCCCGACCTCGTGCTGATCCACACGCGCCACGCCGACGCGGATCTGTCGTGGCTGGCTGAGGCGGGCGTCGTCCTCGACGCCACGTATCGCAGCGCGGATATCGCCGGCCGTGTGCTGGTCTGAGACGTCGGGAGAATCGAGATGCGTACGCTGATCACCGGAGGCGCCGGCTTCGTCGGCAGCCACCTCACCGAGCACCTGCTCGCGTCGGGCGACGAGGTCGTCGTGCTCGACGACATGTCGACCGGCTCTCCTCGCAACCTGCGAGCCGTCGCCGGACACGATCGACTCACGATCGTGCATGGCTCGGTCCTCAACGCCCGTACGGTGCGAGAAGCCATGCGCGGATGCGACCGCGTGTTCCACCTCGCGGCTGCCGTGGGGGTCAAGCTCATCGTGGAACATCCCCTTCAGGGCCTGCGCACCAACATCCACGGAACCGAGAACGTCCTGGCCGCCGCGGTGGAGAGCGAGGCATCGGTCCTGTTGGTCTCGACCAGCGAGATCTACGGGAAGAACACCGCAGACCGGCTGGACGAAGACGCCGACCGGATTCTCGGGTCGCCGCTGAAGTCGCGGTGGAGCTACGCGGCGGCCAAAGGCATCGACGAGGCGTTCGCAAAGGCCTACGCCGACGAAGAGGGCCTCGAGGTATCGATCGTGCGCCTGTTCAACACGATCGGTCCCCGACAGACGGGGCGATACGGCATGGTCGTCCCGAACCTCGTCGGGCAGGCGCTGCGCGGTGATCCGCTGAGCGTCTTCGGCGACGGGATGCAGACACGATGCTTCTCGGCGGTCGGCGACGTGGTGCCGGCGATGGTCGCCATCGAACGCGATCCGCGCTCCCGCGGCCAGGCGTACAACCTGGGCGGGGCACGCGAGATCGCGATCGTGGAACTCGCCCGCGAGATCATCGAGATCGTCGAGAGCACGAGCACGATCGAGTTCATCCCGTACGAGCGCGCCTACAGCGCCGGCTTCGAAGACATGCGGCGGCGCGTGCCTGACAACTCCCGCGCGCACGACCTGGTCGGCTACCACCCCCACACCTCGCTCGGAACGTCCATCCTCCTCGTCGCGGCCGATCTGGTCACGCGGGACCGGATCAGCGACGAGCTCATGCCCCTCGCGCGCGCCGGTGGCGTGGGAACGTCCGACTGATGTGCGGCATCGTCGCCTACGTCGGTCTGCGTCCGGCCGCACCGCTCGTCTTCCACGCGTTGGGTCTCCTGGAGTACCGCGGCTACGATTCCGCGGGGATCGCCGTACTCACCCCTGACGGCGAGATCGAGACCGAGAAGACGGTCGGCGGTGTCGTCGCGCTCACCTCCCTTCTGGTGAGAGCCGATCTGCAGACCAGCGGCACCGCGATCGGACATACGCGGTGGGCCACGCACGGCGCGGTCACCGAAGTGAACGCGCATCCCCTCTCCGACTGCCACGGTGCGGTGAGCATCGCGCACAACGGCGTCATCGCGAACGCCGACGTCCTGCGGCGCGAGCTCGCCGCTCGGGGCCACCGCCTCGTGGGCGAGGTGGATTCGGAGGTCATCGCGCACCTGGTCGAGGAGTTCGTCGAGGAGGGCTCCTCGATCGCGGTTGCCCTCACGAGCGCGACCGCCCGGCTCGAAGGGTCGTGGGCGATCGTCGCGATGGACGCGCGGACGGGAACGGTCGCGGCCACCGCCCAGGGGTCGCCGCTGATCGTCTCGACGACTCCGGAGGGCACCTTCGTCGCCAGCGACATCACCGCCATCTCCGACCGCGTGGACGCCTATCAGGTGCTCCGCTCCTCCGACGTCGTCGAGATCGGGCGGGGCGGTGCGACCTGGTGGGACGGGGGCGCCCGCTCCGCCGGCCCGTCGTCTTCTCCCGTGCGATGGCGCGCGACCGCGGAGCACGGAGGACGGTTCGACGACCACATGGGCAACGAGATCGACGAACAACCCGCCGTCGCCGCCCGAGTCCTCGACGCGTTCGCCGGGGGCATCGCGGACGGATCGCTGTGGCGCTCTCTGGGGCTGGCCGGCTTCGACCGCATCCATCGCGTCGTCGTACTGGGATGCGGTACCTCGTTGCACGCGGGCATCGCGATCGGCCGTGTGTTCTCCGATCTCGGCCACCTGCCCGTCACTGCCCTGGTCGCGAGCGAGGCGTCCTCGTTCGTACCGGAACCGCACACCCTGGTCATAGCGATCAGCCAGTCCGGCGAGACAGCAGACATCCTTCGCGCGCTCGATGCCTTGTCGTTTCCCGACCGCACGCTGCTCGCCCTCACCAACAACCCCTACTCCTCGCTCGCGCGGGAGGCGGATGCGGTGATCGATTGCCTCGCCGGTGTCGAGATTGGGGTCGCCGCGACCAAGACCTTCGTCGCCCAGGTCATGACGGGAGTCGCCGTCGCGCTGTCGGGCCTGTGCGGGTCGGCACGGGTCGATCGAGTGGATGCCCGTGCAGCCCTGGAGGCGTTGACCGAGACCCCGCTGAGACTGGATGCGGCGTTGCGCGGCTGGTCGGACAGCATCCCCCTCCTCACGGAGGAGTTCGCCGATGCGTCGGGATTCCTCTTTCTCGGCCGAGGCTCCGGTGTGGTGTACGCCGCGGAAGGAGCGCTGAAGCTCAAGGAGCTCACCTACCGGTGGGCCGAGCACCAGCCTGCGGGCGAACTGAAGCACGGCCCGCTCGCACTCGTAGAGAACGGGACCCCGGTGTTGGCCGTCGACGTCGGCGACCGGCGTCTCGACATCAACATCGCTGAGGTGCTCGCGCGCGGAGGACGCGTCGTCCGCATCGCGGGCGTCGGACCGGATCCGGTCGGTGACCTCCGACCCGCACCGCCTTGGGGCCCGCTCGAGGCCGTCGTCCCCCTGCAGCTGTTCGCCCGTTCACTCGCGATTCGTCTCGACCGCAACGTCGACAAACCGCGCAACCTCGCCAAGTCCGTCACCGTCGACTGATCCCCAGAAGGAAGATTTCATGTTCACCTCACGTCTTCGCCGGACGATCGCGGGCGGCTTCGCCATCCTCGCCGTGACGGCTTTCCTCTCGACGGCCGCCGCTGTTCCCCCAGCGACGGCCGCCGGCCCGCGCACCACCGTCAGCCTCACGTTCGACGATGCCGACGCGAGCCAGCTGAGCGCGCTCCCGATTCTCCAGAAGTACGGGATGAAGGCGACCTTCTTCATCCCTTCGGGGTTCGTGGGCGCCGCCGGGTACATGACGCGGTCCGACCTCGACTCGTTGAAGGCGGCCGGGCACGAGATCGGCGGTCACACCGTGAACCACCCCGACCTCGCCACACTGCCCGCCGACGAAGCGAAGCGGCAGATCTGCACCGACCGCAGCACGCTCACCTCCTGGGGCTTCACGCTGCGCAGCTTCGCCTATCCCTTCGCGTCGGCGTCGCCGGCGGTGGAGAAGGCGGCCTCCGATTGCGGCTACCGATCGGCCCGACTCCTGGGCGACCTCCGCACACGATTCGACTGCCAGGACTGCGATGTCGCTGAGACCTTGCCTCCGTCCGACCGGTTCGGCACCAAGGCATTGCCACAGTTCGAAGCGAACTGGACGTTGGACGACCTCAAGCAGGGCGTGCTGAATGCCGAGTCCACCGGCGGATGGGTGCAGTACACGTTCCATGACGTCTGCGACAACGCGTGCACCGACATCGCGATCAGTCCGGCGCTGCTCGACCAGTTCCTGTCGTGGCTGAAGCAGCACATGGCCGCGGCCAACACCGTCGTGAAGACGGTGGGAGACGCGGTCGGGGGAACCGCCAAACCGGTGGTGAACGGCCCCGTCGTGCCCGCGGCCGCGGCGGGCGTGAATGCGATCAAGAACCCCGGGATGGAGACGTTGACAGCGGGGGCGCCCTCTTGCTGGATGCAGGGCGGATGGGGACAGAACACCGCTGCCTTCAGCAAGGGATCGCCGGCGCATGGTGGCTCGGTGGCGAGCCGGGTCTCGATGTCGAACTACGTCTCGGGCGATGCGAAGCTGCTTCCCCAGTTCGATCTCGGTGCGTGTGCGCCGACGGTCGTCACGGGACACACCTACTCGCTGCGTAGCTGGTACACCTCGACCGCCGTCACGCAGTTCGCGGTATATCTGCGCGCATCCACCGGTGTCTGGCAGTACTGGACGTCGAGCCCCTGGTTCTCGGCGGCGTCGGCGTACACGCAGGCGGAATGGACCACTCCCGCAATCCCCGCCGGGTACACGGGCATCAGTTTCGCGCTCAACGTGTTCTCGAACGGCACTCTGCAGACGGATGACGTGTCGATGTACGATTCGACCGGTGCGCCCGCCGCGACGTCGGCGCAGACCGCCGTCCCGGGTGCGAGCAGTCGGATCGCCGTGCAACCGCCGACGGGAGCCCCAGAGGTCGCGCAAGACCTCGAGGGCGAGTGACACGGTGGGGCGGAGAGGGACGGCGGTCGTCCTGGTGGCGGTCGCCGTCCCTCTCCTCGCCGTGGCCGCCGCTGTCGTCACGGTGCCGCTCATGACGCGGGGCGGGGGTCTTCCCGAGACGGGCTATCCCCGGCATACCGGCATCGTGGCGACGACCTTCTGGATCGGCGAGGTGTTCGACCCGAGCGCGCCGGATGGGAGCCAGCGGTTCTCGACCTACGACTCCGACTGGATGGCGTCGTACGGCGGATGCGATGGAGTCACGGATGCGACGGGCGAGTGCGTCACCGAACCGCGCACGGCAGAGAACGGGTTCTTCCCGCGCACTATGACGCCTCGCGAGAATCCGTTCTATCTCGACCTCCCGTTCGACGATGTGAACGACGGATCGGCTTTCGCACTCCGCGGCGGGGTGGTTCCCTGGGCGAACGAGCCGGCCTATGCGCCCTCGATCGACGATCGGTCGCGCAGCCTCATGAAGAACCGATGGGTGGTCCTCCACAGGAACGGCCGTGTGTGTTACGGCCAGATCGAGGATGCGGGGCCGGGGGAGTACGCCGATGCGGCGTACGTCTTCGGGACCGACGATCAGCGACCGGCGAACGAACGGTTCAACGGCGCGGGGCTGGATGTCTCGCCCGCGCTCAACGGATGCCTCGGGTTCGACGAGCTCGACGGGGACGGCGATCACGTCGATTGGGCGTTCGTCGATGAGGCCGATGTGCCGGACGGTCCGTGGACGAAGCTCGTCACGACATCTGAGGTTCGGTGAACGGCACCGTTCGCAAGGCCTGGACGCGCGAGCGTCGATTGTGCAGGCTGGAGGAGTCACAGAGAAACGGAGGCCTTGATGACCGATCAGAAGAAGCCCTCGTTCTGGCGACGCCTGATCTGGGTGTTCACCGGACGGCCGCTGAGCCGCGAGGAGATGCAGAGGCAGCGCGAGGTGGGAGAGCAAGATCCCATGACGCGAATTCAGTTCGACATGCGCTCCACCCGTAACTCGGGTGGATGGGGCTAAGACACGCCGTCGAGTCTCGCGAGCAGGTGCGCCCTGATCTCGCTGGCTCGCGCGCTGAATGCGCGCTGGCGCCGCCCGTATTCGGTCTTTCCCTCGACCGTCTCGATCGTCACCGGCTCGTAGCCCCAGTTGCGTAGGTCGTACGGTGAGGCCTGCATGTCGAGCGTGCGGATGTCGCGCGCGAGTGCGAACGCGTCGAGCAGCAGCTCACCCGGCACGACGGGCCCCAGCTTCATCGCCCACTTGTAAAGATCCATGCCCGCGTGCAGGCAGCCCGGTTGCTCGCGGGCGACCTGCAGGTCGCGACTGAGGGGCTCGTGGTTGCGCGGCACCGCAGCGTCGGTGAAGAACCGGTACGCGTCGAAATGGGTGCAGCGAAGTTCGGATGCTTCGACCACGGCATCGGTTTCCGCTGCGCTCAGGCGCAGCGGGACGTCGTGGCGGGGCGCGGCGTCTCGGTACACCATCGCCCACTCGTGGAGCCCGAAGCATCCGAAATGGGCCGGGCGCTGCGATGTCGCCCGGAGAAGGCGGAAGACGGCCGTGATCAGATCGCCGCGATCCGCTCGGAACGCGTCGACGTCGACGACGACACCGCCGTAGCCGTTGGACCGGTACCACCGCCATCCGGCGCGCTCATCGGCATCGGCGAGCTCGACACCGGCACCGGGATGCCACCGCCGCAGCACCGCCGGCTTGTACGAGTAGTACGTGAACAGGAAGTCATCGACCGGATGCGTCTCACCGCGCGATGCCCGGGCTCGCCGGCCCGCCGTGAGGGCATCGGCGCGTGCCGCGTGCGTCTGGGCGATCGCGCGCCATTCGTCGCCGCCCAGGGCGATCGAGGTCGGACTCCGTTGCGTGGGCGACGTCACTCGTCGACCGGCTCGATCAGCTCCGGGGAGTTGTTGCGTACGTTGCCGACTGCCGTGGAGACGACGTGGTCGTCGAGCGTGTCGGCGACCGTGGGCGCAGCATCGATGGCGGCATCGAGGATGTCGCCGACGTTGTCGGTCGACGGGTCGAGCCACGCGTCGGCGTAGTCGGCGTCCATGAACAACGGCATCCGATCGTGGATCGACCCCAGCCGACCGATCGAGGCGCGGGTGAGGATGGTGAAGCTCAGCATCCACCGAGCCGGATCGTCGTCGGCGAGCTCGGGGTTCTTCCACCACTCGTAGAGCCCGGCGAAGAACAGCGGTGATCCGTCGGCGGGGTGGATGTAGTGGGGGACCTTGCCGTCGTCGGTCGTCTTCCACTCGTAGTAACCCGAGGCCGGGATGATAGCGCGACGCTTCTCGAGCGCTCCCCGGAACATCGGCTTGTTCTCGATCTCTTCCGACCGGGCGTTGAAGGCCTTGACGCCGATCCCCGGATCTTTCGCCCACGACGGTACGAGGCCCCAGCGCGCCGGTTCGAGCCGCCGAGTGGGTGGATCGGTCTTCACGGAATCGAGCACGATCGCCGCCGACGCCGTGGGGGCGATGTTGTACGACGGGGCGGGGAGATCGTCGTTCTCGACGTCGACGCGCAAGACCCCGACGAGCTCGGAACCGACATTGGCAACCACGAATCGACCGCACATGCTTCCACCGTAGACGGGCGTTACGACACCGTCACTTCTCGGTGTCGTCCTCCGCGGCGATCCCGACAGCGGCGAGCCGGTCGAGCAGCCCTGCGCCGTCCGATGCGGTGACCCAGGGGACCTCTGCTGCAGAGTGATCGTCGACGACCGTGCGGCCACCCGCGAGCACCGCCTCGGCGGGTGAGAGCTTGCGGATCGCCACCCCTGCGACGTTGGCGGGGTGATCGATCGCGAACCCCGTGTAGATCTCGTCGTCGTGCTGACCGTCGTCTCCGACGAGCAGCCACCGGATGTCGGGGAACTCCTCGGCCAGCCGCCGCAGGTTCGTCTTCTTGTGATCCTGACCGCTGCGGAACCATCGGTCGTGGGTCGGGCCCCAGTCGGTGAGCAGGATGGCCCCCGCGGGGTACAGGTGACGGTGAAGGAACCTGATCAGCGTGGGCGCGACGTTCCAGGCTCCCGTGGACAGATAGATGACCGGCGAACCGGGGTGCTCACGGGACAGCCGCTCGAGCATGACCGCCATGCCGGGTACGGGCTGACGGGCGTGCTCGTCGACGACGAAGGAGTTCCACGCGGCGAGGAGGGGCCGGGGGAGAGCGGTCACCATGACGGTGTCGTCGACGTCCGAGACCAGTCCGAAGCGGACGCCGGAGGCCACGATGAACACCCGCGACTCGACCGGCTCGCCGTCCTCGACGGCCACCATGATCGTCTGCCACCCCGGTGCGAGACGGGCCGGGAGGACCGTGTCGATGACCCCGCCGCGGTCGGCGCGCACGTCGTGCCGCTCGCCTTCGATGGTGACCGTCACCTGCGCGAACGCGACCGGAACGGCCGCGAAGCTCCGCCACCCGCGGACGCTGGAGTACTCGCCGGACGAGGTGCGCTTCACGGCCGGGACGATGAGAACGCGGCCGAGGACCCGCACCCACTCCTCGCTGCCGTATCCGGGGAAGCCGGTCGCCGTCGGCACGAGGCCGCGCCCGCGGGCGCGACGCTCCCGCCACGAGTGGAAGCGTCGCTCGAGACGGGCGAGCCACAGGATCTTGGGGCGCTCAGGTGCGTCGGAAGGCATCGCCGTCAGTCTTTCATGCCCGCACCGTCCCCGCGTGAGGGTTCGGTCGGATCGTCGCCGAGATGCTTGCGCTCCACGCGCTCGATTACCTTCTTGCCGACGAAGATCAGCACCAGGAACACGACGATCACGGCGACGAAGATGTACCCCGCGTAGTGGATCGATTCGGAGAGGTCGCGATACGTGCCCGCGGCGAGAGAGGCGACTGAGATGTACAGCGTCGTCCAGATCACGCACGCCGGGGTCGTCCAGGCGAGGAACCGCCGGTAGGAGTAGTTGCTCATGCCGACCGTGAGCGGAACCAAGGAGTGGAGCACCGGGAGGAACCGGGAGAGGAAGATCGCGAGACCGCCGCGACGTTCGAGATAGCGCTCCGATCGTCGCCAGTTCTCCTCCCCGATGCGTTGCCCCAACCGCGAGGCGCGGATGCGGGGCCCGAGGAACCGGCCCAGGGCGAAGCCGACGCTCTCACCGACGAGTGCACCCGCGACCACCGCGATTCCGAGCGCGATGGCCTCGACGGGGCCGGAGACGGCGGTGCCGGCGACGATCACGACCGTGTCACCGGGCACGACGAGACCGACGAGCACGCTCGTCTCGAGCATGATCGCTACGCCGGCGATGATCGTCCGCACGACGGGATCGACACTCTGCACCGTGTCGAGCAGCCACGTCAGGATCTCGTTCACGCCACGAGCCTAAGACGCGTCGTCGCGTCTACCCTGGGAGCGTGTCGCCAGAGAACGTCGCCGTCGCCGTCGACGCATGGATCGACCCCTCCGACGCCTACGCCGGTGTCGTGGGAGACGACCCGCACGGCTTCTGGCTCGACGCGGGAGCCGACGCCCTCGACGGCTGGAGCTGGCTCGGCATCGGCCGTCCCGAACCCGACCCCGACGCGGTCGCCGCGGTCGACCTGTCGCGGTCGATGCCACGCACCGATGAGGCCGGCCCGTTCCGCGGCGGATGGGTGGGCTGGGCCACCTACGAGGCGGGGGCCGCTGCCGCCGCTGCGCCCACGGTCCCGGGCGACGAACCCGAGCGGTGGTGGCTGCGCGTGGACGAATTCCTGGCGTTCGATCACGCGAGGCGCCGCGTGTGGGCGTGGGCGCCGACACGCGAGCGTGCCGGGCGGTTGGCCGCCACGGCGGATCGACGTCGGCCGGATGCTGCGCCACCGGTCGAGCCCGCCGCATCCGTCGCACGTTCCCGCCATCTGCCGTCGGAGTACGGCGAACTCGTCGAGAGGTGCCGCGACCACATCCGTGAGGGCGACGCGTACCTGCTCTGCCTGACGACCCGCTTCGACGTCGGCGGGAGCATCGATGCGCGTGCGGTGCATCGACGGCTGCGGGCGTCCTCGCCGAGCCACCACGGAGGCTTCGTGCGGGCGGGAGGCACAGCGCTCGTCAGCGCGACCCCGGAGCGATTCCTCACGGTGACCGACGGCGTCGTGCGGACGCATCCCATCAAGGGCACTCGACCTCGTGCGGTCGATCCCGTCGAGGATCGCCGACTCGCCGACGAGCTGCGCGCCGATCCGAAGGAGCGCGCAGAGAACGTGATGATCGTCGACCTGATGCGCAACGACCTCGCGCGGGTGTGCGCCCCCGGCACGGTGACCGTCGAACGGCTGCTCGACGTCGAGAGCTACCCCGCGGTGCACCAGCTCGTCAGCACGATCGCGGGCTCCCTCGCCGGCGGCACGACCCTCGGCTCATTGCTCGCGGCCGCGTTTCCGGCGGGCAGCATGACGGGGGCCCCGAAGCTGTCGGCCATGACGATCCTGCGCGAGCTCGAGGAGGCTCCGCGGGGCGTGTTCTCGGGCTGCTTCGGGTGGGTGGGCGACGACGGGGGAGCAGACCTCGCGATGGTGATCCGCAGCGTCGTCGTGCACCCCGAGGGCGCGTATGTCGGTGCCGGGGGAGGCATCACGTGGCACTCCCGACCCGAGGCCGAGGTGCGCGAGGTGGGCTGGAAGGCGCGTGCGCCCCTGGCCGCGATCGGCGCCGTTCTGCCGCCGGGCTGGTGACGGCGGCATTCCGGTAACGTGGATCGCGCGCCGTGTGCGCGACCCGAACCCCACGATTGGCTCTTCCGTATGTCTTCTATGCCCTCTTCGCCCGCTGAGAGCGGTGGCCCCGACGTTCACGCGGTCCAGCGCAAGTGGCAGGAACGCTGGGCCGAGAAGGACCCGTTCCGCGCGGGCGGCGACGAAGATACGCGCCCCCGCAAGTACGTGCTGGCGATGTTCCCGTACCCCTCCGGCGACCTGCACATGGGTCACGCCGAGAACTACCTCTATTCCGACATCGTCGCGAGGTTCTGGCGGCACCGCGGGTACAACGTGCTCCACCCGATCGGCTGGGACTCCTTCGGCCTCCCGGCGGAGAACGCGGCGATCCAGCGGAAGGCCGACCCGGTGCAGTGGACATCGGCGAACATCGCTCAGCAGAAGACGAGCATGAAGGACTACGGGGTCTCCTTCGACTGGAGTCGTGTGCTCCACACGAGCGATCCCGACTACTACCGCTGGAACCAGTGGCTCTTCGAGCGCCTCTACGAGCGGGGCCTCGCGTACCGCAAGGACGGCGCCGTGAACTGGTGCCCCTTCGACCAGACGGTGCTCGCCAACGAGCAGGTCGTGGACGGCCGTTGCGAGCGGTGCGGCAACGAGGTCATCAAGAAGAAGCTGACGCAGTGGTACCTGCGCATCACCGACTACGCCGACCGTCTGCTCGACGACCTGAACCAGCTCGAGGGCTTCTGGCCGCAGAAGGTCATCCAGATGCAGCGCAACTGGATCGGTCGCTCCGTGGGCGCCGACATCGACTTCGAGATCGAGGGGCGCGCCGAGAAGGTCACGGTCTTCTCCACCCGCCCCGACACGCTGCACGGAGCGACGTTCTTCGTCGTGGCACCCGATTCCGACCTCGCCGCCGAGCTCATCCAGGGCGCGTCCGCCGAGGCGCAGGAGCGGTTCGCGACCTACCTGGCCGACGTCCGCAAGGCCACCGACATCGATCGTCAGTCGAGCGACCGCCCGAAGACGGGTGTCTTCCTCGAGCGCTGGGCGATCAACCCCGTCAACGGCGAGCGCATGCCCGTCTGGGCGGCCGACTACGTGCTGGCAGACTACGGCCACGGCGCGGTCATGGCCGTTCCCGCCCACGATCAGCGCGACCTCGACTTCGCCCGCGCATTCGACCTGCCGGTGCGGATCGTCGTCGACACCACCGCTCCGGTCACCGGTGCGATCCCCGTCATCGAGCTCGACGAGCACGGCGTCCCGATCGATCCGGGCGGGGAGAGCATCGACGACCTCGATCCGGCGCGCACGGGCGTCGCGCTCGCGGGCGAGGGGCGTCTGATCAACTCGGGCCCCTTCGATGGGCTGTCCAAGCGCACGGCCATCTCCCGTGTCATCGACCAGCTGCAGAAGGACGGACTCGGCCGCGCCGCCAAGACGTTCCGTCTGCGCGACTGGCTCATCTCGCGTCAGCGCTTCTGGGGAACGCCCATCCCCATGATCCACACCGACGACGGCCGGATCGTTCCCGTGCCCGACGACCAGCTGCCGGTGCGTCTGCCTGCGGTCGAGGGTCTCGATCTCACCCCCAAGGGCGCCTCGCCGCTCGGCGCGGCCAAGGACTGGGTCGAGGTGGCCGACCCCGAGACCGGAGCGCCCGCGCGACGTGATCCCGACACGATGGATACGTTCGTCGACAGCTCCTGGTACTACATGCGCTTCCTCTCGCCCGGAGACACGACGCAGCCGTTCTCTTCGCGTGAGGCCGACAAATGGGGCCCGGTCGACTTCTACATCGGCGGCGTCGAGCACGCGATCCTCCATCTGCTCTACGCGCGCTTCGTCACGAAGGCGATGTTCGACATGGGGATGGTCGAGTTCACCGAGCCGTTCACGCACCTGATCAACCAGGGCATGGTCATCCTCGGCGGCACCAAGATGTCGAAGAGCAAGGGCAACCTCGTGCTCTTCCAGGAGGAGCTCGACGCGCACGGCGCCGACGCTCTCCGGGTCGCCCTCGGGTTCGCGGGCCCGGTGGAGGACGACAAGGACTGGGACGACGTCTCCACGACGGGCGCGACCAAGTTCCTCGCGCGAGCGCTGCGCATCGCCCACGACGTCGACAGCGAGACCGATGTCGTATGGGCCGAGGGCGACGCGGCTCTGCGGCGGGTCACGCACCGACTGTGGGCCGATGCCCCTGGACTCATCGAGCAGACGAAGTTCAACGTCGTGGTCGCCCGGCTCATGGAGCTCGTCAACGCGACCCGCAAGGCGATCGACACCGGGGCCGGGGCCGGCGATCCCGCCGTCCGCGAGGCGGCCGAAGCGATTGCGATGATCCTCGACCTCTTCGCTCCGCACACCGCGGAGGAGATGTGGGAGGTGCTCGGGTACGAGCCCTTCGTCGGTCTGGCCGTCTGGCGTCAGCCCGACCCGACCCTCCTGGTGGAAGAATCGGTCACCGCGGTCGTGCAGGTCGACGGCAAGGTGCGCGCGACGCTGGAGGTCTCGGCGAGGATCGATGCCGCCGACCTCGAGGCCCGTGCGCGCGCCGACGAGAAGGTGCGCCGTGCTCTCGGCGATCGCGAGATCGTCCGCGCGGTGGTGCGTCCGCCGAAGGTCGTCAGCTTCTCGACCAAGTAGCAGCGCCCGGCCGGGGAGGGGCGCAGCATCCGCCCCTCCCCAGGCCGCGGTCCGTCGTGATCCTTCCACGGCCGTGAGCCGGTGCTTCCTGATGCGGGTCGGTGCCACGTAGCGTCGCCCGGGTGCCAGACGACCACGACCGCACCGCCTCGCGACGTCTGGGCGTCGGCGCGGTCGTCGTGCTCGTACTGGCGGGTCTGGTCATCACGGTCGGCATCGGGATCGCTCGCGGCGCGGGAGGTGCAGGGACGACGACGGTGACCCCCTCGTCGACGGCGTCGCCGGGGGCCCCGACGGACGGCGCGCTCTACGTCCACGTCACCGGCGCGGTCGCCGCACCCGGCCTCTACCGCCTGACCGTCGGGGCACGCGTCGTCGACGCGGTCGGGGCGGCGGGCGGATTCGCCGAGGATGCCGACCGGGGGTCGGTGAATCTTGCACGCCCGGTGACCGATGGCGAACAGCTCGTCGTCCCGGTGATCGGGGCGACCGCCGAGGAGCCGGCGCAGGGGTCGTCGGATGCTGCGACCGGGACTGTCGGCGGACTCGTCGACCTGAACAGGGCCGACGCCTCGGTGCTCGATACGCTGCCGCGGATCGGCCCGGCGCTGGCGGAGCGGATCGTCGCCTGGCGCGAGGACAACGGTCGGTTCACGAGCGTCGACGATCTGCTCAGCATCCCCGGGATCGGAGAGAAGATCGTCGACGGCCTGCGCGATCTCGTCAGGGTATGAGCGCCGCGCGTCGGCGCCGCCGTGCGGCGCGGCTCGTCCCGGCGGCTGCGGCGTCGTGGGCGGGGGCCGCCCTCGCGGTCTGCCTCCCCGAGGCGGCGGTGTGGGGTTCGGCGGCATTCTGGGCAGTCGCGGTCGTGGGCGGAGCCCTGCTGTGGCGGCGTCCGTCGCCGGTGCGCGCGGTGATCGCGGTGGCGGCGGTCGGTGCCGCCGTCGGTATGTCGCACGTGGCGCTCGCGCAGCCGGCCCGCACGAGCGTGGACGACCTCGCCACGGGTGGTGGCCGCGCGCTGGTCGTTGACGCGACGATCTCGGGGAAACTCGACCCGAACAGCTCGGGCGACATCTGGTTCGACGCCCTTGCCGGCCGCATCACGGCCGGTGATCGTGCCGTCACCGGTGGCGCGTTGCCCGTACGCATCGGGGTCGCGGCCGACGCGGTCGCCGGGCTCGACGGCGTCGACATCGGCAGTGAGGTCACCGTTCGAGGTGCCTCCATCCCCGTGGGTGCGGGCGACCGGGCCGTGCTCGTGCTCCGCGCGCAGGAAGTGATCGTGCGCGCCGATCGGCCCATCGCGGTGCTGGCCGCCGCATCCGATCTGCGTGGCGGTCTCGTCGAGTCGGCCGCGGGGCTGCCGGGCCCCGGTGCGGCACTCGTGCCCGGCCTTGCCGTGGGCGAGACGCGAGCGGTCTCGGCGTCGCTGGACGAGAGCATGAAAGCGTCGTCGCTGTCGCACCTGACGGCGGTGTCGGGTGCGAACTGCGCCCTCGTTGTGGGCGTGGCCTACGGCGCCTCAGCGCTCGTCGGCGCGCGGCGGGGCGTGCGCATCGCCGCCGGACTCTTGGCGCTCGGGGGATTCATCGTTCTCGTCACCCCCGAACCGAGCGTGGTGCGCGCCGGAGCGATGGCCGCCATCGCGATGCTCGCCCTCGCGCTCGGTCGCGCAGGTGCGGGGCTCAGCGTGCTCTGCCTCGCCGTCGTGCTGCTGCTCGCCGTCGACCCCTGGCTCGCCCTCTCGCTCGGATTCGCACTCTCGACCGTCGCGACGGCGTCACTCCTGGTGCTCGCTCGTCCGCTGGCGCACGGGCTCGGTCGTTGGATGCCGCGACCGCTCGCCCTCGGCCTGTCGATACCGCTCGCGGCCCAGCTCGCCTGCGGGCCGCTGCTGGTGCTCGTCGACCCTCGCGTTCCTGTGCTCGGGGTCGCCGCGAACCTGCTCGCCGCCCCTGCCGCGCCCCTCGCCACCCTCGCGGGGCTCGCCGCGTGCCTCACGGCACCGTTCCCCTGGTTGCAGGACGGCCTCACGGCCATCGCCTGGCTGCCTGCGAGCTGGATCGCCGGGATCTCCGAGGTGGTGGGCTCACTTCCGGGCCAGCAGCTGCCGTGGTGGGGCGATCTCGGCGGCCTCGCCGCTCTCTCGGTCGTGTCGGCGTGCGTCGCCGTGGTCATCCTCGCTCCGCAGGGCGCGGATCGGCGGATGCTGCGTGGCGTCGCGGTCGTGGTGGTCTGCGCGGTCGTCGGGGTCGGTGCGGGACAGACGGCCCTCCGCACGGTGGCGGGTTCGTGGACGGTGCCCAGCAGCTGGGCGATCGCGGCATGCGACGTCGGCCAGGGCGACGCCGTGCTGCTGCGGTCGGAGGGTGCCACCGCACTGATCGACACCGGGCCCGACCCGGCGCCGCTGGAGGCGTGTCTCGTCCGCTTCGGGGTCTCTCGAGTCGATCTGCTCGTGCTCACCCACTTCGACGCCGATCACCGGGGCGGTGCCGCGGCGCTGCACGGTCGCGTCGACCTGGTGGTCCACGGGATCTCCGACGGCGGCGCCGCCGACCGACTGCTCGCCGACATGCGGCAGGGAGGAGCCCGCACGGAGGTCGCCCACCCGGGTATGCAAGGGATCCTCGGCGGCGCACGGTGGCGGGTGCTCTGGCCGTCCGCGACGGTCGCAGCGGGAAACGACGCCAGTGTCGTGCTCGACGTGCGCGGCGGGGGCATCCCCGACACTCTTCTGCTCGGCGATCTGTCCGCCGAGGCGCAGCAGGCGATGCAGCGCAACGAGCCGGTGGGGGAGTTCGACGTGGTGAAGGTCGCGCACCACGGCAGCGCCGACCAGGATGCACAGCTCTACCGCGCGGCATCGCCGACGCTCGCGCTCATCACGGTCGGTGCCGACAACGACTACGGCCACCCCCGGGAATCGATCCTGTCGACGTTGGCCTCGGTGGGGGCGACCGTGGCGCGCACCGATCAGGAGGGCATCGTCGCCGCGTGGCGGGGTGACGGCGACGAGCTCGTCCTCTGGCGGGAGCGCGACGTCGGCGGGGCTCGTTAGGCTGGTGGGTATGGCCGCCGCTCCCCGTCGATCCGCTCCGGCGAAGGCGAAGTCGGCGATCCCGCAGGTGTCGTGGCGCGAGCCCAGACCGGCGCCCGTCGTGCTGGTCTCCGGCCCCGAAGAGGTCTGCGCCGAGCGTGCGATCGCGGGCATCCGCGACTACCTGCGCGCCGAGGACCCGAGCCTCGAGGTGACCGACGTCCGTGCCGACGACTACGCCGCCGGCACCCTGCTCGGCGTCAGTTCTCCCTCGCTCTTCGGCGAACCGCGTCTGGTCCGCATCGGCGGCGTGGAGAAAGCATCCGACACCTTCTTGCTCGAGGCGCTCGCCTACCTCGAGCACCCGCAGGAGGGCGCGACGATCGTGCTGCGGCACAACGGTGCGAGCGTCCGTGGGAAGAAGCTGCTCGACGCGGTGCGCGCGGGGCAGGGGAGCGGCATCGAGATTCCGTGCTTGGCGATCAAGCGCGATAGCGACAAGTACGACTTCGCCGCGGGCGAGTTCTCCGCCGCCCGTAAACGCATCGCCCCCACCGCACTCCGCGCGCTCGTCTCGGCCTTCTCCGACGACGTGACCGAGCTCGCGGCGGCATGCCAGCAGCTGATCTCCGACGTCGCCGGTGACATCGACGACAGGATCGTCGAGCGCTACTACGGCGGCCGGGTCGAGACGTCGGCGTTCACCGTCGCCGACACCGCGATCGCCGGTCGGTACGGCGATGCCCTGATCGCTCTCAGGCACGCGCTCGCCTCGGGTGCCGACCCGGTGCCGCTCGTGGCCGCCGTGGCGATGAAGGTGCGCACGATGGCCCGTGTCGCGGGCAGTCGCGAGTCATCGGGGGCTCTGGCTGCCCGGCTGGGCATGAAGGACTGGCAGGTCGACCGAGCTCGGCGCGACCTCGTCGGCTGGTCGCAGACCACGCTGGGCATGGCGATCCACGCCGTGGCGCGGGCCGACTCCGAGGTGAAGGGCGCGTCGCGCGACCCCGTATTCGCCCTCGAGCGCATGATCACCGTGATTGCGACGCGCACGCCGTTCGGCGACTGAGCAACTGCTGCCCGGCGAGACACCGCGATCGGCTGAGACGCACCGCAGGGCCGCGCGTGTCGGCCGATTCCGGTGCTTCACGGCGGAAACACGAAAGCCCGCCCCGCGAACGGGACGGGCTCTTCACGAGGTGCGGCTCAGAGAGCGGCGACCTGCTTGGCGATGGCCGACTTGCGGTTCGCCGCCTGGTTCTGGTGGATGACGCCCTTGCTCACGGCCTTGTCGAGCTTCTTGGTCGCCGTGATGAGAGCCTTCTCGGCCGTGGCCTTGTCGCCTGCGGCGATGGCTTCGCGGGTGCGACGGATCTCGGTGCGCAGGCCGCTCTTGACAGCCTTGTTGCGCTCGTTAGCCTTCGCGTTGGTCTTGTTGCGCTTGATCTGCGACTTGATATTCGCCACGTTCGACGGTCTTTCGTTCGGAGGATTCGGTCAATTGCCGGTTGACAGAAGAGGGCTGTCGCACGGCGGTCGTGAGGGTGGGAAAACCCACACGCAAGCCAAACACCGAGTCTATCAGGTCTGCTCCACCGTCGTTATCGCGAGGTTGAGCACGGCATTGAACACATCGGGGCGCATCGAGGTGACGAGATGCGTGGTCTTCGGCACGATGATCAGCTCGGCCTCGGGAACGGTCCGCGTGAACAACGCTTCGTTGATGCGGAGCTGGTCGAACTGCCCGTTCACGAACCACAAGGGCACACGGATGCTGCGCAGCGCCCGCATGAGGTCGAGCACCGAGAGGCTCGCCAGAGCGGTGTGCTGCGTGTCGAATGCGTAGCCGCCCGCGCCGAAGTCGTCGCGAGTCTCCTCCGGCAACGTGCGGGCGAGCACGTAGTCGGTGATGGCCGCGCCACGGTCGGGAAGCGAGTCGAAACCGCGCAGGAAGAGGCGGTATGCCCGCAGGGCGGGGCCGCGGGGGATCGCGGTGCAGCCCGCGCCGATGACCGCCGCCAGTGGAGGGGGCTCCTCCGATACCGCGTACTCGAGCGAGAGGAGGCCGCCCATGGAATGGCCGACCAGCAGGACGGGCCCCTGGGATGCGGTGTCCCTGACGGCCCGGTCGATGGTGGCGAAGGCCCCTTCGATCGTGAAGTCCTCCGACATCCGGGCACCGTGTCCGGGGAGGTCGACCGCTGTCGCCGCGTTGCCACGCGCGGCGAGGTACTCGAGCTGGGGCCGCCACATGCTCGCAGACGTGCGGATGCCGTGGACGAACACCACTCCGACCGACATGCCTCCAACATACGACGCGCCCCCTGCCCGACCGAAGCCGAGCAGGGGGCGCGTACGTCTGCGACTAGCGCATCACGGGCGACCGACGCCGCAGGGCGTAGGTCAGACCGCCCGCGACGAGCAGGAAGCCCGCGGCGAGAGCGATACCGAGCGGCAGCTCGGACCCGGTGACGGCCAGCTGACCGCCGGCGAGCACGGTGACACCGACCCGGATCGGGCTCTCGCCCGCGGAGGTGACCACGAGCTCGTGCGCACCGAGGGCGAAGTCCGACGGGATCGCGACCGAGAACGATGTGCGTCCCGACGCGTCGGCGACAGGGATCCCCGTCACCACGATCGGTTCGCTGAACAGGGTCGCGCCGATCAGCTGGCCCGGCTTCAGGCCCGTCACGGTGACGTTGAGTACGCCGCCCTGCTCGACACGGTCGTTGAGCGTCACGGTGGCCCAGCTGCCGTTCGGCGCCTCGGTGCCGGGTTCGCCCGTACCGGGGTTCCCTGATCCCGCGGCGGTGATCGTGACGGGGAGCGTCACGACCGTGCCGGCGACGTCGGTCGTGAGCGTCAGAGACGCTGCTCCCTCGGCCGCATCTGCCGGAAGGGTGATGGCGACATCCGCCGCACCGCCCACGATCGGGAACGTTCCGAGAACCTCGTCGCCCAGGCTCACCGTGAGCTCGCGCGCCTCGGGCGTGCCCCGGCTCGTCATGTTGAGCGTCGACACCTGGAAGGCCAGGTTCGACCCTGCAGCCGCGGATTCCGGAGCGCCCTTCACCGACACGGCGTGCTTGGCGTAGGGAGCCGCCACCGGCGACTCCGCGGCCAGGAAGTCGACCCACGCCTGGTAGTCCACGTTGCCCGTGTCCTGACGGTCGGTCGATTCGGCGAACTTCCGGAAGTTGTCTCCGCCGTCCGCGAGGAACGACAGGGTTCCGATGCGGTACTCCGCGGCGGGGTCGATGGGCGCGCCGTCGACCGTCACCGAGGTGATGCGCGAACCCTCCGGCAGTGCGGCGTCGAACGTGTACGTCACGTTGTCCGACAGGCCCAGCTGCAGGTAGGCCCGCGAGGGCACGGTGCCATCTGCCGCACGCTGCCACTGCTGCTCGAGCAGATCGGTGAACTGCTCACCGGTCATCGTCACCAGCGTCGTGGTGTTGTTGAACGGCAGCACGGCGAGCGCCTGCGAGAAGGAGATGTCTCCGTCCTCGAGGCCGGCCACCGCGTTCGCTCCGAACTCCGCCTGGGTGTCCCAGAGCTCGGCACGCAGACCGCCCGAGTTGGTCACACCGATCTGGGCGCCGTTCGGCAGGTCGGCCATGGAGTCGCGCAGCGCCCCGGCGACGAGGTTGCCCAGCGCCGACTCGGACGCACGGTCGTCGCGCGATCCGCCCGTCCAGACGCCGTTCACGAACGAGCCGCCGCCGAACGCCGTCGTGATGTCTCCCGACACCTCGCCGACCTTCGTGTTGCCGACCTCGGCCGCTGCAGCGAGCGTCAGGTCGACGATCTCCTTGACCTCGGCGACGCGGGGGTACTCGGCGACCAAGGCCGCGTCGTCCGCCGTCGTCCGCGCGACGTTCTCCTCGGTGTGCGCGATCAGGTCGCCGTTCTCGGCGTCCAGCGTCAGCACGATCTTGCCGATCTTCTCGCCGTAGGAACCCGTCTGCACGATGGGCCGCGTCGCGCCCTCGACACCCGGGACCGGTGCCGACCACGCGTACTCCTTGTGCGTGTGACCGGTGTAGATCGCGGCGACCTCGGCCGAGGTGTCGTTGACGATCGAGGCGAAGACCGCGCTGTCGGCGATCTCCTCCTCAAGGGTGGTGTTCTCCTTGACGCCACCACCAGCACCCTCGTGGTACATCGCGATGATCACGTCGGCCTCGCCGTTGGCGGCATCGCCGTCGGACAGCTGGCCCGCGACGCGGTTGACCGCCTCGACCGGGTCGCCGAACTCGAGGTCGGCGATGCCGCCGGGGGAGACCAGGGTGCTCGTCTCCTCGGTGATCGCTCCGACGACGGCGACAGTGAGGCCGTCGACCTCGATGAGCTGGTACTCCTGCAGCGCGGGGTCGGTCGTGCCCTTCTCGTAGACGTTCGCGCCGAGGTACGAGAAGTCGGCCGACTCCTCGACGCGACCGCTCAGGTCGTCGAATCCCTTGTCGAACTCGTGGTTTCCGACGGCACTCGTCTCGAGATCGAGCGCGTTCAGCACCTCGATGGTCGGTTCGTCATCGAAGTAGCTCGACGCGAAGAGCGACGCACCGATGTTGTCACCCGCCGACAGGAACAGGCTCTCGCCCCGCGCCTGGTCGCGCAGCTGCTCGATCGTGCCCGCGAACTTCACCGTGTTGCTGTCGATGCGGCCGTGGAAGTCGTTGATCCCGAGGAGGGTCAGCTCGATCGGGGCCGTCGCGCTTGCCGACAGGCCGACCTTCACGGGGTCGTGGTCCGACGACCGGTAGGGCGTTCCGTCCTCCCAGAAGTTCGTGCCGTGGTAGCCGTAGCGGCTGTACTCGAGGGCGATCGACTCTCCGGAGTTGATGTTCCAGATGTCCGCGCCGGTGGCGCGCTGGAGGGCGACCTCATTGAGGAGGACGTGATCGAGCGAACCCGACAGACCCGAGAACGAGTAGCTCGACGAGTCCAGCTCGAACTCCGACTCGGCGTTGACATAGCCGGCGCCGTAGAGCACCTGCATGGGGTCTTCCTGCGTGTAGGAGTTGAAGTCGCCCACGAGGAAGACGGCGTCTTCGTCGGTCGTGACCTCGTCGACCCACGCCGTCAGCGCCGTCGCCTGACGAACGCGAGAGTTGTTGGACGCACCCTGCCCGTCGTTCTGGTCGGCGTCGACGCCCTCGCCGGAGCCCTTCGACTTGAAGTGGTTCACGGCGACGAAGAACTTCTCCCCGCCGTCCGCGGGGGTGAAGAACTGTCCGATCGGCTCGCGCGCGTTGGCGAACGCCTGACCGTTCCCGCTCTGCGTGGCCAGCGCGACCGACGTCCCTTCCGGCTCCACGAGCGCGGTCTGATAGATGATCGCGTTCGTGATGACGTCGCGGTCGACGTCGGCGAGCGAGTCGTCGGTCGGGACGAACGCCCACTTGCCCGGGGTCGAGGCCGCATTCAGCGCGGCGACGAGCGACCCGACGGCCTCGTCCTTCGTCTCACCGAGTGCCTCGGAGTTCTCGATCTCCATCAGACCGACGACGGAGGCGTCGAGGTCTTCGATGGCGGTCACGATCTTCGACTGCTGACGGGTGAAGTCCGCCGCATCCCACGCGCCGCGCACATCGCAGCCGGTTCGCACGGAGTTCGCCTGGCCGTTGGGAAGCGGAGTGTAGGTCTGGCAGCCCGCGGTCGTCTCTCCGAGCGTCGTGAAGTAGTTCAAGACATTGAACGACGCCACACTGAGGTCACCGCCGACGGGCTGCGGGGCTTCCGTGCGCGGGTTCGAGAACACGACCTGGTCGGTGCCGCTGCCGTCCGCGACGAGCGGCTGCGTCGGGTTGATCTTCCACGTGTTGTTGCGGTAGTCGACGATGAACGAACCGCTGAGCTCGGCCTGCCCGCCGACGACGACGGGCTCCAGGAGCGAGACGTATGCGGGGGTCAGCGTGCTGTTGGAGACGTTCAGGAAGTTCGTCGATGCACCGTCGTCGACCGTGAGCGCCCGGGCCGCGTTGTCGTCGGCCACGGCGGCAGCCTCAGGCGTCCCCGGTCGGGCGGCATCGGTGGGCTGACGAAGGGGTGTGGATCCGACGGCGAGACCGACCTCGCCGTACTGGTTGGTCGAGTATGTGTTCGACACCGTGAACTCGTCGGTCAGCTGGACGAGCATCGACTCGAGCGACTCGCGCTGAGCATCGGTGGTCGGCCAGGCGACGGTCGAGGAGGTCGGCGCTGTGGCGGCGTCGATCTTCGAGGCCGCTCCGACGCCCGCGGTGATCTGGGTGAGCCCGTTGAACTCGCTCACGGGGCCCGTCACGCGAACGGTGTCGCCCAGGGCGACGGCGTCGGCGGCTGCGGGGGAGTAGACGAAGATCGCGTCGGACGAGGTGTGGGTCGCGAGATCGAGCGACCCGCCCGTCCCGGCGGTCTGGATGACGTACCCGTTGAAGCCGCCGGTCGGGTAGTGCGCCGTGACGACACCCTCGGTGGTGACCGTCTGTCCGGCGAGAGGCGATGCGGCGCCGGTGCCCTGGATCTCGGCGATCGGCACGACGGTGCCCGGCGTGGTCGGCTGGCTGGGGGAGGGTGACGGCGACGGCGACGTGGTCGTCGTCGGTTCGGGTGTGGGGGTCGTCCCCGTGCCGCTGGACGTCGGCGTCGGTGCGCCGAGTGCGAAGTCGGCGGAGTTGTTGCCGGTGTTCGTGCCGGCGGCATCGCGCGAGGCCGATTGGGTCACGCTCGTGGCCGGTGCCGGTGCGACCGCGAAGTCGTTGGCAGACCCGTAGCCGACGTAATCGATGACCTGGGGGAGGGCCGCTACACCGGTCCCGGCGGCGAGAGCGGTGATGCTGTCGACCAGCGCGACCTTGGCGTTGGAGGCCTGCATGGGGATCGAGCCGTCGACGTCCGCCTCGAAACCGGGAAGCCCCGTGTTCGTGCCGAACGCCTGTCCCACGAGGAGGTGGGCCCCGGCCTCGAGCGAGATGTCGCCGAGCGGAGTGACCTGCCACGAGGTGCCCGACGCAGAGGCGTACTGAACGCTCCACCCGTCGAGATCGACGGCGACGTCGCTCGTGTTGAGAAGCTCGATGAAGTCCCGGTTCAAGACGGCGCCGTTGTTGCCGCCTCCGCCGTAGACCTCGCTGATCACGACGGGCGCTTCGGTGCTGACGGCAGCCGTCGCCGGCAGCACTCCGACGGCGAAAGAGCTCGCCGCCAGGGCCGCGACGACAGCACTCGCGGCGAACGCCCGGCCCTTTCCTCCTCTCGTGGTCTCGGACCGATCAGAGGTGGGGGGATGCGACGTCACAGACTCTTCTCCAGGGTTTGGGCGCACGACGAACAGCGGCCGGGACGACGGCCGTTCGGAGGTCGGGGGGACCTGTTTCGATACTCAACGATGCCACGGACATGCGCGTGTCGTCGAGGTAAACGTCCGGTAACGCCGCCGTCACGATGGGGTGCGCGCGGGCTCGAAATATGATGACGGAGTGCCTCGAATCCCCGCTCATGTCGCTGAGATGGCGGGCTCCGGCGTGCGTCGGATCCTCGAGGTCGCACTGCAGCGGCCGGGCACCATCATCTTGGCCGTCGGGGAGCCCGGGGCGTCGGTCGCCGAAGAGATCCGTGCGTCTGCCGCCGCAGCGTGGGAGCGCGGCGACGTCCGCTACACGCCCAACGGTGGCATCCGTCCTCTGCGCGAGGCGATCGCGCGAAAGCTCTTCCGGGAGAACGGCCTCGACGTCGAGGTCGAGCAGATCTGGGTCACCGTCGGCGGCACGCAGGCCCTGCATCAGGCGATGACCCTCGCCCTCGCTGCGGGCGACGAGGTTCTCGTGCCCGACCCCGGATATACGACGTTCACCATGAACGCCCATCTGCTCCAGGCGACGCCGGTGGCGTACAGTCTTCGCTCCGAGCGCGGTTTCGTGCCCGACGTCGCCGAGCTCGACGCCCTCGTCACCCCGCGCACACGGGCGCTCATCGTGAACAGCCCCTCGAACCCGCTCGGCGTCACCTACGACGCGCATACGATCGCCGCGTTGGTCGATTTCGCGCGGCGCCGCGACCTCTGGCTCATCAGCGACGAGGTGTACGAACGGTTCACGTGGGGCCGGGCACATGTCAGTCCCGCCGGCTTCGACACGGACGGCCGCGTCTTCACCGTGTTCTCCACCTCGAAGACCTATGCGATGACGGGTGCCCGGGTCGGTTGGCTGCTGACTCCACCCGGCTGGCAGGACGTCATGCTGCGCGTGCAGGAGGCGTCGATCAGCTGCGTCGACACGCCCGCCCAGTACGCCGCGCTCGCGGCGATCGATGGTCCGCAGGACGCCGTCTCGGATGCGGCCGCCCACTACGCGGCGAACCTTGCGGCAGCATCCGCTCTGCTCGACGAGCGTGGGTTCCGCTACCTGCCTCCGACGGGCGCCTTCTACCTCTGGATCGACGTGTCGCATGACACCGCAGGCGACGTGACGTCCTGGTGCATGCGCTTCCTCGACGAGCAGGGAGTGGCCGTCGCTCCGGGCTCGGCGTTCGGGTCGCAGGGCGAGGGATGGATCCGGATCTGCCTCGCGAGCGACCTCGACGGCCTCCTCGAAGGGATCCGCCGACTGCCTGCGCCCGCGAACATGCTCGGTCGCCCGTAGAATCGACGGAACATGTCACCGCGCGCACTCCAGTCTCTCGAGCCCTCCGCGACCCCGCCGGAACTGATCCGCAACTTCTGCATCATCGCCCACATCGACCACGGCAAGTCGACGCTGGCCGATCGGATGCTGCAGATCACCGGCGTCGTCGCCGACCGCGACATGCGGGCGCAGTACCTCGACCGCATGGACATCGAGCGTGAGCGCGGCATCACGATCAAGAGCCAGGCGGTTCGCATGCCGTGGGCGTTCGAATCGCCCGCCAACGCGTTCGCTCTCAACATGATCGACACGCCGGGTCACGTCGACTTCACGTACGAGGTGAGCCGCTCGCTCGCCGCGTGCGAAGGGGCCGTCCTCCTCGTCGATGCGGCGCAGGGGATCGAGGCGCAGACGCTCGCGAACCTCTACCTCGCGCTCGAGAACGACCTCACGATCATCCCGGTGCTGAACAAGATCGACCTCCCCGCCGCCGACCCCGACAAGTTCGCCGCCGAACTCGCGGGCCTCATCGGCGGTTCGCCCGACGACGTGCTGCGCGTGAGCGGCAAGACCGGCCAGGGCGTCGAAGAGCTGCTCGACCGGATCGTCCGTGACATCCCGGCGCCGAAGGGCGACCCGGATGCCCCCGCACGGGCGATGATCTTCGACTCGGTCTATGACGCCTACCGCGGTGTGATCACATACGTGCGAATGATCGACGGCAAGCTCGAGCCGCGCGAGAAGATCCAGATGATGTCGACGCGTGCGACCCACGAGACCCTCGAGATCGGCGTGTCGAGCCCGGAGCCCACGCCGTCGCGAGGTCTGAGCGTCGGCGAGGTCGGCTACCTGATCACCGGTGTGAAGGACGTGCGGCAGTCGAAGGTCGGCGACACCATCACCACGCATCGATCTCCCGCGACCGAGGCGCTCGCGGGCTACACCGATCCGAAGCCGATGGTGTACTCGGGCCTGTATCCGATCGAGCAGAGCGACTACGCCGACCTGCGCGAGGCGCTCGACAAGCTCAAGCTCTCCGACGCGTCGCTCGCGTACGAGCCCGAGACGTCGGTAGCCCTCGGGTTCGGCTTCCGGTGCGGGTTCCTCGGGCTCCTCCACCTCGAGATCATCACCGAGCGGCTCGAACGCGAGTTCGGTCTGGAGCTCATCGCCACGGCTCCGAGCGTGGTCTACGAGGTCACGACCGACAACGGCGAGACCGTCACCGTGACCAATCCCAGCGAGTACCCCGATGGTCGCGTCTCCTCCGTGCAGGAGCCGATGGTCAAGGCCGCGATCCTGCTGCCGAAGGACTACGTCGGCACCGTGATGGAACTGTGCCAGCAGCGGCGCGGGTCGCTCCTCGGCATGGATTACCTCAGCGAGGACCGCGTCGAGATCCGGTACAACATGCCTCTCGGCGAGATCGTGTTCGATTTCTTCGATCAGCTCAAGAGCAAGACCCAGGGGTACGCCAGTCTCGATTACGAGCCCTCGGGTCAGCAGAGCGCCGACCTCGTCAAGGTCGACATCCTGCTGCAGGGCGAGAAGGTCGACGCGTTCTCCGCGATCGTGCACCGCGAGAAGGCCTACGCCTACGGCACGCTGATGACCGAGCGCCTCCGCAAACTCATTCCTCGTCAGCAGTTCGAGATCCCGATCCAGGCAGCGATCGGCGCGCGGATCATCGCACGCGAGAGCATCCGCGCCATGCGGAAGGATGTTCTGGCCAAGTGCTACGGCGGCGACATCAGCCGCAAGCGCAAGCTCCTCGAGAAGCAGAAGGAGGGCAAGAAGCGCATGAAGACCATCGGTCGCGTCGAAGTCCCCCAGGGCGCGTTCATCGCAGCCCTCTCGGGCGACGTCGAGGAAAAGAAGTAAGGCTGAGGTCATGCGTCGCGGAACCTTCAAGGACGAGACGGTGGACTATGCCGCCGTCGGAGCCACCCAGGCCTCCGACCTGATGCAGTACCCGCCCGAGCGCTCCGTGCCGGCGGAGGAAGCGTGGCGGATCGGCAGCGGCGAGGACCGCTTCACGGTCGCGGGAGAGGCTCTGCTCAGCTGGTCGGCGCAGCGCGAGGGCGGTCTCACTCTCGCCGACGTGCGTCCGGCCGCAGGTCCGTCGTACACGGGCGTCGGGTACGACGGCGAGGGCAGGCCCATAGCCCCCAGTCGGCTCGAGTCCGACCAGCGTTTCGCCGCCGACGGCACACCGTTCGTCGGTCCGGGCACCACGGTGCACCTGCACGGCCACGCCGGGCGATACCGCGCCGACGCCGAGGCGCGCGTCATCTCGGTCATCGAAGAGCCGCGTCGCGTCGGCTTCGCCCTCGGCACGGTCGGCGGCTCCGTCGTCAGCGGCGAAGAGCTCTTCCTGCTCGAATGGCGCGACAACGACGAGGTCTGGTTCACCGTGCGCGCCTTCGACCGTCCGGTGGCGTTCCTCTATCGGCTGTTCCCGGCGATGGTGCGTCAGCGCCGGCGTGAGCTGTTCTCGCGGTACCTGCGAGCGATTTCTCCGATGTACACGACGCCCGCCTGATGGGCTCGGCCCTCCCTCTCGGCGATCCCGCACCTCCCGACGGCGCCCTCCCCGACGACCTCGGTCATGATCCGTCGACGCCGTTCGGGGTGTACCTGCACGTGCCGTTCTGTCGGGTGCGGTGCGGATACTGCGATTTCAACACCTACACCGCGACCGAGCTGCAGGGTGCGCGACAGGATCAGTACGCCGACACGGTCGGCCAGGAGATCGCTCTCGCCCGTCGCGTGCTCGGCGATGCCGGTGCGCTCCGCCCCGCGCAGACGGTGTTCTTCGGAGGGGGCACCCCGACGTTGTTGCCGGCCGGCGACCTCGGACGGATGCTGGCCGGGGTGACCGACGCCTTCGGCCTCGCCGACGGTGCGGAGATCACCGTCGAGGCGAACCCCGACACCGTGACCCCCGCGGTCGTGCGAGAGCTCGCAGCATCCGGAGTGACGCGCCTGTCGATTGGCATGCAGTCGGCGAGACCCCACGTGCTCGCCGCGCTCGACCGCACGCACGACCCGGCGAACGTCGCGACCGCGGTGGCGGCCGCGCGCGATGCCGGCCTCGCCGTGAGCGTGGACCTCATCTACGGCGCTCCCGGTGAGTCGCTCGACGACTGGCGCGCATCGCTCGAGACCGCCGTCGCGCTCCACCCCGATCATCTCTCGGCCTATGCGCTCATCGTCGAAGACGGTACGAAGCTCGCCCGCCAGATCCGTCGCGGAGAAGTCGTCGCGCCCGACGACGATCTGCAGGCCGACATGTACGAACTGGCCGACGATCTCCTCGCCGCCGCGGGGTTCGACTGGTACGAAGTCTCGAACTGGGCGCGCGACGACACCCGGCGATCACGTCACAACCTCGCGTACTGGCGCGGAACCGACTGGTGGGGGTTCGGGCCCGGCGCCCACAGCCACGTCGCGGGTCTGCGGTGGTGGAACGTGAAGCACCCCGCCGCGTACGCCCAGCGGCTCGCGCTCGGGGAGTCGCCCGCGGCAGCGCGTGAGCGTCCCGATGCCACGGCTCGGCGACTCGAGTCCGTGCTGCTGCGCTCGCGTATTCGCGAGGGGCTTCCCTTCACCGAGCTGACCGACGAGGGTGTTCGCGCCGTGGCGTCGTTGGTCGATGAGGGACTCGTCGCGGCGGAAGGCGCCGGTGCCGGACGGGTCGTGCTGACTCGCCGCGGCCGGCTGCTGGCCGATACGGTGGTGCGCACGCTCACGGCGTGAGCTCGGGGCCCCGCGCGACCCGATCAGCTAGAATTGGCACTCACGGCGCGCGAGTGCCAATCCGACCCACGACAGCGACAGAGCGGAGGGGACCATGGTCAGCGAACGCGGACTCCAGGTGCTCCGTGCGATCGTGCAGGACTACGTCGACACGCGCGAGCCCGTCGGGAGCAAGGCAATCGTCGAGCGCCATGCCTTCGGTGTGTCGGCCGCCACCATCCGCAACGACATGGCGCTCCTCGAAGACGAGGAGCTGATCGCCGCCCCCCACACCTCGTCGGGGCGCGTCCCCACCGACAAGGGCTATCGCGTCTTCGTCGACCACCTCGCCGATCTGCGTCCGCTGAGCCCCGCGCAGCGCAGCGCCATCGCGTCGTTCCTCGACGGCTCGGGCGACCTCGACGATCTGCTCTCGCGCACGGTGCGCGCTCTCACGCAGCTCACCGGGCAGGTCGCGATCGTCCAGTACCCGTCGTTCGCCCGCGCGAACGTCACCCACGTCGAACTCGTCGATCTCGGCGGCGGGCGACTGCTCGTGATCGTCGTGACCGACACCGGCCGGGTCTCGCAGCGCATCGCCCTCGTGCGCGAAGAGCCGAGCGAGGCCGACCTCGCCCAGCTGCGAGCTCGGGTCTCCTCGGTCGTCGTCGGGCACCTCGTCGGCGACGCCACGCAGCGGATCGCAGACCTGCTCGCCGCCTCGATCGTGCCGGCGACGGGAACGGATGCGGCGGCCCACGCCATCTTGAGAGTGCTCGCCGAAGAACTCGAAGAGTTCCGCCAAGACCGTCTCGTGATGGCCGGAGCGGCGACTCTCGCTCGTCGCGAGTCCGATTTCCGGGGCAGCATCTACCCGCTCCTCGAGGCGATCGAGGAGCAGGTCACGCTGCTGAAGCTCATGACCGAGATGGTGGTCGACGCCAAGGGACTCGCCGCGAGCATCGGGCGGGAGAACGAACCGTTCGGCCTCATCGAGGCGTCCGTCCTCGCGAGTGATTACGACGCATCGGGCACAGGCGCGCGGGTCGGGCTGCTCGGCCCGACGCGTATGGACTACCCCTCGCATCTGGCGGCGGTCCGAGCCGTCGCCCACCATCTGACCAGGATGCTCGAAGACGACGAGAACGCCCGCTGACGCGGGCTCCGTTCCATTGACGATCCCCGCCGCGTGCGGGCAGGAAGGCGAATGTGGCTGACCACTACGAGGTTCTCGGTGTCGCGCGCGACGCGAGCTCAGACGAGATCAAGAAGGCATACCGCCGTCTCGCGCGCGAGCTGCACCCCGATGTGAACCCGGGCGCCGACGCGTCCGAGCGGTTCAAGCTCGTCACCCACGCGTACGACGTGCTGAGCGACGCCGAGCAGCGTCGCCGCTACGACATGGGCGGCGACGGCGGTGCATTCGGCGGAGCCGGGGGAGCAGCCGGTTTCGGCGGCTTCAGTGACATCTTCGAGACGTTCTTCGGGGGCGGAGGCGGAGGCGGAAGCCGTGGTCCGCGTCCGCGCTCGCGTCGCGAACGCGGACAGGACGCCCTGGTGCGGGTCACGCTCGAGCTCGACGACGTCGTCTTCGGCGTGCACCGCGACCTCGAGGTCGACACCGCCGTGCTGTGCGAGACCTGTCAGGGAGCCTGCACCCAGCCCGGCACCTCGGAGGTCACCTGCGACATCTGCCATGGCAGCGGGCACATCCAGCGCACCGTGCGCAGCCTCCTGGGCAACGTCGTCACGAACCAGCCGTGCGGAACGTGCCAGGGACACGGCACGACCATCCCCTACCCCTGCGCGACCTGCCAGGGTCAGGGGCGCGTGCGCGCTCGTCGCACCGTGTCGGTGGACATCCCGGCGGGTGTCGAGACAGGCCTGCGGCTGCAGCTGCCCGGCTCCGGCGAGGTCGGACCCGCCGGTGGGCCCAACGGCGACCTCTACCTCGAGGTCACGGTTGCTCCTCACGAGACCTTCAGCCGCGACGGCGACGACCTCCTGGCGACCCTCGAGGTGTCGATGTCGGACGCCATCCTCGGCACGAACACCACCATCGACGCCCTCGACGGCTCGGTCGATCTCGAGCTGCGTGCGGGCATCCAGGGCGGCGACGTGCTGACGATCAAGGGCCGCGGGATCACCCCGCTGCGGGGAACCCAGCGCGGCGACCTCCGCATCGGGGTGCACGTGGTCACACCGACCAGGCTCGACGCCAAGGAGCGCGCTCTCATCGAGGACTTCGCCAAGCGCACGAAGGCCCCCGCACCGCACCTGGCCGAGTTCCACCAGGGCCTGTTCGCGAAGCTGCGCGACCGCTTCCGCAACGTCTGACCGTGGCGCTGCACTTCCTCTCCGACGCCGCGACGACGGCTCAGCCCGGCGATGACGTCGTCCTCGAGGGCGCCGAGGCCCACCACGCAGCATCCGTTCGACGTCTTCGGATCGACGAAGAGGTCACGGTCGGCGACGGCCGGGGCGTCTGGCTCACCGGGCGCAGCACGGCCGTCAGTCCTCGCGAGGTGACGGTACGAGTCGATGCTCGCCGGGACGAGCCGGCTCCGAGCCCGCGAGTGATCCTCGTGCAGGCTCTCGCGAAGGGGGACCGCGACGAGCTCGCGGTGCAGGCCGCGACCGAACTGGGGGTCGACGAGATCGTGCCCTGGCAGGCCGAGCGCAGCGTGTCGCGCTGGGACGGCAAGGCCGACAAGGGCATCGCGCGCTGGACGACCATCGTGCGCGAGGCCGCGAAGCAGGCGCATCGCGCGTGGGTTCCCGAGGTGCGATCCGTCGCCCGCACGGCCGATCTCGCCGCGCTGGCCGGCTCGACCCGGATGCTGCTGCTCGAGCCGTCGGCCGAGTCGCCCCTCAGCGCGGTGGATCTGAATGCGGACACCCGCGACGTCGTGTTCGTCGTCGGTCCGGAGGGGGGAATCTCCCCGGCCGAGCTCACGGCTCTCGAAGAGGCCGCTGCCGTGCGGGTGAGGCTCGGGGCGACGGTGCTCCGCACCTCCACCGCGGGCGCCGCCGCCCTCGCCGTCGTGAGCGTCGCGCTCGGACGATGGTGACGTCGGCCGCCGCCGGATCCGCCCGACCCCGCGTCGGTAGACTGTTTCCATGACCGAGACCTCGATCTTCACGCGCATTCTCGAGGGCGAGATCCCGTCGGAGATCATCGCCGAGACGGAGAACGTCTTCGCCATCCGCGACATCGCTCCGAAGGCACCCGTCCACCTCCTCGTGATCCCGAAGACGGCCGCCTACCGCGACGTCGTCGAGCTCGCCGCCGGCGACCCGGCGCTGCTGGCCGAGGTCGTCGGCCTCGCGCACACGGTCGCTGCCGAGCATGCCGACGGCGAGTTCCGCTTGATCTTCAACACCGGCGCCGGCGCCGGCCAGACCGTCTTCCACGTGCACGCCCACGTCCTCGCGGGCGACCTCGACGAGAAGAGCCTGAATGCCTGAATCCTTCGACGAGACCGTCGTCGAGCACGTCTACGTCGACGGGGTCGCCATGGTTCAGCTGCTCGGTCCCCAGGATCGGCTGCTGCGCGTGGTCGAGAAGGAGCATCCCGGCGTCGACGTGCTCGTGCGCGGCAACGAGATCACCCTCAGCGGCGAGGCTCGAGTCGTGGCCGGGGCGCTCGCTCTCGTCGAAGAGCTCATCGCCATGACGAAGGCCGGACACGGGCTCGAGCCGTCCGATGTGAGCAGCTCGAGCCGCATCCTCCGCTCGGAAGGCGGCCCCCGCCCCTCCGAGGTGCTCGGCGAGGCGATCCTGTCGTCGCGCGGCAAGGTCATCCGCCCGAAGACTCTCGGCCAGAAGGCCTACGTCGACGCGATCGAGGAGAGCACGATCGTCTTCGGGATCGGCCCGGCCGGCACCGGCAAGACCTACCTCGCGATGGCGAAGGCCGTGCAGGCGCTCCAGCGCAAAGAGGTCAGCCGCATCATCCTGACCCGCCCCGCGGTCGAGGCCGGCGAGCGGCTCGGGTTCCTCCCGGGCACGCTGACCGACAAGATCGACCCGTATCTTCGGCCGCTCTACGACGCGCTGAACGAGATGATGGATCCCGAGATCGTGCCGAAGCTCATCGCCTCGGGAACCATCGAGGTCGCACCGCTCGCCTACATGCGAGGGCGCACGCTCAACGATTCATTCGTCGTGCTCGACGAGGCGCAGAACACCACGCCCGAGCAGATGAAGATGTTCCTCACGCGCCTCGGATTCGGCACGCGGATGGTCGTCACCGGCGACATCACCCAGGTCGACCTCCCGATGGGCGCCTCCGGGCTGCGGCTGGTCACCCGCGTGCTGCGCGACATCGACGACATCCATTTCGCGTACCTCACGAGCGCCGACGTCGTGCGTCACACGCTCGTGGGTCGCATCGTCGACGCCTACACGGAATACGACGAAGAGCGTCTGGCATCCCGGCGCGAGCGCGACGAGGCCGCAGAGATGTCCAACCGCGCCGAACGCCGCGGCGGGCGCGCCGCTGGACCCCGCGACCACCAGCCGAGACGAGGACGCCCGTGACGATCGAGATCAACAACGAGTCGGGCATCGCGGTCGACGAGCAGGTGCTCCTGCGCCTCGTCGAGTTCGACCTCGCCGAACTGCACGTGAGCCCCGATGCCGATCTCGCGATCGTGCTGGTCGACGAGGGCGCCATGGAGGCACTGCACGTGCAGTGGATGGACGAACCCGGCCCCACCGACGTGCTGAGCTTCCCGATGGACGAACTGCGCCCGGGCACCGACGACGCGCCGACACCCGCCGGGCTCCTCGGCGACATCGTGCTCTGCCCGCAGGTCGCCGAGACGCAGGCCGTGGCGGCGAAGCACTCCACGCAGGACGAGCTCGTCATGCTCACCACCCACGGTCTGCTGCACCTCCTCGGGTACGACCACGCCGAGCCCGAGGACGAACGCGAGATGTTCGGCCTGCAGAAGGAGCTCATCTCCGGCTTCCAGGCTTCCGAGCGGCGACGTCGCCGCACATGACCGAAACCCTCCTGCTCGTCGCAGCTCTCCTCCTCGTCGCCTTCGGCGGCCTCATGGCCGCAATCGAGGCCGCGCTCAGCGTCACCTCGCGCGCCGACCTCGTCGACCTCACGTCGGAGGGTCGGAGCGTCAGCGCGCTGCAGAAGATCGCCGACGACCCCGACGCGCACGCGAACGCGGTCGCGTTCATCCGCGTGCTCGCGGAGACCGCGGCCGCCGTGCTGGTCACCGTCGCCTTCACCCTCCTCTTCGACAACATCTGGTGGGCGATGCTCGCGGCGGCGCTGCTGATGACGGGCATCTCGTTCGTCGCGGTGGGCGCGAGCCCCCGCTCGGTGGGACGCCAGCACGCGCGCGGTCTGCTCCTGGGCGCGGCCCCGCTCGTGCGGGGCCTGCGGATCCTGCTCGGACCGCTCGCCTACGGGCTCGTCGCGATCGGCAACCGTGTCACGCCCGGTCTGTCGCAGGGCTCGTCGTTCGCGTCGGAGGAGCAGCTGCTCAGCATCATCGACGAGGCCGCCGAGAACGAGCTCATCGAAGAAGACGACCGCGAGCTCATCCACTCGGTGTTCGACTTCACCGACCGCTACGTGCGCGAGGTGATGATCCCGCGCACCGACATGACGACGGTGGATGCTGCAGCCTCGACGCGCGAGGCGATGACGCTCTTCCTCGACACGGGGCACTCGCGTCTCCCTCTGGTCGACGACGAGCGCGACGACATCGTGGGAATGCTCTATCTCAAAGACCTCGTGCAGTTCGGCTTCGAGGACCAGGGTTCCTGGCGCGACGCGCCGATCCGTCGCATCGCGCGACCGGCGATGTTCGTGCCCGAGTCGATGAAGGCCGAGACGCTCCTGCAGAAGATGCGCCGCGACGCCGTGCACGTGTGCCTCGCGGTCGACGAGTACGGCGGGGTGGCCGGCCTCGTCACGCTCGAAGACCTCATCGAGGAGCTCGTCGGCGACATCTCCGACGAGTACGATGCGCGCTCTACCGAGATCGTCGAACTCGAGCCGGGCAGGTACCGCCTCAGCGCGCGCGTCGCGCTCGACGAGGTCGGCGACCTGTTCGGGATCGAACTCGAAGACGACGACGTCGACTCGATCGGCGGTCTACTCGGCAAAGCCCTGGGGCGCGTGCCTCAGCCGGGCGCGACGGCGCAGTACGCCGGGCTCACCATGACCGGCGGCGCCTCCCGCGGGCGCGGCCGGGGGCTCGCGACGGTCTTCGTCGAGCGGGCCGAGAGTCTTGACGCGGCGACGACGACCACCGATGGTCGCGCACCGCAGACCGGGGAGATCCGTCTCCCTCGAAAAGGGGAATGAGATGACCGATTTCCGCTCGGGGTTCGCGACCTTCGTCGGCCGGCCCAACGTGGGAAAGTCCACGCTCACGAACGCCCTCGTCGGCGAGAAGGTCGCCATCACGAGCGAGAAGCCGCAGACGACCCGGCGGGCGATCCGCGGGATCGTCAATCGCGCCGACGGACAGCTCGTCATCGTCGACACCCCCGGTATCCACCGGCCCCGCACCCTTCTCGGAGAGCGACTGAACAACCTCGTCGAGCAGGTGCTCGGCGACGTCGACGTGATCGGGTTCTGCGTGCCGGCGACGGAGAAGGTCGGCCCCGGCGACCGGCGGATCGCCGAGTCGCTCAGCGGCTACCCGCGCGCGAAGAAGGTGGCCATCGTCACCAAGACCGACGCCGCGAGCCGCGACCAGATCACCGAGCGTCTGCTCGAGGTAGACGCCCTCCGCGAAGACTGGGCGAGCGTCATCCCGCTCTCGGCGACGGCGGGGGAGCAGCTCGACGTGCTGGTGGCAGAACTCATCGGCATGATGCCCGACGGGCCGCCGCTGTACGGCGAAGGCATCGTCACCGACGAGAGCCTCGACGACCGCATCGCCGAGATCATCCGCGAGGCCGCGCTCGAGGGCGTCAGGGACGAGCTCCCTCACTCGATCGCGGTGACGGTCGAAGACATCGCGGCCCGTGAGGGCACCGACCTGACCGACATCTACGCCAATATCATCGTCGAGCGCGACAGCCAGAAGGGCATCATCATCGGGCCTAAGGGCTCGCGTCTCGCCGACGTCGGCGCCCGCGCGCGTGCCGGCATCGAGCCGCTCGTCGGCACCCGGGTCTTCCTGTCTCTGCGCGTGCGCGTGGCGAAGGAATGGCAGCGCGACCCCAAGCAGCTCGGACGCCTCGGGTTCTGAGCGAACGCCTGAGCGCAGCATCCTGGTACGATCTGTGCATGCTTCACGGTCTGCTTCTTCTTAGTCGCCGCGACGAGGCCTCGTTCTAGGGCCCACCTCGTCGCGGAGCTTGTCGTCGGCCCGTCTCTCATCCAACGGAAGCGACAGCATCATGAAGAACACCCAGAAGCCCACGACCGCGCCCATCCACAAGTACCGGCCGTACCACGAGCAGATCCGCGTCGACCTGCCCGACCGCACCTGGCCCGACGCCCGCATCACGCAGGCTCCCCGGTGGTGCGCCGTCGATCTGCGCGACGGCAACCAGGCACTCATCGATCCGATGAGCCCCGAGCGCAAACTCGTCATGTTCGAGCTGCTCGTGCAGATGGGCTACAAGGAGATCGAGGTCGGGTTCCCGAGCGCGAGCCAGACCGACTTCGACTTCGTACGCAAGCTGATCGAAGAGAACCGCATCCCCGACGACGTGTCGATCCAGGTGCTGACGCAGGCGCGCGAGCACCTGATCGCCCGCACATACGAGTCGATCGCGGGCGCGAAGCGCGCGATCGTGCATTTCTACAACTCGACGAGCGTGCTGCAGCGCGAAGTCGTCTTCCGCACCGACCAGCAGGGCATCGTCGACATCGCTCTGGCCGGTGCTCGCCTGTGCCGCCAGTACGAGAAGACCGTGCCCGAGACCGAGGTGTTCTACGAGTACTCGCCGGAGAGCTACACCGGCACCGAGCTCGAGTTCGCCGTCGACATCTGCAACCAGGTGCTCGAGATCCTCGAGCCGACGCCTGAGCGCAAGGTCGTCATCAACCTGCCGGCCACGGTCGAGATGGCCACCCCGAACGTCTACGCCGACTCGATCGAGTGGATGTCCCGTCACCTGAACCACCGCGAGAACGTGCTGCTGTCGCTGCACCCGCACAACGACCGCGGCACCGCGGTTGCGGCTGCAGAGCTCGGTTACATGGCGGGCGCCGACCGCATCGAGGGATGCCTCTTCGGCAACGGCGAGCGCACCGGCAACGTCGACCTCGTCGCGCTGGGCATCAACCTGCTGTCGCAGGGCATCGACCCCCAGATCGACTTCAGCGACATCGACCACGTCAAGCGCACGGTCGAGTACTGCAACCAGCTGCCCGTGCCGGAGCGCAGCCCGTGGGCCGGCGACCTCGTCTTCACGGCCTTCAGCGGATCGCACCAGGACGCCATCAAGAAGGGCTTCGAGGCCATGGCCGCGAAGGCCGACGCGCAGGGCGTCACGGTCGACGAGATCGAATGGGCCGTGCCGTACCTGCCCATCGACCCGAAGGACCTGGGCCGCTCGTACGAAGCCGTCATCCGGGTCAACTCGCAGTCGGGCAAGGGAGGCGTCGCCTACCTGCTGAAGAGCGACCACGCCCTCGACCTGCCCCGCAAGCTGCAGATCGAGTTCTCGGGCGTCGTCCAGGCGAAGACCGACGCCGAGGGCGGCGAGGTCACGAGCGACCAGATCTGGGACGTCTTCACCGACGAGTACCTGCCGGCGCCCGACGTCGCCGACCGCTGGGGGCGTTTCGAGGTGCTCGGCACGCGGTCGTCCAGCGACATGACCGGCGACGTCGAGTTGCACGTGAGGTTGCGCGACGGCGACTCGATCGAAGACACCACCGCGAACGGCAACGGCCCGATCGCCGCGTTCCTCGAGATCGTGCGGTCGCGCGGAATCGACATCTCGCTGTACGACTACGTCGAGCACACGCTCAGCGCCGGCGGCGACGCGCAGGCGGCGGCCTACGTCGAACTGCGGGTCGAGGGCGAGCGCCTCTGGGGCGTCGGTATCGACGGCGACATCTCCACCGCGAGCCTCAAGGCGATCATCTCCGGCGTCAACCGCGCGATCCGCACCCGCGAGAACGCGGGCGAGCTCGCCGCTGTCTGATCCCTCTCGACCGCGAGACCTCGTTCTGTGCGCGAGACCCCGACATTCGGCCGGGGTCTCGAGCGTCAGAAGGGGTCTCGCGGTCGTTACGGGCGGGCGCGGATGTTACGCATCGGGCCGGATGACCGGGATCGCCCGGGTCTCGGCGGCGACCTTGCGGCGGTAGAGCATCCGCTGCTCGGGGAGTGAGAGGTCGAACACCACCGCCAGGATGCGGATCACGGCGGTGACGGCGATGCCGGTGATCGCGGCGCCCACGAGCGGTAGGCCGAACGCGGCGGCCGTGGCGAGCACGAAGCATCCCGCGGCCGCCGCCACCGCGTAGAGCGAGCCGACGTGCATGATCGCGATGGGAAGCCCCATGAGGGCGTCGCGGAGCACGCCTCCGCCGACCGCAGCGCACACTCCCACGAAGACGGCGGGCACCATCGGCAGACCGAGCGCCAGCGCCTTGCTGGTGCCGAATGCACCGAACATGCCGATCACGAAGGCATCGAGCACGACGATGACCCGGTTCACCCGCTGGAAGACCCCGGCCAGCAGCATCCCCACGAGCGCCGCCCCGGTCGCGACGAGCAGATACCAGTTGCTCTGCAGTGTGGCGGGAGGCACACCCAGCAGCAGGTCGCGGATGAGCCCGCCGCCCATGCCGATCAGGATGCCGATGATGGCCACGCCGAGCAGATCGAGCCGCCGCTGGCCCCGGAAGCCCGAGGCGAACAGCGCCCCCTGCACGCCCCCGAGCCCGACCGCGGTGAGGTCGGCCCAGAGGGGGATGACGAACTCGGGCTGATCCACCCCACCATTGTCCCGCGTCGGCGGGGCGGTGCCGGCCCGACGTCGCCGGGGCGACCGATAATGGACCGTGCCCACTTATCGCGACGAAGTCGTGATCCTGCGTACCCACAAGCTGGGGGAGGCGGATCGCATCCTCACCCTCCTCAGCCGCCGCAACGGAAAGATCCGGGCGGTCGCGAAGGGCGTGCGGCGCACCTCGTCGAAGTTCGGCGCACGCCTCGAACCGTTCATGGTCGCCGATGTGCAGCTCTACCGCGGGCGCACCCTCGACGTCGTGCAGCAGGCCGAGTCGCTCGGATCGTACGGAGCCGACATCGTCGTCGAGTACGAGCGCTACACCTCCGCCAACGCGATGGTCGAGACCGCCGACCGACTCAACGAGTCCGAGGCGACCCCGCAGCAGTATCTCCTGCTGGTGGGGGGCCTCCGCGCCCTTGCCAAGGGCGACCACACCCCGCGCAGCGTGCTCGACTCGTACCTTCTTCGCGTCATGGCGCTGTCGGGCTGGGCGCCCGGTCTCGGCGAATGCGCGCGCTGCGGCACCGCGGGCGACCACCGGTCGTTCGTCGCGCAGTTGGGCGGCATGGTGTGCGCGAACTGCGCGCCGGTCGGCTCGCCGAAGGTGGCACCCGAGACGACCTCCCTTCTCCGCTCGCTGATGGCGGGGGAGTGGGACGCCGTCGACGGCGCACCACAGCACGCCTCCGCCGCGGCATCCGGCCTCGTCGCCGCGTACGCGCAGTGGCACCTCGAGCGCGGCATCCGCTCGCTCGCCCACGTCGAGACGGGAAGAGCGGAGATGACCCGATGAGCCCGAAGCCCTTCACCCACAAGGATGCTGTGCCCTTCCGTCCGCTGGATTGGACCGGCGAGTACCCGCCTGCTTTTCCGCGCGGCTCGGTGCCGGAGCACGTGGCGATCGTCATGGACGGCAACGGCCGATGGGCGAACCGTCAGGGACTGACCCGCGTCGAGGGCCATCGCGCGGGTGAGGCCGCGCTCCTCGACGTCGTCGCCGGAGCCGTGCAGGCCGGCGTCAAGCACCTCTCGGTCTATGCGTTCTCGACGGAGAACTGGTCGCGCTCGCCCGACGAGGTGCGCTTCCTCATGGGCTTCAACCGCGACGTGCTGCACCGTCGTCGCGACCAGCTCAACGAGTGGGGCGTGCGGGTGCGGTGGGCGGGGCGCAAGCCGCGCCTCTGGGGCTCGGTCATCAAGGAGCTGCAGTACGCCGAGCAGCTGACCGCGGGCAACGACGTACTCACCCTGACGATGTGCGTGAACTACGGCGGCCGGGTCGAACTCGTCGACGCCATGCGACGGATCGGCGACGAGATCTCCGCGGGACGGCTCAAGCCTTCGGCCGTCACGGAGAAGCTCATCCGTCGCCACCTCTACCAGCCCGACATGCCCGACGTCGACCTCTTCGTCCGCTCCAGCGGCGAGCAGCGGACGTCGAACTTCCTCCTGTGGGAGTCGGCTTACGCCGAGTTCGTGTTCCTCGACACGCTCTGGCCCGACTTCCGCCGCACGCACCTCTGGGACGCCATCGGCCACTACCTCGGACGCGATCGCCGGTTCGGCGGGGCGGTCGACACCCCCGACGAGGAGTAGGCGGCGGGCTCAGCCGAGCCCGAGCTGCGCTTCGGTGAAGAGGTATTCGCGCCCGAGCCAGCCGCCGAAGCGCGGCACCGCGAGGCACGACGCATCATCGCTGCACCCGCGGATCACAGGGTCGTCTGCGGCGTACGTGCGGAAGACGGCGATCTTATGCCGCAGCACATCGCCCGAAAGGTTGGCCGGTCGCTGTGCGGACTGGTATCCCATCGCGTACATGATCGTCGCCCCGCCGCGGACGTCGCTGAACCATGCCTTGCGCGCGATGATGCCCGTGATGGCGTGGTCGGCATGATCGCCCTTGGCCAGGGTATTCGCGCTGCCAGGAACGTGTGTGAAGAACGATGCCGGCTGGTAGGCCCCGATCAGGTCGTCGAGGCTCGCGACGATCGCGCTCCACGACAGCGGTGCGCCCCCGGTGGAGGGCGGGAGCGCGGCGATCTTGTTGGCTGCGAGCTTGGCGAGGCTCACTTCACCTGTTGCGGGGTACCCCTGACCGTTCAGGTTGCCGTCGGGCAGATGGAGGAAGACGAGCGACACCCGCGTGTCATCGACGGGCTGGTGCACCGAGACAGTCGCACCCGACGGCAGCGTCACCTCGGTCTCCGTCCACGGCGACGACGCCCCGCGGAGGACGTCGTAGGCGCGATGGATGCCCTCCACCCGACCGCGCGCGTAGTCCGAACCGCGGCCCGCATCGCCATCGGTCAGGAAGACGGTGCGGATGCAGCCGCCCGCCGCGAGCACCTGGGGAAGCTGCGTGCCGGCGAACAGCAGATCGTCGTCTTCATGAGCCCACACCGACATGGCCCGCGCCCCCGCGCAGGCGGGACGCAGCGGATCGACCGGCGGCGGCGCGGGCGGTTCCGGCTCAGCGGTGGCGGTCGGCGGCGGCGTCGGCGTCGGCGTCGGCGCGATGGTCGGAGTCGCCGTCGGGGTGGGAGTCGGGGTCGCGTTCGACACCGACGAGACCGAAGGCGCCGTCGTCGGCGCGAGTTCGGTCGCAGACACAGCGGCGCAGCCGGCGAGTCCGAGTACGGTCGCCGCGGCGATGAAGACGAATCCGAGCGCGGACAGGCCGCGCTTCCCCCGATGACGCATGGATCTCATTTCCCCCGGGATCCGCAACCCCCGTGCGAATTCCCGGAGCCATCTTCGCATGTCGCGGCAACACTCCCGCGTCATGGAATGCGCGCCGCGGCAGACGTGTTGCGCATGACATGACAGACGCCATCAAGATCGACGTGTGGAGCGACATCGCCTGCCCGTGGTGCTACATCGGTAAGCGCAATCTGGAATCCGGCCTCGCCGCAGCATCCACCGACGACGACGCCCCCGTCGTAGAGGTGGTCTTCCACTCCTATGAACTCGCCCCCGACACACCGGTCGACTTCGACGGCGGCGAGACCGACTATCTCGCGCACCACAAGGGCATCCCCGCCGAGCAGGCGCGCGAGATGCTTGACCGTGTCACGGGCGTCGCCGCCGACGCGGGTCTGGAGTACCGGTTCGACAAGCTGAAGCACACGAACACCGTCAAGGCTCACCAGCTGCTGCACTTCGCCAAGGCGGAGGGCAAGCAGCCCGAACTGACCGAGCGCCTGATGTCGGCCTACTTCACCGAGGGTCGGCATCTCGGGCGCGACGACGAGCTGGTCGCGCTGGCCGCCGACGCCGGGCTCGATCCCGAGGCCGCGCGCGACGCGCTCGTCTCGGAGCGGTATCTCGACGACGTGCGCGCCGACCAGGCCCAGGCGCAGGCCTACGGCATCAACGGCGTTCCGTTCTTCGTGATCGACGGCAAGTACGGCGTCAGCGGCGCTCAGCCCGCGGAGGCCTTCGCTCAGATCGCACGCCAAGTGTGGGAGGAACGCCGCCAGGTCGGCGCAGCCGAACCCGAGGAATCAGTCGCCTAGGGCTTGCTCGATGACGGCCACGATCGCCGGGTCGTCGGGTTTGGTGGTCGGGCGGAAACGGTGCACGTCGCCGGTCGGTGTCAGCACGAACTTCTCGAAGTTCCACAGGATCGGCCCGCGCTTGCCCTCGAGGTCTTCGGCCTTCTTCAGCGCCTTGTAGAGCGGCGCGGCGCCGGGGCCGTTGACCTTCACCTTGTCGAGCACCGGGAAGCTGACTCCCCACGTGGTCGCGCAGTAGTCGAGGATCTCCTCCATCGACCCCGGCTCCTGCCCCATGAATTGATTGCAGGGAAAGCCCAGGACGGTGAATCCGCGGTCTCCATAGGTGCGCTGCAGCTCTTCGAGCTGCTCGTACTGCGGAGCCAGGCCGCACTTCGACGCGACGTTCACGATGAGGAGCACATCCTGCCCGTAGGACGCAAGGCTCGTGGGCTCGCCTTCCGCGGTCTGGAACGGGATGTCGCGAAGATCTGTGGAATCAGCGGTCATGGTCCCCAGGCTAGAACCGTGAGCAGCTCTCGTGGGCCAACGTCTGGGAGAATGGAACAATGACTTCGACCCTCGCTCCGACGCGCTCCCTGCGCATCGGTCCCATCGAGCTCGACGCGCCCGTCGTGCTCGCGCCGATGGCCGGGATCACGAACACCGCTTTCCGCCGTCTCTGCCGTGAGTACGGCGCCGGGCTGTACGTCAGCGAGATGATCACGACCCGCGCGCTCGTCGAGCGCAATGCGGTGACGATGCGCTTGATCCAGCACCACGAGTCCGAGACGCTGCGCTCCATCCAGCTGTTCGGCGTCGACCCGGCCACGACAGAGAGCGCGGTTCGCCTCCTGGTGGAAGAAGACCGCGCAGACCACATCGACCTCAACTTCGGCTGCCCCGTGCCCAAGGTCACGCGCAAGGGCGGCGGAGCGGCGCTGCCGTGGAAACTCGGGCTCTTCCAAGAGATCGTGTCGCGTGCCGTCAAAGCAGCGGGCGACATCCCTCTCACCGTCAAGATGCGCAAAGGCATCGATAGAGACCACCTGACATTCCTCGACGCCGGCCGCATCGCCGAAGACGCGGGCGTGGCGGCCGTCGCGCTGCACGCCCGGACGGCGTCGGAGTTCTACTCCGGTCACGCCGACTGGTCGGCGATCACCGCGCTCAAAGAGGCCGTCACCAGCATCCCCGTCCTCGGCAACGGCGACATCTGGTCCGCCGACGACGCACGGCGAATGATGGATGAGACCGGGTGCGACGGAGTGGTCGTGGGCCGCGGATGCTTGGGCCGACCGTGGCTGTTCGGTGATCTCGCGCGCGCACTGGGCGGTCCGGATGCCGCGATGGCTGCCCCGGTCGACGCCACCCTCGGCTTCGTCGCCGACGCCTTCCGCCGGCACGCCGAGCTGCTGGTCGACTTCTACGAGGACGAGCTGCGCGGCTGCCGCGACATCCGCAAGCACGCGTCGTGGTACTTCAAGGGATATCCCGTCGGGGGCGACCTGCGCGCGCGGCTGGCCATGGTCTCGAGCCTGGCCGAGATCGACGAGCTCCTCGAGACGATGGACCGATCGGCGCCGTACCCCGGCGCCGGTGCGGAGGGTCAGCGCGGGCGCGCCGGCACACCCAAGCGCACGGCTCTGCCCGACGGCTGGCTCGCCTCCCGCGAGATCGGCCTCGAGGCGTCCACCGCCCTCGCCGCTGCGGAGATCGACAACAGTGGCGGATGAGAGCGGCGCGGTGGTCGCCGCCGCCCGCCCCGCCGGTTATGACGATCCCGACGCCGCACGGTTCCACGTGGAAGAGCACCGCTCACGTCGAGACGATTTCGCGCGCGACCGCGCCCGAGTGCTGCATTCGGCCGCGCTGCGCCGCCTCGCCGCCAAGACCCAGGTGCTGAGCCCCGCGAGTCCCGCCGACTTCGCACGCAACCGTCTGACGCATTCGCTCGAGGTCGCTCAGGTCGGTCGCGAACTCGCCACCGCGCTGCAGCTCTCGCCCGATGTCGTCGACACCGCCTGCCTCAGCCACGACCTCGGCCACCCGCCCTTCGGGCACAACGGCGAGCGGGCGCTCAACGACTGGGCGGAAGACATCGGGGGATTCGAGGGCAACGCTCAGACCCTCCGCATCCTCACCCGTCTCGAGCCGAAGGTCATCGACGACGACGGACGCACCTTCGGGCTGAACCTCACGAGAGCCAGCCTCGACGCGACCTGCAAATACCCCTGGACCTCCGAGCACCCGCTCCCCGATCCCGGGGGTCGGTTGAAGTACGGGGTCTACCCCGATGACGAGCCGCTCTTCCGGTGGATGCGCGACGGCGCGCCGGGGCGCGTCCGCTGCATCGAGGCCGAGGTGATGGACCTCTCCGATGACATCGCCTATTCGGTGCACGACTTCGAAGACGCCATCACGAACCGGTACCTCGATCCGCGCGTGCTCGCCGACACCGGCGAGCACTCCGCGCTGCTTTCTGCGATTCAGACGTGGGTCGGCTTCGACTTCCCCCGCGAGGAGCTCGAAGACGCTCTCTATCGGCTCATGCGCCTGCCCGAGTGGTTGCCGTCGTTCGACGGGAGCCGTCCCGACCTCGCGCGGTTGAAGAACCTCACATCCGATCTCATCGGCCGGTTCGCGCGGGCTGCGACGGCCGCCACTCGCGAGGCGTTCCCCCTCGAAGCCCTCACCCGTTACCGGGCGCACGTCGTCGTGCCTCGGGTCGTCGAAGCCGAGATGGCGGTGCTCAAAGGCATCATCGGAGCCACCGTCGTCTCGATCGACGGCCGCAAGGCGCTCTACAAGGAGCAGCGCGGCGTGCTCAAGCGGCTGGCCTCGGCGCTGTGGGACGAACCCGACTTCCTCGACGCGATCCATGCCGACGACTTCGCTGCGGCCGCCGACGACACGGCGCGTCGTCGGGTCGTGGTCGATCAGGTCGCGAGTCTCACCGATCAACTGGCCATCGCCTGGCACGGGCGGCTGGTAGGCGAGGTGGATGCTGCATCCCTCGGCGTCTGGGCGCCGTGGGCGCCCGCGCCGACCGCCGGGGACCGCTGATGGCGGGGCGGATTCGTCAGGCCGACATCGATGAGGTGAAGGCCCGGACGAACATCGCCGACATCGTGGGGGAGCGGGTCGCTCTCAAGTCGGCGGGGGTCGGCTCGATGAAGGGGCTCTGCCCGTTCCACGACGAGCGCAGTCCGAGCTTCCATGTGCGGCCGCAGGTCGGCTTCTACCACTGCTTCGGCTGCGGCGAGTCGGGCGATGTCTACTCGTTCCTCCGTGCCATGGACCATGTCTCGTTCACGGAAGCCGTCGAGCGGCTGGCGGGGCGCGTCGGCTACACACTGCACTACGAAGACGGGGGAGCAGCGCCCGAGACCAGCGGACGTTCGCGCCTGTACGCCGCGAACGCAGCGGCGGCGGAGTTCTTCCGTGCGCGCCTGCTCGACCCGGAGGCCGAGACCGCGCGAAGGTTCCTCGGCGAACGAGGGTTCGACGCCGGCGCCGCCGCGCACTTCGGGGTGGGATACGCGCCGAAAGGCTGGTCGGCTCTGCTCGACCACCTCGTCGCGCAGAAGTTCACGCGCGAAGAACTCGAGCAGGCCGGGCTCGTCTCGCGTGGTCAGCGCGGTGTCTACGATCGATTCCGAGGTCGCCTGGTGTGGCCGATCCGCGATGTCACGGGGCAGGTCATCGGTTTCGGTGCGCGCAAGCTCTACGACGACGACCAGGGACCCAAGTACCTGAACACCCCCGAGACGCCGATCTACCGCAAGTCGCAGGTGCTCTACGGCCTCGACCTCGCCAAGCGCGATATCTCCCGTGGGCATCGTGTGGTCGTCGTCGAGGGATACACCGACGTCATGGCCTGCCACCTCGCGGGCGTGACGGGGGCGATCGCGACATGCGGAACCGCGTTCGCGGCCGACCACATCACTGTGCTCCGTCGGGTCATGGGAGACGATTCCGCGTCGGGCGAGGTCGTGTTCACGTTCGATCCCGATGCGGCCGGCCAGAAGGCGGCGCTGCGCGCGTTCGGCGACGAGAAGCGCTTCTCCGCCCAGACGTACGTCGCCGTCGCCCCCGAAGGCCTCGACCCCTGCGATCTTCGCCTCAAGCGGGGAGACGGGGCCGTGCGGGCGCTCATGGACAACAAGGTGCCCATGTTCGAGTTCGTGATCGACCAGCGACTTTCGGGCTACGACCTCGCGACCGTGGAAGGACGCGCTGCGGGCCTGCGCACCGCCGCTCCCATCGTGGCCGAGATCCGCGACCCGTCGCTGCGCCCCGGCTACACCCGCGTGCTGGCTCGACGACTCGGACTCGACCTCTCCGAGGTGTCGGCGGCCGTCGACCGTGCCGCGCGGAGTGCGCGCGCCGATGGCGCATCGGCGCGCGCGGACGACCGCGCGCCGTCGTCGGCCCCGCCCGCCGAAGCTCCCGCGCCCGAGCTGCGCGTCACCGTCGCCACGCTGCCGCGCTCGCGCGACGTGGCCATCGAGCGCGACGCGCTCATGGCATTCCTCCAGTACGGGCATCATGTCGACGCGTCCCTGCTCTCCCGTGCCCTCGCTGCCCCGTTCACGCATCCCGGTCTCGAGGCCGTACGGTCGGTGCTCGCCTCGTCCAACGACGCGTCCAAGCCGGGATGGGCCGCTGAGGCGGTGGGCGCGGTGCGAGAGCCCTACCGCACGCTGGCCGCCGAGCTGTTGACGTCGGACTTCCCCGCGCGTGACGAAGCGCACGCGATCGCCTCGGCGAACGATCTGGCTGTGAACCTCCTGCGTCGAGTTCTCGACCGCGAGAAGACGGAGCTGCTGGGTGCGATCCAGCGCGTTCCCGCAGACTCCGCCGATGGGCGAACGCTCCGTCTGCGTCTGCGGGAAGTCGACATCGAGCGCCAGCGCCTGGTCGGCGCGCAGTAGCGTTCGCGCCGTCGGGCAGGCAGGATGAAACCCATGTCCCGCGCGAAAACACCCGACGTCTCGATCCGGGTCGACGATCTGTCGCTCACCCGAGGTGACGCGCGCGTGATCGACGGCTTGTCGTTCACCCTCGCCCACGGTGAGACGCTGACGATCATGGGCCCCACGGGCGCCGGTAAATCGAGCCTCGCCGCCGTCCTCGCCGGACGCGCCGGCACGTCGATCTCGGTCGCCGGGGGCGAAGCCGTCGTGGAAGGCATATCCGTGAAGCGGCCCGGGCGGGCGCTTCGCACCCTCACGTACCTGACCGGATATCTTCCGCAGGGCGGCGGGTCCGACCTGCCCGCGCGTCTGACCGTGTCAGAGGTGATCGCCGAACCGATCACGAGCCGCGATCGACGAGTCAACCCGCGTGCTCTCGCCGTCCGTGTCGCAACGCTGCTCGACGAGATGCAGCTGCCTCTCGGAGCGGCCCCGAAGTACCCCTACGAACTCAGCGCGGGTATGCGCCAACGGGTCGCGATGGCCCGTGCCCTGGTTCTCGATCCGCGTCTGCTCGTGGCCGACGACCTCTACGCGAACCTCGACATCGAAGTGCGGGAGACCGTTCTCGAGGCGGTGCGCCGTCGGCGCACGTCTTACGGCCTGTCCGCCCTGGTGGTGACGAACGACCCGGATGCTGCGCGCGAGCTCGATTCCGACGTGCTGGTACTGCGAGCCGGCCACACCGTCGCCTACGGGGCCGACGCGAGCACGATGGTCTGGACGCCCGACGAGGCGAACGACCACCGCTCGGTCGTCCGCTGATGGGGGCGCCCCAGACTCCGAAGGCCGCGGCCGCCTATCAGCGGAACGCTCTCGCACCGGGGATTCTCGTCGCGGTCGTGCTCATCGCGGGTATAGCCCTCGTCGGACAGGAGTACTACCTCGCCGTCCGATTCGTCGTGGCGATCCTGGCGGTCATCATCGGCTGGTTCGCCATTCAGGCGGGTCAGTGGTGGTGGGCGCCCGTCATGCTCGCCATCGCCCTCATCTGGAATCCGGTATACCCGATAAACATCACCGGTGAGTGGCTCGTCGGTGCGCACATCGTGGGCGCCGCCGTCTGTCTCGCGGCCGGTGCGCTGATCAAATTCCGCCGCACGCCCGCTGCGTAGCATCCGACTGTTTCGTCGTCAGGGCGTGACGCCGAACCTACACTCGGAACCATGCGCCATGGCATCGTGATCCTCCCGCAGGAACCCTGGTCGACCGCTCGCGCAAAATGGGAGTCGGCGGAAGCGCTGGGCTTCGACCACGCCTGGACCTACGACCACCTCTCGTGGCGCACACTGGCCGATCAGGTCTGGCATGCGACCGTGCCCACCCTCACTGCGGCAGCCGTGGTGACGCAGACGATCCGGCTGGGCACGTTCGTCGCCTCGCCCAACTTCCGGCATCCGGTTCCTTTCGCCAAAGAGATCGCGACGGTCGACGACATCTCCGGGGGTCGGTTCATCCTCGGCATCGGTTCGGGAGGCACCGGCTTCGACGCGTTCGTGCTCGGTCAGCCCGAGTACTCGCCGCGCGAGCGGCACCAGCGTTACGTCGAGTTCGTCGCCGTCCTCGATGAGCTCCTCCGCCACGAGCCGACGGGTTCCGGCGGGTTCGACGTCGATGGTCGGTGGTTCACAGCTCGGGGCGCCCGCATGGTGGGGGAGCCGGTGCAGCGGCCCCGGGTGCCCTTCGTCCTCGCGGCCAACGGCCCGAAAGGACTCTCACTCGTCGCCGAACGAGCTCAGGGGTGGGTGACCACAGGGCTGGAGGGACGCACGGGTGAGGAGTGGTGGGAGTCGGTCGAGATGCTGTCTCGTCGCCTCGACGACGCGTTGGACTCCGTCGGACGCGAGGCGCGATCGATCGACCGCTATCTCTCTCTCGACTCCGGCGGTTTCTTCTCTTTCGAGAGTGTCGCCCGCTTCGACGAGATGGTCGAGCGCGCCGGGGCGCTGGGCTTCACCGACGTGATCTCGCACTGGCCCCGCGCCGACGGCATCTACGCCGGTGAAGAGGGAGTTCTCCGCGAGGTGGCCGCGCGGTTCTGACGGGGCCGACGGTCTCGCTACGCGACGACGTCGAGCAATCGGGTGATCGCCGTACTCTCGACTCAGCGCTTACCGGGGGTGCGGAAGCCCGAGCTTGATGTCACGGCGAGGTCTCCCGCTTCGAGTGCGATGCGGGTGGGGCTGCGGCGCACCTTCCCACCGGCGGTTCTCGGCAGGTGATTCGGGGGCAGCGTCGCGGTCGCGAGAGAGGCCAGCGAGAACTTGCTCATGAGGCTCTCCTTCACCCGCAGCACGAGCGACTCGAGGCTCTCCCCGGATGTCGTGAGTGCCTCCTCATCGACCTCGAAGACGAGGCCGACGGCTGAGGGGTGACCGGTCAGTTCGAACGCCGACCCGATGCCCACCGCGGGCGAGACGGATCGGGCTGCGGCCTCGATGTCTTGCGGGTAAAGGTTTCGGCCCCGGATGATGATCATCTCCTTGAGCCGGCCGGTGACGTAGAGCTGTCCATTCAGGATCGCTGCGAGGTCACCCGTACGCAGGTACGGAAGGTCATCGCCCGGGAGGGAGAGGCCGAAGGTCTCCGCGGTGGCTTCGGGACGGTGGAAGTACCCGGGCGACACCATGTACGACGACACCCAGATCTCGCCGACGCGGCCATCCGGCAGGAGCTCGCGAGTCTCGGGGTCGACGATCTTCATGGTGACGTCGTCCGCGATCCGGCCGCACGAGACCCACTCGACGGTTTCGTCTCCCTCTCCGTCGACCGGTACGAGCTCACCGGATTCGAGCGCCTTCGCGTCGAACCGTCGGATGACCAGGGGCTCTCCCGCGAACTTCGCCGAGATGAGGCCCGACTCGGTCTGACCCATCGAGGGCGCGATGACGTCGGGCGCGAGACCGGCGGGGGCGAACTTCTCCATGAACGCCCACATCGTGCCCGGGAGGATCGGCTCGCTGCCGCAGATGAGCGCTCGCACGCTCGACAGGTCGAGGTCGGCCACCTGCTCGTCGGTCACCAGCTGGGTGCACAGCGCGAAGGCGAAGTTTCCCGCTGCGCTCACCGTGCCCTTGTGCTTGCTGATCAACTGAAGCCAGAAGATCGGTCTGCGCTGAAATTGCTCGGTCGGTGTGATGACGGTATCGACGCCGATCGTCGCCGGGATGAGGAGGCTGATGGACAGTCCCGTGATGTGGTGCAGTGGCGCCCACCCCACCACCGTCGAGTTGCCATCGACGTCGCCGTAGAAGGGCCGGTTGCCGAAGCAGGTGGCCGTGATGCCACCGTGGGCGGCGATGACGCCTTTCGGGTCACCCGTCGAGCCCGAGGTGAAGAGCAGGTAAGCGAGGGAGTCGCCGTCGATGTCGGGTCGTACCCACGCGTCCGCATCCCCATCGGCGAGGAGGTCTTCGACGAACACCGTCGAACCCTCGAATCCGGGCACCGACCCGCCGAGCTTGGCGAGCGCCTGTCGGTCTGTCACGAACAGGGCGGCTTCGGCGGCATGTCCGATCCCCGCGGCTTTCTCGGCGATGCTGTCGGCCGACCCGTACCCCGCGATAGGCGCCGGAACGAAGCCGAGGCCGGCATACATCACGCCGTACACGGCCGGCGCCCATCCCAGACCAGGCGAGACGGCGATGAGGGCCGTTTCGCCGATCTTGTGACCCGCAGCGATGAGGCTGACAGCGATCGACCGCGCGTCCCGATCGACATCTGCGTAGCCGATGAACTCCGAGGACGTCGGGGTGCCGTAGTAGCGGACGCCTCGATCGTTGCCGTGATGGGCGGCGGTCGCGCGGAGAGCATCGACGAGGGTGTGAGGAAGGGCTGACATGACGCACCTTTGCGGAGAGCGAGGTGCAGACAGCGCAGTGGGACTCGTGACTGCGCAGTCCGATCCTCGAGAGGCTGATTCGACCGTCGGGGGGAGCTCCCCGCCGTCTAGATTGTAGCCAGCCGCAGGCTGCGGGAATCCGCGCATCTCGCCCAATGGAAGAGGCCCGGAGCGAATGCTCTGGGCCTCTCGTGGCTCCCCGGCTTGGACTCGAACCAAGAACCTATCGGTTAACAGCCGATTGCTCTGCCAATTGAGCTACCGAGGATTACATCGCCCGTTCGCAGGGCAACCCCTCGATACTAGCAAAGCGTGAGGGGTGGTCGGAAACTCACGCGTCCAGATCGTCGATTCCGGGCGTCCAGGACTTGCCCGGACGCCCCCATCCGCGCTTCTTCGCGATCTTCTGCGCAGTCTTCCAATCGGAGTCGTCGAGCCGGTCGACGTAGAGGATCCCGTCGAGGTGGTCGAACTCGTGCTGCAGGATGCGCGCACGCCACCCGTCGACCTGGATGCTGACCGACTGCCCATCGAGGTCGGTGCCCGTGATGAGCACCTCGTCCGAGCGGCGAAGCGGGAAGCGCTCACCCGGGAACGACAGGCACCCCTCGGACTCCTCGTCGTCGTCGGGAGCGCCGGGCTCGAGAGGCCGCATCCACAACTCGGGGTTGAGGATCGCTCCTCGCCATGGTGCGCCGTCGTCGTCGGTGTAGCTGTACGTGAAGATCCGCAGGCCGACGCCCACCTGGGGAGCGGCGAGTCCGACCCCGGGCGCAGCATCCATCGTCTCGAACATGTCGTCGACGAGCGTGCGGATCTCATCCGAGATCTCGGCGACGCGGCTGGCGGGGGCGTGGAGAACGGGGTCTCCCATGATGCGGATAGGAAGAACGGCCACGCCTTGAGCCTATCGAGCCATTCCGGCGGTTAGTGTCGGAGGGTGATTGGCGCCGAAGTTTCGCTGAACGACGTCACGGATGAACTCGTCGGGATCTTCCGCGACCCCGGGATCCTCCTCGGTATCCCTCTCGCCCTGGCGGGTGCGGTCTTCATGTCCTTCGGTGCGCAGTACCAGCACCGAGGTGTGGTGAAGGTCGAACGAGTCACCGGTCAGACCGGCGCAGGCCTCACCGGTCGCCAGTTGCTGGCGCTGCTCGGTCGCCCTTCCTGGGTCGCCGGCACGCTCATGCTGGGTCTCGCGATCATCTGTCAACTGGGCGCACTGTCCGTCGCCCCCCTGATCCTCGTGCAACCCATCGGTGCGATCGCCCTCGTGATCACGACACTGCTCAATGCGCGCGTGTCGGGGCACAAGCCGACCCGTCGATCGATTTTCGCGATCGTGCTCTGCCTCGGCGGCATCTTCTCGTTCGTGACGATCGCCGCGTTCTTCGCGACCGAGCACGCCATCACGGCCCGAGAGCTCTCGATCATCCTCGTGATCCTGCTGGTCGTCCTCGTGATCTTCGGCGGCACGTGGTTGGCTCGCCGCCGCAAGCTCCGCGCGCTGTTCTACATCTCCGCCGGTGGCGTGGTCTACGGGTTCGTCGCGACGCTGGCGAAGGTCGTCATCAGCCGGGCGCAAGCGGGCAACTTCGACTGGTTGACGGTGCTGTGCGTGGTCGGACTTCTGATCGCCGCGGGCGTCGGTTCGTACTTCGTGCAGACGTCGTACTCCGTCGGCCCGCCCGATCTCGTGATCGCGGGTCTCACCGTGATCGACCCGATCGTTGCCGTCGTGATCGGCCTCGTGGTGCTGGGGGAGGCGTCGAGCGCTCCACCGTGGGCGCTTGTCGGCTTCGGCATCGCGGGCGCGATCGCGATCGTCGGAGTGTTCCTCCTGACGCGCTACCACCCGCAGATCATCAGCGACAGCCAGGAACTCCGCATTGCCCGCGGCAGCGGTGGAGAGCGCCCGCCGCTGGCGTGACGGCGTGACGATAAACTCGTCGACGCAGGGGGCGGTGGCCAAGCTGGTCAAGGCAGCGGGCTCATAACCCGACGATCGTGGGTTCAAGTCCCACCCGCCCTACGAGAAGCCCCGAGTTTCGCGGCCACCCCGCACAATGCTGATGGCCCGCGCTGATCGTCTCGATGAGCGTGGGCGAGACAAAGTGCACCGATATCAATCCCTCCGGAGGATTACGCCGGCTACCTCTGAGGCACGATGTGCGTGGGGGCATGCGTTCCTAGCGTGGAGGGCATGAACCCGAAGAACTTCTTCCGAAGCCCGCGCCCCGGTTCCGCGTTCGTGGGGCTCACCGCTGTCCTCATCGTGGTGACAGGATGCGGCGTCGTCGACGACGTCGCTCACGGCACGTCTCAGAGCTCCTTCGCGAACTCTCAGATGTTGGAGCAGGATCGTGGCGAGACGTTGGAATGGCTGCCCGACGACGCACAGCACATCGTTCTCGTGGCGTCGACTCGATCCGACAGCACAGAATCGCTGGTGTTCGAGAGCGAACAGGGGCTCTCGGGCTGCGAAACAGTTGAAAGACAATCGGCACCCACCATGGTCGTGCCCGGCGGGCTGGACGTTTACGCAGTAAACGATGTCGCCCTCTGCGGTGAGTGGGCGATCGCCCAGAACGATGGTGACTTCTACGCCTGGACACCCGCCGCAGAGAGCGGCGCTCGATGAAGACAGGGAGTCGCGATCTCACTGCCACTCGTTCCGGATGGCCCGACGCACGGCGATGCCGTACCCGGCTGCCCCACAGACACCGTGTGTAGGAAGGTAGGAGGATGCTCTCCCCGCAATCGCTGAGCGAGAATGACCGTCGAATCGTCGCCGCGTGGGCGGCGGATTGTGCAGAGCGCGTTCTGCCGCTCTTCGAGGCAGAGGCGCCGGGCGACGGTAGGCCGCGAGACGGCATCAGCCGCGCGCGGTCCTTCGCCCGAGGAGAACTGGACACTGCGGGCGAGATCCGTCGCCGCTTCGTCGCAGGGCGAGCCTCACAGGGAGTGGATTCTCCGGCGGCTAAGGCGGCAGCGTGGTCAGCCGGCCAGGCAGCGGGAGTCGCACACATGGGGGCGCACGCCCTCGGTGCGGCGGCCTACGCGGCGAAGGCGGCCGAGATCGTCGACCCGGGTCGCGGGGGTGCGGCAGAGATCGCGTGGCAGCTGGCGAACATGAGCCAGACCGTGAGAGCAGCATTGAGCCAGCTGCCGACGCTCGGAGAGGACTCGTCTGGCCCGCTGGGCACCGGACTGCTCGCCTCGGGCCTCCTCGGCGAGAACATCCGCAGCATCCAGGCAGTGCTCAACCCGAAAGCGTGAACAGGCCGCCCGTGCGCGCGGACGCCTAGCCGGCCGCCTGGGGTGACCGTTCGACACGCCCAGCTCACCGCAAGAGCGAGGTCCATTTCCCTCTCACGGGGGAGGTGGGTGCGTGGCCGGCGGAATAGCGTCTCAATATGTCGATAGAACAGCTCTTTCGTGCGTCAACAGGCGCACTCTGCGCGGTCGCACTCGGTTTCGTGGCGGGACTGCTCTCGGCGAACCCCCTGCTCGGATTAGTGGTCGGTAGCTGCGCCGCGATCCCTCTCACTTACCTGACCGCCCGGCTCTCTGTCGCACGGCCCCGCTCGACCGCGCCCGGCACCCGAAGAGGCGAATCGGGGGAGTAGATTCGCGCCGCTGCCATCACCGTCGCGTCCGCCGGAAGCATGGCGCAACCCACAGAGGTGTCCTCATAGCCGCAACTGCCTCACGGCAGCCGCCTGCGCCCCGAACGAAGTCGGGGCGCAGTGGGCCATGCCGGTGGCTACGCCCCCACAAGCGGAGGCGACGGGATTCGAACCCGCAACTCGAGAGGCGTGTGGGAAAGCGTAACGCGCAGGCTGGCGATGAGACCGCGCGCGCAGCCACTATGACAACGGTTCCGTGTTCACACACGGAGCTCTTCGCCGAGGGGCGAGGGAGACGCGAGCGACGGAGAATCACGTCCTGTGCGCCTTACGGAAAAGCCCCCTCGACCACGCGAAGGGCACACGATCATACGCTCCGTGGAGGCGCACACACGGCGATGCGGTTCGCCCGTCGTGCGTGGATTATTGTCGGTGAGTGCTCGACTCCTCCACGCTGCTGCTGATCTTGTTCATCGACCTCGGTGTGCTGGTCGCGGTGATCGGAGTGCTGACGTTCTTCTACATCCTCCGGCCGCGCGCGGCGAAGAATCGCGGGGCAGCAGTGCCCCGGCGACGAACCGAAGACGCCTAGCGGCACCCACGGATCGGTTCGGCCCACCGCACGCGTACATCCGCTCGACGGTCCTGGTCTCTGCCACACTGACACCAGCAGATCCCGAGCAGAGGAGTACGACGATGAAGTCCGAAGAGATCATCCTGGGCGATCTGCCCGCAGGCATCGTGCGGGCCGATGAAGCCTACGCAGGGCGCGTGTGGAACGTGCTCGGCCACACGTACACCACGAAGATCGAAAGCGCCTCGACCTACTCGTGGCTCTCGCTCGATCCCGCCGGGACGGGTGTACCGCCTCACGTGCACCCGACGCAGGACGAGTTCATCTACGTCTTCGAGGGTGTCTACACGCTCTACCTCGACGGTCAGTGGACGACGGCCGGTCCGGGCGACCTCGTGCAGATGCCGCGCAACCTTCCCCACGCGTACTACAACAAGCAGGATTCGGCGGCGAAGTCGCTGTTCTGGGTCAGTCCGGGCGGCAAGCTCGCCAACCTGTTCAGCCTGCTGCACAACGTCACCGATCCTGCCGAGGTCGTTCGACTCTCGGCGCTCAATGGCGTCGATTTCCTTCCCGAGGGCGCGGTCGAAGGGGCGTGAGCGCACCGGAGGCTGCGCATCGCATTCTCCGCTACGGCCCGCTGGCCGACCAGTATGTGGAGGTCACCTCTCCGGTCGGCAGCTCGCGAGGCACGGTGGCGCTCATTCACGGCGGCTACTGGCGTCGCCCGTTCACGGCTGAGCTCATGCGCCCGCTGGTACCGACGTTCGTCGCTGACGGATGGGTGGTAGCGAACGTCGAGTACCGGAGAGGTTCGGAAGGGTGGGCAGCCACCGACGCCGATATCACCGCGGCGCTGCACGTCGCACGGTCAGCGGGAGAGGCCTCGCGGCTCGCGATCATCGGGCACTCGGTCGGAGGACAGCTGGCCCTCCTCGGTAGCCGAGACGGCGACGCTGTGGTCGCCCTCGCCCCGGTCACCGACCTCGTACGCGGCTTCCGTGAGCGGATCGGAGATGGCGCCGTAGCCGAGTTCTTCGGCGAATCGACCGACACGATCATCGCCGCGTCCCCCCTCGCCCAGATTCCGCCTCGTGGCGAGCTGCTCGTCGTGCACGGCCGCGACGATGCTCGGGTGCCGATCGAACACACTCGCGACTACGTCGAGGCGGCACGAGCCGCGGGCGCCGATGTCGATCTCATCGAGCTGCCACAGCTCTCGCACCTGGACGCGATCGACCCCGCAGCATCCCATTGGCCAGACGTTCGGCGGTGGCTCGATCAGCGACGGGGCTGAGCACTCCGAGGTCATCGCCGTCATTGCGACGGCGGATGGTTCTAGTAGGGAAGCACTCCGGGTTGCAGATTCTCAGTCTGGTCGCCGACGAGCGTGAGCTGGCGCGGATCGATGCGGCGCACCTCCGAGCCGTCGGCGAGGTCGTCGAGGACGATCCAGAAGATGTTCGGGCTCCGTGTCGACCCGAAGTAGTAGACCCGGTTCGTCAGGTCGGCACCGGAGCGCCACCAGGTCGGATACACGTCGCCTGTCGAGTAGGGCGCGCCGTAAGGCACGGAGACATTGGCGATGAGCTGGAAGACCCCCGCCACCGCTTCCTCGAGGTTCTCCGGCTCGGGCAGGTAGTGCAGGAAGTACGACGAGCGGACGAAACGGTCCGACGACGTGATGTCGCCGGGCGGCGGCAGCTCGCCTCCGAAGGGCCGGTATCGCGCGAGATTCTCGAGCTGCTTGTCGAGAGTGGGGGAGTTCGCCATGACGGTGTACTCGGGGCCGTGGTGCACCACCAGCGTGCCGTCGAGCGGCTCGATGATCGCGGAGTCACCCGTGGCATCCTCCAGAGCGATGTGGATGCCGAGCTCGATACCGCGGAACGTGGGCGAGGTGATCCGGATGCTGTCGATGTCGGCGACAGCGTCGGCCACCGTCGCGTAGTTGTCGAGCAGGTACTGGACCCAGAGCGCGTTCGGCACGGAAGGACGACCGTCGGGTTCGGGAAATGAGACGTCCTCGGGATCGAGATAGAGCGCGTGCGCACCCAGCCCCTTCTCGTTGAGGCCGTCGACGGTGCCCATTCCCCACATGCTGGTGACCACGCTCGAGTACAGGGATCGCCACGTGTGCGCCTCCGAGTCGCCCGCGCCTCCGCGTTCGATGCCTCGCGGCACGAACCACAGCTCGGGCTCGTCGCTCACCGACCAGTCCATGCAGCGGCTGACGGTCTTGGCGATCGGGTTGTCGTTCCAGAGGATTCGCGTGCACACTCCTGCACCATAGCGCTGGCGGAGCGAGCCGACCGCTATCGTGCAGAGATGGCCGAGAACAGCGACGAACGACCGGTCTCGCCGTGGGCATGGCCGGGCGAGTGGGTTCGCGAAGAGAAGTTCTGGCGCGACATCGGAGCGAGGGTCCTCGCCGGTGTCGTCACGGCCGCGATCGTCTATGTCGGAGCGCTCGTCCTCGGGTATCTCCATACCCCCGAGGTCGGCGCGGGCGTCATGATCGTGCTCGTCGGCGCGGGAGCTCTGCTCCTGGCCTCGTCGGGTGCTGCCATCTTGTTCGGTGTGCGAACCCGCACACGGTCCGGGCCGCGCTTCGTGGCGAGGCTTCTGATCGGAATGCTGCTGATCGCGCTCGCGATCGGGCTGGTCATCGGCGGACTCGTCGACCTGCTGCGCCCCTGAGCGGGCGCGATCGACGAAGCGATATCGGTGGCCACCCGGGTCGCCGGATGCTGCGGTCAGGCCATCGCGTCGCCGATGTAGGAGTACTTCACGAAGACCTCCGACGCGAGTCCGGCTTCGTCGAGCACGCCCTGCACCGCGGTGAGCATGTAGCGCGAGTCCCAGCCCATGTAGAGGAAGTGACTGTCGTCGAGAGCGTCCCATTGCCCGTTCCACGACTGGGCCCCATAGACCGGGCCGCCCCGGCGCCCGCTGAACGCCACGACCGACTCGCGCGAGTCTGCCCACAGCCGCTTGAACACGCGGTTGAAGAGGTACTTGACGTCGTAGACCTCCCAGTGCTCGCCGCAGTATTCGACGTAGTCCCATTCGCGCTGCCAGCCGCGAGGCCAGCCCCGCCGGCGTTTCGCGTCGAGGATCGGGGTCAGCCCGTCGTCGTCGATGTCGACGACGGGGGGCTTGGCCCAGATCTCCAGGAACCGCTCGCCCAGCGAAGCGGACCGCGCAGAGATCGCCGCCGTGTTCCACACCGGCACCGACGCGAGCTCGGCGGAGATGTCCACCGCGCTGCGCGGGTACACGCCGTCGCGCTTGTCGGGATATGTGCGATCGACCGCGCGCTCAGCGAGTCCTTCCTCGAGGAGAGTGAGGTTGCCGAGCGTCTTCGCGAGCGCTCGGTGGCTGTTCTGCTCGTCCTCGGTGTACTCCGACCATTCGCGCGTCCCGTCTCCGCTCCATGTGTCGGCGGGGGCGGGAGGGAAGATCCACTCGAGCTCGATGTCGGGCGAGTCCGTTGCGGCGAGACGCCGGAGAACGTAGGTCGGATGCGGGAGCTCGCTGTACTTGAGCCCCACGCGCACGCGCTCATCCGACGGCGTGATGCGCGAGACGGCCTTCTCGAGCTCGTCCTGGCCGTCAGCGCGGGCTCGACACAGTCGGGCGACGAGCCGATCGTTCGTCAGTCCCACGACGCTGCGTCGCAGGAGGAGCGCCTGCACGAACTCGAGAGTACGAAGCAGAGTCGGCTTATGCGCCGCATCCGTCAGATAGTCGCCGTAGGACCGCATGATCAGGGGATACATCCCGCGGCCGAAGGTGTTGAGGTATGCGATCTGACGCGCGATCTCGGGGTCCGGTTCATGGGCCGGCTCGAGCAGCACGCGGTAGATCTCCGAATAGGCCTTCCATTGCGCCGCATCCGCCCGCAACTGCGCCAGATCGAGGCGGGGGAACTCCGCCCGGAACGCGTCGTAGACTCCCCGCTCGCCGACTGTCGACACTTCGCGCCCGGTGCGCATGACGAGGTAATGCCGCCAGAACGACGCGATCGTGTCACCGGTGTTCTGCTCGATGGGCAGCCAGAACCCGTCTTCGATCTCGGTCTGCTCGTCGTGCGACAAGCCCATGAGCACGTAGTTGTGGATCAGTTCGTGATCGCGCAGCGGCTCGCCGGTGGAGTTGAGACTCTCGAAGATCTGCTGGGCGTTGGCGCCCGCCCCCAGGGTGATCGAGACGTGCTCGAGCTTCTGCAGGCCGCGCCAGATGCTCGGTGCTTCGGCGAGGCTCACCTGGCTGCGGAAGAACGCGTAGTTGTCGTCGAAGCGCGTGTCGCGAGCGGCGTCGTCTGCGTGCGCGTCCATCATCACCGCGCGGAAGGCATCGGCCCACGCGCGATGCGGGCGCAGCTTCGTGCGCGACGGATCGGCCGCGCGTACGATCACGCGCTCGAGTTCGGCCGCCATCTCGGGATGCGCGCCTCTGACGGTGTGGTGGAGCGCCGCGACCAGCAGCATCAGTGTCGTGATGCGCTGCTGACCGTCGATGAGCACGAGCTCGCCGGTGGTGTCTTCCGTGTTGACGGCCGACAGGATCGATCCGATGAAGTGCATGCGCCGATCATCGGTGTCGGCGACGGCGCGGATGTCGGCGAGCAATTGCTCGCAGCCGCCGATGTCCCAGCGGTACTGCCGCTGGTAGACGGGAACGACGATGCTCGTCTCGGGCGACGACAGCCATCCGATCGTGTTGACGGCGGTCGCATCGACATTCGTGGCGCTGACCATGCTCGGTACCGGTCTCCGTTCGGCGTCGGGGGAGCGTCGAACCGGGTGCGGCGCGAGCCCTGGCGAGTCTAACCGAGCTCCCGGGATCGCCCGGGGAGCCGATGTAGGCTTGCCTTACCAGGGCCAGGAAAAACGTACTGGCCCCCTACGGAAGGCATGACTCACCTCATGGGTTACATCAAATCGGCCGCTCTCGAAGAGACCGGCTATGTCGTTCTGGACCGCTACAACAAAGAGATCGACCCCAAGGAATGGCTCGACATCGAGTACGTCGATTGGAAGTCGTCGGGTGACACCCGCTTCGCCCCCCTCGCCTCGCGCGACGGAGAGATCGAGTGCGCCGGATTCTGGAGCGGGAAGAACCCCCGCACCGACAAGGACGGCATCTGGATCGACTCGCAGACGGCACTCGCCCCGACGCTCACCGAGCGCGCGCTGGAGCCCGGCGCGAACGTCGGCCGCTGCCGCATCATCGAGCTGCAGCCGAACACGTACGCGGACTGCCTCTACAACCTGCACCAGGACGACAACAACCGCCTCAACCCCGACGGCACCGGATGGGTCGTGCGCGGGTTCTTCAACCTCACCGACGATAAGGACAGCTACTTCGTCCTGCGCGAGAACCGCACCGACCCCAGCAAGGAGACGCGCATCGCGCTCCCGGCGGGTGCGCAGCTCATCGTCGACACGCAGCGCCTCTGGCACGCTGCCACGCACCCGGGCAACGACCCGCGGTACTGCCTCATCACGTCGTGGACGTCGGGCCCCGAGCTCGACGCGTACATCGAGAAGTACAACGGTGTGAACCACGTCGACAGCTACGAGGTCCCCCAGGATCAGCTCGATGCCGGTCAGGCCGAGCAGACCCGCCGGCTCGCGGCGCGCGCCGCCGCTCTCGCGGCCCGCGGCCAGGCCGAGCAGACGGTCATGAGCGAGGCGTAACCACTCGTTCGAAGTGGCCCCGGTCGGGTTCGACCGGGGCCACTTCTCCGCCCGGAATCACACGCTTGTGATTCCGCGGCATACCGGAGATAATTGCGACATAACAACCGAATATGCCGGTTTCCGGTCAGGTCGTAGGGGAAGACGTACCTGACGAAGGAGAAACCATGGCAACTGCGTCTTCGCGCGGAGTGATCTACATCCACTCCGCGCCACGTGCACTATGCCCACACCTGGAGTGGGCCGTCGGTCGCGCCCTCGGGCGTGCCGTCAACTTCGAGTGGTCCGAGCAGCCCGTGCTGTCGGGCGCTCGACGTACGGAGTTCTTCTGGGAAGGACCCGTCGGTTCGGGTGCGGCGCTGGCAAGCGCCATCCGCGGATGGGAGCACCTTCGCTTCGAGGTGAGTGAAGACCCGACGCCCCGCAGCGACGGCGGCCGATGGATGCACACCCCCGGCCTCGGCATCCACTACGCGCAGACGGATGCTTCCGGCAACGTCGTCATCGGGGAAGACCGCGTCCGCTACGCCATGGAGCTTGCCGGCGGCGACGCGTTCGAGCTGCAGCGCGAGCTGCACGTAGCGCTGGGGGCCGCCTGGGACGAGGAGCTCGAACCGTTCCGTCACGCGTCCGACGAGGTTCCCGTCGTCTGGCTGCACAAAGTCGGCTGAAACGCCGCAGGATCTCAGGCGGGTGAGGCGTCGGTAACGGCGGCCGGTGGGGCGTCCCGGTGCCGCGAACGCGTATCACCCGCCTGATACGGAAAATGCCCCCGGCTTCGGCCGGGGGCATTTTCGCGTCGAGCGGGTCACACAGAGGCGAACGCGACGACGGCATTGTGGCCGCCGAAGCCGAACGAGTTGCTGATCGCGAGCTGCGGTCCGTCGCCGAGCGGGATCGTCGATCCCGAGAGCCGGAACGGCACCGCCGGGTCTTGCTCGGTGAGGTTGATGGTGGGCGGCGCCTGACGGTCGCGGATCGCGAGGATCGTGAAGATGGCCTCGAGTGCACCGGTGCCGCCCAGGAGGTGTCCGGTAGAGGCCTTCGTCGCCGAGACCGGGATCTCGTCGACCCGCTCACCGAAGACGGTGCGCAACGCGGTGTACTCGTTCGGATCACCCACCGGGGTGGACGTCGCGTGCGCATTGATGTGCGTGACGTCGTCGGGAGACGCATCCGCCGCCTTCAGTGCCATGCGCACGGCTCGGGCCGCGCCCGTACCCTCGGGGTCGTTGGCGGTGATGTGGTACGAGTCGGCCGTCACTCCGCCACCGACGACGGTGGCGTAGATCTTGGCGCCGCGAGCCTTCGCGTGTTCCTCGGTCTCGAGGATCAGCACGCCCGCGCCCTCGCCCATGACGAAGCCGTCTCGATCGATGCTCGCCGGACGCGATGCGGTCTCGGGGGAGTCGTTGCGACGCGAAAGCGCCTGCATCGACGCGAACGACGCGATCGTGATCGGGTGCACCGCCGATTCGGTGCCACCGGCGATGACGACGTCGGCGAGCCCGTCCTGCAGGTGCTCGACGGCGTTCACGATCGATTCGGTGCTCGACGCGCAGGCCGAGGCGACGGTGCGGGCGAAGGCGCGCGCTCCGAAGTGGAGGGAGAGGTTGCCGGCGGCCGCGTTCGGCATGAGCATCGGCACCGTCATCGGCATGACGCGCCGAGGGCCCTTCTCGCGAAGCGTGTCCCAGGCGTCGAGCAGCGTCCAGACGCCACCGATGCCGGTGGCGAAGTCCACGCCGAGCCGCTCGGGGTCGACCTCGGGGCTGCCGGCGTCTTCCCACGCCTCCATGGCGGCCACCATCGCGAGCTGCGACGACGGATCGAGGCGCTTCGCGATGGGGCGGGCGAGCACGGTCTCGGGGCGAACGAGCGCCTCGGCGGCGAAGGTGACCGGGAGGTCGTACTTCTCGACCCAGTCGTGCTCCAGTGTCCGGGTGCCGGAAACGCCGTCCAGCAGGGCGGACCAGCTCTCGGGTGCCGTCCCGCCGATGGGCGAGGTGGCACCGATGCCGGTGACGACGATGCGTGTCGTGCTCATGTGATGAAGATCCTCGAGGTATGTGGTGGGGGCGCGGTGGCCCCCACCGCAGGTACTACGCCTGGGCCGACGTGATGTAGGTGACGGCGTCGCCGACGGTCTTGAGGTTCTTGACCTCGTCGTCGGGGATGGTGACGCCGAACTTCTCCTCGGCGTTGACGACGATCGTCATCATCGAGATGGAGTCGATGTCGAGGTCGTCGGTGAACGACTTCTCGAGAGCCACCTCGTCGGCGGAAATACCGGTCTCGTCGGTGATGAGCTCTGCCAGCCCGGCGAGGACCTCGTCGTTGGTGAATGCCATGGTGTCTCCTGTTCTGGGGGTGTGGGCCCGACGGGCCCTGATCAGTCTAGAGTTCGCCGCGCCGCCCCTACGGGAGCACCACGACCTGCGCGCCGAAGACGAGTCCGGCGCCGAACCCGATCTGCAGGGCGAGTCCGCCGCTGACCTCGGGGTGCTCCTCGAGCAGACGGTGCGTCGCGAGCGGGATCGAGGCGGCCGACGTGTTGCCCGTCGTCTCGATGTCACGGCCGATCACGACCGACTCCGGCAGCCCGAGCTGCTTGGCGAACTCGTCGATGATGCGCATGTTGGCCTGGTGCGGCACGAAGGCGGCGAGATCGGATGCTTCGATCCCGGTGCGCTCGAGGGCCTCACGAGCGACCTTCACCATCTCCCACACGGCCCAGCGGAAGACCGTCGGTCCCTCCTGGCGGAGCGTGGGCCACGGTGCGACGCCATCGCGGAACTCGGTCAGCGTGTGGTTCATGCCCACCGCCTCGGCCTTCGAACCGTCGGAACCCCATACGGTCGGTCCGATCCCGGGCGTGTCGCTGGGGCCGATCACGGCCGCACCCGCGCCGTCTCCGAGGAGGAACGAAATGCTGCGGTCGGTCGGGTCGACGACGTCGCTCAGCTTCTCGGTGCCCACGACGAGCGCGTAGTGGGCGATGCCCCCGCGGATGAGGGCATCCGCCTGTGCCACCGCGTAGGCGAAGCCCGCGCAGGCGGCGTTCACGTCATAGGCGGCGGCGGGATTGGCGCCCACACGGTCGGCGACGATCGCCGAGACCGACGGGGTCTGCTTCGGGTTGCTGATCGTTGCGACGATCACCGCGTCGATGTCGGATGCTGCGACCCCGGAACGCTCGATGGCCTCCGCGCCGGCGATCGCGGCGAGGTCGATGGCCGACGTGGTCGCCTCGGCGCGAACGCGCGTGATGATCCCGGTTCGCTGACGGATCCATTCGTCGCTGGAGTCGATGGGACCCACGAGGGCGTCGTTCGGGACGACGAGTTCGCCACGGGCGGCACCGTAGGCGTAGATGCGGGTGTGGGCCACGCCCTGGGGCTGGCGGAGAACGGCGGTCACGCGGGGACTTCTTCCAGGAGGGCCGCAGCGGCGACCAGATCATCGGGGGTCTTCACCGCGACGGCGGGGGTGCCGCGCAGGCCTCTCTTGGCGAGACCGGTGAGGGTACCCGCCGGAGCGAACTCGATCAGGCCGGTCGCGCCGTTCTCGGCGAACGACGCCATCGTGCGGTCCCAGCGGACGGGCGAGGCGACCTGGGCCACCAGCAGGTCGAGGGCGGCGCGTCCGGACGAGACGACGGAACCGTCGGAGTTCGTCCAGAGCAGCGATGACGGGTCGGACGGCTCGACGTCGCTGGCGGCCTCGCGCAGCACGTCGACGGCGGGCTTCATGAAGCGGGTGTGGAACGCGCCCGCGACGGCGAGGGGGATCACCCGTGTGCCGGCGACCGGGGAGGCGGCAAGCTCCGCGAGAGACGCCGGCGTGCCGGCCGCGACGATCTGATTGGCGCCGTTGTAGTTCGCGGGGGTGAGATCGAGTTCCGAGAGCCGAGCGAGCACAGCGGCTTCGTCGCCTCCGAGCACGGCGCTCATCCCGGTCTCAGCGAGCGCCGCAGCATCCGCCATCGCGCGCCCGCGCAGGCCGACCAGCCGCATGCCCTCCTCGGCCGTGAGCACGCCGGCGACCACGAGCGCGGCGATCTCGCCGACCGAGTGCCCCGCGAATCCCGCAGCAGGCTGAGCGGCTCGCGACCGCAGGGCCTCCCAGGAGATGAGGCTCGCCGCAACGATGAGCGGCTGAGCGATACGGGTATCGCGGATGCGGTCGGCGTCCCACTCGGTGCCGGCGGCGATCAGATCGATTTCGGAGTGGTCGGAGAACGCCTCGAGACGTTCGCGCACTCCGTCGAGTTCGAGCCACGGGGCGAGGAAGCCGGGGGTTTGAGAACCCTGCCCGGGGAAGACGGCGATGATCACGGGATCCATCCTGTCAATATTCGTCGGGAGACATCTGTCGGAAGCGGGACAACAATGCCACGATCCGTTGTCGGGTGTCGATAAGGCGCGCGTCGTGTCGGACCTCAGCGGTCAGGGGGCGTGACGCCGAAGCGTCGACGGCCGGCGTCGCGTCGCGTCGGTGCCGATGGATCCGAGGATGAGCGCGGTCTGGAGGATCAGGGCCTCGCGCGGCCCCGTCGCATCCCACCCGATGACCTCGGACACCCGCTTCAGTCGATAGCGCACCGTATTGGGATGCACGAACAGTTCGCGGGCGGTGGCTTCCAGCGACCGACCGTTGTCGAGGTAGCTCCAGAGCGTCGCCACGAGGTCGGGGCTGTGCGTGTGAAGCGGACGGTAGATGCGCTCGACGAGCGTGTGCTTGGCGACGGCGTCACCCGCCAGTGCGCGCTCGGGCAGCAGGTCGTCGGCCTCGACGGGTCGGGGCGCGTGTCGCCACGCGCGGGCCACAGCGAAACCGGCAAGCGCGGCGCGTGCGCTCTGGCTGGCCTCGACGAGCGCAGGCACCGTCGGACCGAGCACGAGGTGGCCGTCACCGAAACCCGGTTCGAGACGGCGGGCGATCTCGTCGAACGGCAGCTCGACGGTGGTCTCATCCACGCGACCCGCGAGCTGGGCACGCCCCACCACCAGCACGAGACGAGACCCCTGTACGCCGATGAGGACGTCGACGCCCAGCTTGCGCGCTGTGCGCCGTACTTGGTCGACGTCGAGCTGCGGGGGAGTCGTACCCACCAGCACAGCGACCTCGCCGTGACCGTGCCACCCGAGGGCCGCGATGCGGCTGGGCAGCTCCTCGTCGGTCTCGCCCGTCAGGATCGAGTCGACGACCAGCGCCTCGAGCCGGGCGTCCCACAGCCCGCGCGCCTCGGCGGCGCGCGCGTAGACGTCGGCGGCGGCGAACGCCACGTCGCGGGAGTAGAGAAGAATCCCCTCGCGAAGCTGACCGCCCTTGCCCCGCACCCGTTCTTCGGTCACCTCGACCGTGACCCGGATGAGCTGCAGCGTCTGCTGCAGGCTCACGCTCCGCAGCAGCTCGCGGGGAGCTGCGGCGAAGATGTCGGCTGCGACCCACGGTGTGGAGGTGGGGTCCTCGTACCAGGTGATGAACGAGGTGATGCCCGCCTGCGCGACGAGGCCGACGGCCGATCGTCGCGCAGGCGGCATCTCCGCGTACCAGGGCAGCGATTCCTCGAGCCTGTTCAGAGTCGCGGTCGCCAGGTCTCCCGAGATCCGCTTCAACCACGCGAGGGTCTCGGTCTTGTCCATCGGGGCGACTCCGCCGCGCGTCACGGGTGGATCAGCTCTCGCCGCCCGCGTTGCCGCTCGTTCCTGCCGTCACGTCGTGCAGCTTGTACTTCTCGATCGCCTGTGCGACGAGACCACGGTCGACCGTGCCCTCCTGCGCGAGCGCCTGCAGGGTGCGGACGACGATCGACGGGCCGTCGATCTTGAAGAAGCGACGAGCGGCTGCGCGGGTGTCGGAGAAACCGAATCCGTCGGCGCCCAGGGTCGAGAAGTTGTGCTGGACCCACGGACGGATCTGGTCCTGCACGGCGTGCATGAAGTCGCTCACGGCGACGACAGGACCGGGCGTTCCCGCCAGCTTCTCGGTGATGTACGCCTGGCGAGGCTCCTCGTCGGGGTGGAGGAAGTTGTGCTCGTCCACCGCCAGACCGTCGCGGCGCAACTCGGTCCACGAGGTGACCGACCACACGTCGGCCCCCACACCCCAGTCGTCCTTCAGCAGCTGCTGGGCTTCGAGGGCCCACGGCACACCCACGCCGGACGCGAGGATCTGGGCGCGCGCGCCGTCTCCCTCGCCGGTGGAGATGCGGTGGATGCCGCGGATGATGCCGTCGACGTCGACATCGGCCGGCTCGGCCGGGTGCACGATCGGCTCGTTGTAGACCGTCATGTAATACATGACGTTCGGGTCGGGGTGCTGTCCGCCGTACATGCGATCGATGCCCGATCGCACGATGTGGGCGATCTCGTACCCGTAGGCCGGGTCATACGACACCGTCGCCGGGTTGGTCGAGGCCAGCAGGTGCGAGTGACCGTCGGCGTGCTGCAGACCCTCGCCGGTCAGGGTCGTACGTCCGGCCGTGGCCCCGATGATGAAGCCTCGGGCCATCTGGTCGCCGGCGGCCCACTGGGCGTCACCCGTGCGCTGGAACCCGAACATCGAGTAGAAGACGTAGACCGGGATGAGCGGCTCACCGTGGGTCGAGTACGACGTGCCCGCCGCGGTGAACGCCGCGACGGCGCCCGCCTCGTTGATGCCGACGTGGATGATCTGACCCTGCGGGCTCTCCTTGTAGGCGAGCAGCAGTTCGCGATCGACCGAGGTGTAGTGCTGGCCGTTCGGGTTGTAGATCTTCGCCGTCGGGAAGTACGCGTCCATGCCGAACGTGCGCGCCTCGTCGGGGATGATCGGCACGATGCGGTGACCGAAGCCCTTCACGCGGAGGAGGTCCTTCAGCAGACGGACGAACGCCATCGTGGTGGCGATCTCCTGGGTGCCGGAGCCCTTCTTGGGGAGCGCGTACGCCGCGTCGCCGGGGAGCTCGAGTCCCACGTGGTGGGTGCGACGCTCGGGCAGGAAGCCGCCGAGCGCGTTACGGCGCTCGAGCATGTACTGGATCGCCTCGTCCTTGGGCCCAGGGTTGTAGTACGGGGGAAGGTAGGGGTTCTCCTCGAGCTGCGCATCGGTGATCGGGATGTGCATCACGTCACGGAACGACTTCAGGTCGTCGAGGGTCATCTTCTTCATCTGGTGGGTCGCATTGCGGCCCTCGAAGTGCGGACCGAGGCCGTAGCCCTTGATGGTCTTGGCGATGATGACCGTGGGCTGGCCCTTGTGCTCCTGCGCCGCCTTGAACGCCGCGTAGACCTTGCGGTAGTCGTGGCCGCCGCGCTTCAGGTTCCAGATCTGGTCGTCGGTGTAGTCCTTCACCAGAGCGGCGGCGCGCTCGTCACGACCGAAGAAGTGCTCGCGCACGTACGCGCCGCTCTCGGCCTTGTAGGTCTGGTAGTCGCCGTCGGGGGTGATGTTCATCAGGTTGAGCAGCGCACCATCGGTGTCGCGCTTGAGCAGGTCGTCCCACTCGCGACCCCAGACGACCTTGATGACGTTCCAGCCCGCGCCGCGGAAGAAGCTCTCGAGCTCCTGGATGATCTTGCCGTTTCCGCGGACCGGGCCGTCGAGGCGCTGCAGGTTCGCGTTGATGACGAAGGTCAGGTTGTCGAGGCCCTCGTTCGCAGCGACCTGGAGCTGGCCGCGGCTCTCGACCTCGTCCATCTCACCGTCGCCCAGGAACGCCCAGACGTGCGAGTCGGAGACGTCCTTGATCCCGCGGTTGGTGAGGTACTTGTTCGACATCGCCTGGTAGATGGCGTTGATGGGGCCGAGCCCCATCGACACCGTCGGGAACTGCCAGAACTCCGGCATGAGACGGGGGTGCGGATACGACGGAAGTCCGTTGGGCGCTGCGGACTTCTCCTGGCGGAATCCGTCGAGCTGCGCCTCGGTCACACGACCTTCGAGGTAGGCGCGGGCGTAGGTTCCGGGCGAGGCGTGACCCTGCACGAAGATCTGGTCGCCGCCGGACGCATGGTCCTGGCCGCGGAAGAAGTGGTTGAACCCGACCTCGTAGAGGGCGGCCGACGACGCGTAGGTCGAGATGTGCCCGCCGACACCGATGCCGGGGCGCTGCGCTCGGTGCACGGTGACGGCCGCATTCCAGCGGATCCACGCGCGGTAGCGGCGCTCGACCTCTTCATCGCCGGGGAACTCGGGCTCGTTCTCGGCGGCGATCGTGTTGATGTAGTCGGTCGTCGGAACCATCGGCACCCCGAGGTGCAGGTCCTTCGACTCCTTGAGGAGACTCAGCATGATCTCGCGCGCACGCTGGGGGCCCTTGGCCTCCACCAGCTGCTGGAGCGATTCCTGCCATTCCGAGGTCTCTTCGGGATCGCTGTCCTGCGGCCCCTGCGAGTACGGATCCTGGTCGTGAACAGTCACAGAAGACCTTTCTTCGGCTGGCAGATCATGCCAGACACTCACCATGGCAACGCGGATCGCTTTGTTCGATCCGCACAACGCACCATCGACCAGCCTAGCGAGTCGCGAAGCATCCGGATCATCGCGACAGGTGTGCCGCCTCGACGAGTCGTCCGTCCACGATGTTCTTCACGTCGTGCATGCGGGGCAGATGCACGAGATCGTGGGTCACGAGAAGCGTCGAGGTGTTCGTCTCCCCGCTGAGCCTCAGGATGAGCTCGATGATCTCAGCTCCGCGCTCCTGGTCGAGGGCGCTGGTCGGTTCGTCGACCAGAAGGACGCGCGGGTCGTTCATCAGGGCGCGCGCTATGTTGACCCGCTGGCGCTGGCCTCCCGACATCTGATGGGGGAGCTTATCCGCGTGGGGAAGAAGGCCCACCGACTCGAGCAGAGCGTCGGCCTTTGTGCGCGCCGCGCTGCGATTCCTCCGGCCACGACCGCGGAGTTCGTCCATGACGACGAGCTGCTCACGCGCCGTCAGCGAGGGGATGAGGTTGGACTGCTGGAAGACGATGCCGATCTTCTCTCGCCGGAGGGCCGTCGCTTCACTCAGGCTGAGGGCTGACGCATCGACGTCGTCTATGAGGACGAGACCCGAATCGGGGCGGATCAGCGTCGCGGCGATGGCGAGAAGGCTGGACTTTCCCGAACCGCTCGGGCCGGTGATGCCCGTCACGGTGCCGGGTCGTGCCGAGAGAGTGACGTGATCGACCGCGGTGATGCGGGAATCGCCGTCGGGGAAGGTGAGGGTGACGTCGTCGAGTCGGATCATCGGTTGCTCCCGAGTGCGGTGAGGGGGTCGGCGGAGGTGACGGATCGCAGGGCGAACGCCGCCCCGGCGAGACCGAGGGCGATCATGATCGCGCCCGGCACGATGGTGGTGAGAGGGCTGAGCAGGAACGGCAGGGCGGAACCCGCCAGGCCGCCCAGGACGGCGACGAGAGCGAGTCCGACACCGATCCCGAGCACCAGCACGACGAGCGCCTGCCCGAGGGCATCGCGGATGAGGGATGCGGTGCTCGCACCGAGTGCCTTGAGGACGGCGATGTCGCTCTTCCGCTGCATCGTCCAGACGGTGAAGAACGCTCCGATCACGAGGCCCGAGATGCCGAATAGCAGAACAACCATCAGCAGAAGCGATCCGATCTCCGAGCGGAACGACGCGAGCGCCGTCAGCGACGACAGCGTCGTCGTCGACACCGTTGCGGCGGAAGCATCAGCCGCTGCCCAGTCGGGATCGCCGGTGACCGCCATCACCGTGGCGTACGCGCCGGGGTTGCCGGTGACCGCCGACAACGCCTCCCAGTCGTGGAGCGTCATCTGCACGACCGGGGTGTGGCTGTACCAGAGGTCGGCCACGACCGACTCCACGGTGTACGACGTCCCCGCGATCGTGAGGACGTCGCCCGCGGCGACGTCGAGCGCCGAGGCGACCGTCTCCGAGACGACGACGGAGCCGTCGCCCCCGACCTGGGCACCGTCGATACCCGCCTGCACACCGAACACGGCGACGGCGGTGCGTGCGTCGCCGGACTCGGCACGGGTCTGGCTCACGCCGATGGGCTCGACCTCCCCGACACCCGCGGTGGCCGACCACTCCTCGACCATTTCGGAGGTGATCACGGAATCGGCGAACGTCGGTTGCGCGTTGGCCGAGGGGGCTGCAAAGACGATCCGGTCGCCCGGGAGTGCCAGAACGGCGGAGATGTTCTGGGTGGCGAGGCCTCCCGTAAGGCCGCTCAGGAACCCGACGAGCACGGTGATCAGAGCGACCACCGAACCTATGAGTATGAACCGTCCGCGAGCGAAGCGGAGGTCGCGAAGAGCGACGAACATGGGGGTCCTTTCCTGCCGCACACGGCGTGAGGGGCGGCGACGCAGTCCACTCTCGCCACTCGCGGCGCCGACGACATCGCCCGCGGGCACAGCCTCATCGGGCCGAAATGCCGTCTTCCGGATCGTCCTTTCGGAGGATGCGGGGAACACCCCGCTGCGTAGGATTCCGACCATGGCCCACAACGCGCTGACCCCGGTCTTCGTGGGCTTGCGCATCGGATTGCACGTCGTCTTCGGCGCCCTGACCGTGCTCGTCATGGCACGAGCGGTGCTGACGCGCGCCGACGCCGAGGCCGCGATCATCGGCCTCGGCCTTCTTCTGCTGGCGACGTATGCGCTCGGCGCGTCGATCGCTCGGCGGGCACGTCGCCGCCGAACGGGCGGCACGATCTGGCTGGGACTCCTCTCCGTCGAGTGGATCGCGCTTCTCTGGCTGACGCCCGAGGCGTCGTATCTGGTCTTTCCGCTGTTCTTCCTCTACCTGCATCTCCTCGGCCGGTGGTGGGGTTCCGCCGCCATCGTCGTCACAACGACGATCGCGATCTGCGCCCTCGGTCTTCACGGCGGATGGAGCGTCGGCGGGGTCGTGGGTCCCATCGTGGGCGCGGCTGTCGCCCTGTTGATCGGGCTGGGCTATCAGGCTCTGGCCCGGGAGGCCGAGCAGCGAGATGCGCTCATGCGCGAGCTTCTGGCCACGCGCGATCAGCTCGCCGCCACCGAGCACGAGTCGGGCGTTCTCGCCGAACGAGCCCGGCTCGCTCGGGAGATCCATGACACGGTCGCGCAGGGCCTGTCCAGCATCCAGATGCTTCTCCATGCCGCAGAGCGCGCCGATCCGTCGCGACCCGGTATCGAACACATCCGTCTCGCGCGGGAGACGGCCGCCGACAATCTCGCCGAAGCCCGCCGTTTCATCCGTGAACTCACCCCGCCCGACCTCGAAGACAGGGGCTTGGGCGGGGCACTGCGTCGGCTCGCCCGCACACAGTGGGCCGTCGAAGGACTCACGGTCGACGTGCGGGTGGCCGACAGCATGTCGGTGCCGATGCACGTGCAGACAGCCCTCCTGCGGGTGGCGCAGGGCGCCGTCGCGAATGCGATCCAGCACGGGCAGGCCCACCACGCCACCATCACCCTCGCCACCGATCGCGAGCGGTTGCGCTTCACGATCAAAGACGACGGCACGGGCTTCGACCCCGAATCAGCGGCCAACGCCTCGCGGAGTCGCTCGGACTCGTTCGGTCTGCGTGCGACCCGCGAGCGCATCGACCAGCTCGGCGGCACTCTGTCGATCGATTCCACGCCCGACCGAGGCACGACCCTCGCCGTCGATCTCGTTCTGGAGGGAGCCGCATGATTCGGCTCGTGATCGCCGATGACCACCCGATCGTACGGGCGGGAATGACTGCTCTGTTCGACACAGAGGAGGATCTCGTGATCGTCGGCGAGGCCGCAACGCCCGACGATGCCGTCGCCCTCGCCGAGAGCGTGAACCCCGACGTCGTGCTGATGGATCTGCAGTTCGGGTCGGGTTCGACGGGGTCGGGCGCCGAGGCCACGCGCCGCATCCGTGCCCTCGACGCCGCACCGTACGTGCTCGTTCTCACCAACTACGACTCCGACGCCGACATCCTCGGCGCCGTGGAGGCGGGAGCGAGCGGGTATTTGCTCAAGGATGCCCCGCCCCACGAGCTCATCGGCGCCGTGCGTGCCGCAGCGGCGGGGGAGAGCGCACTGGCGCCCGTGATCGCGTCGCGCCTGCTCGACCGGATGCGCGCGCCGCAGGCGAGCCTGAGTTCGCGGGAGATCGAGGTGCTGGAGCTCGTCGCTTCCGGCCTCTCGAACACCGAGGTGGCCTCGGCGATCTTCGTGAGCGAGACGACCGTCAAGTCGCACCTGGCCCACATCTTCACCAAGCTCGGTGTCGCGTCCCGAACCGCGGCGATCTCCGCCGCTCGGCAACGCGGCATCCTTCGTTGACGTCCGGGGGCGCCGCCCGCGTTACGCGCCGAGGATGGGCTTGCCTCCGGTGACCGGCAGCACGGCACCCGAGATGTAGCTGCCTTCGTCCGAGCCCAGCAGCACATAGGCCGCGGCGAGCTCGGCCGGCTGACCCGGGCGACCGAGCGGGGTATCGCCCCCGAAGGACTCGACCACCTCCGCGGGCATCGTCGACGGGATGAGCGGCGTCCAGATCGGACCGGGCGCCACGGCGTTGACGCGGATGCCTCGCTCGCCCAGCATCTGCGCCAGCGAGGCCGTCATGCTCGCCATCCCCGCCTTCGTCATCGCATACGGGAGAAGCTGCGGAGTAGGGGAGTCCGACTGGATCGACGATGTGGCGATGATGGCGGACCCCGGCTTCAGCAGTGGCACGGCGGCCTTGGCGAGATGGAAGTACGCACTGAGGTTCGTAGCGAGGGTGAAGTCCCACTCCTCGTCGGGGATGTCGGTGATGTCGTCGCGGTACATCTGGAACGCTGCGTTGCTGATGAGGATGTCGAGTCCGCCCAGCTGCTCGGTCGTCTCGGCGACGATCCTTCGGCAGGTCGCCGGATCGGAGAGGTCCCCGGGCAGGAGGATTGCCCGCCGACCGGCCTCCTCGACCCAGCGCGCGGTGTCGCGTGCGTCGTCGTGTTCCGACAGGTACGCGATCGCGACGTCTGCCCCCTCGCGGGCGTAGGCGATAGCCACCGCCTTGCCGATGCCGCTGTCCGCACCCGTGATCAATGCGATCTTGCCGGTCAAGCGTCCGGAACCGACGTAGCTGTGCTCGCCGTGGTCGGCGAGCGGGTCGAGGTCGGCCTCCGTGCCGGGAACGTTCTGTTGCTGTGCGGGCTGACTCATGGTCTCTTCTCCTCCGGCGAACGATGCGGGGTCATTCTGAGCGACACCCTTGACATCGACACGCTATGGCGGCGCCGCCTGCGCCACCCCGGGGTTCTCCCGCCCGGCGGTATGAGGTATCGATCACCTGAGACTGTGTTCATGTCCCCCATTTGGGGGACAAACTGAATTAGAGTGACCTCAGTTCGGACGCCGAGACGGCGCACTGGGCCGGGTGGCGCCGCATGACCGCAGGGGCTCCCGAGAACCACGTGTCGTTGTGCACCCCGCCGACTCCACGCCCGATTGGATGCGGATGTCGACACCGTACGGAGGCCTCCCACCTGCCGCCCACGGGGGACGCGGCACCCACGCGCGCTCTGACGGCGCCCGCCCCTCTCTTGCCCTCGACGATCCGTGCGGCCCAGTATCCACCGTCTCCAGAGACGGTGGATCACCCGATCCTCTCAGCGCGGAGTTCGCGGTCGGAGCCGATGCACAGCAGATCCGACGGGCCGTCGCCTACGCCGCCTCCGACGCGGCCGCGCGGCAGCGGGTCTACCGCACCGTTCAGACTCAGGCGATTCGCGCGCTTCTCGAGATACACCCGGTGCACCCCGTACGGCACATCGCTGCGGCGTTGGGCATGAGCAAGAGCGCTGTCGCGCGCGAACTGCAGACGTTGGCGGACGACCCCGATCCGATCGAGCCGTGCACGAGCACCGACGCCGTACGAGACGCATGGGGTGGGGGAGTCTCTCCCTGAGGCGACAGCCGGCCCGAACCCCTCGACCGTCTCACGCCGCGCGAGCTCGACGTCTTCTTCGCGATCGCCCGGGGTCTGTCGAACCCCGAGATCGGCGCTCACCTGCACCTGACTCCTGCGACGGTGAAAACGCATGTCAACCGCATCTTCGCGAAGCTCCACGTGCGAGACCGCGTTCACGCGGTGATCCTCGCGTATGAGCTTCGAGTCGTCTGACCACGGAGCGCCGCCGATGAGCCTGTGCTGAGATGGGCACGTGATGACGTCCTACAGCTCCGCCAACGCGCCCCGGAGCTTCGTGTACCACCCGGTGTTCCAGACGATCGTGATCGCCGTCATCCTCCTCGCCGGGCCCGTGTTGCTGGTTATCGGGTCGTCGATGAACGCCGCCGACCGGGAGCTCGTCGCGAGTGGTTCGCGCACGACGGGGACGGTGGTCGAGGTGAATGACGGCGCCGAGGCCCCCACGCACAACTTCAGGGTCGAGTACGTCGCCAGCGACGCTTCCGTGCATTCGGTCTGGGCCGACTGGGCGCCCGACGCGAAGCCCGCTTTCGGTTCCAGCGTCACGGTCATCTACAGCGCTACCGAACCGAGCGCAGCTCTGGTCGAGGGTCACGGGACCCCGGGCCGCACTGTCGCGGGGTTGGGCGGGCTCCTTACAGTCGTGTCCGTCGTGATCGTCGTCGTGATGGCCTTCGGCTTCGCAAGGGGAAGAGCTCGGCGCCGACGGGCCGGCTGACCACACACGACGATCTCCCACAAGACTGCCGCACCGGAAACCTGAGAGCGGGGGCGCCTCGCGGCGCGAGTCTCTTAGTGTGGGCCCTGCCGGGATCGAACCGACGACATCCACGGTGTAAATGTGACGAAATTTGGCAACTGACCATAGAGAACCGCAAGTGTTGGCAAGCTTCCGCGGGTCAAATCTGCGGACACTTGCGGCTGACTCTGGCTAGTCGGGTTTTTCACCGCCAATCCACCGCCAATTTGGCTTGGGTCGTTCTTGCCGCGCAGCGCCCGAAAATGGGCCCATCTGACAGCGCGCACCCCACACGCACCCCTAAGGATGCTGCCAAATCGGCCGCGGCGCCGCGGCGCCCACATGAGTCACCGACCTGACCATTTGACCAGGCGCGCCGTCAGAGCTGACCCCGAGTATGAACAACGATCACTGCCTTGCGTTAAATGCCGGGGGCGCCGTCCTCACTGTGCCGGCCACCCTCCCGCTCCTAACCGACGGGCTGCCGCCTTTGTCACCATCTCCACCGCCGAGGACATGGGACTCCCAGCCGTCGGCGTTTACGCCGCGACCGTGAGCGGTCGAACCGCATTGGGTCCACTCGAAGTCGGGCCTGCAGGATGTCGTCGAGGCGATGTTGGGACATCCGCATAGTTGGGTGACGCGAGCGAACAGTGATGGGCAGGCTTTCGTCTCCAGGCCGCGTGCCCACCGTGAGTATCCGAGGGGCGGTCCAGGAGAAGGGTGGCCCGAAGTTGTACCAGCCGCACACCAAGACGGAGGCCTGCAGAGGACAGTTCCCATTCCTGATTTTTGGGCGCAGACTCTCCGCGGCGGGCGAGGGAGAACACGACGGGGAGTCCGTTCGTCTTTAATACCAAGACGGGCCGGGTCTCTGGACAGCAGGACCTTTATCGGTCGTTGTGTGCGGTGCGGATGTGGTCAGCGACGACTGAGCTAGTGCCGACTATCAGCGTGCATATGGTGCCTTGAGCACTACGCCGCTCGGTTGCGACCGCGACCTCGGACCAGGCGAGTCTCGAGGCGGCCACTAAGACGCTGGACCATCGGGAGACCGGGGTCACGGAGAACAGCTGCGCGAAGCGAGCTGACCTCGTCCCAGACGTTCGCCACGTGCCCGACGGGCACGCCCCCTGGTGCAAGGTTCTCCCCGACAACCGGACGATGGGTCTGACGAGACGCGGCTTCCGGTAGCCGCGCGCGACGGGCGACGCCGTCGGCGCGTGGCCCCCGGCTCGGCAGTCTGCGAAGTATCTCTCGCGTCCGTCTGTCAGGGGGGTGTTACTTGACCCCTGCTGTCGGTCGGACGTTCCATCGATGGCCGACCAGAACCGGGCTCGCGAAGGAGTTCTTGCCACGATCCGGGCGCGTCGCGAGTCGGAGACCGCGCATAGGGGAGGTGCACGTTCAAGCCTCTGGCAACCACCACGACGAAAGCAGCACGATGCCACTCCACGATCTCTTCCCCACCTCGGCCATTTCTCCCGTTGCCTCGGATGGCACCCGTTCCTGGCAGCGCTATTTCGGCGACGACTCCAACCGGACGACCGACGAGGGCAACCTCGTCCTGTCCATCAACGACCTCTACAGCGCCGACCCGGGCGGCGCTATTGCCGAGTGGGCACGAGACGTCGGGTTCTCACTGGACGGTGTTTCAGCATCCGACGCGGAGACGATGCTGCTGTTCCGAACGATCTACCAGGCGCTGGCTGACGTGCCGGATGACTCACCCCTCGTGCTCGCCATGAGGGCCGTCAACCAGGGCGGGCCGAGCTCACTCCTGCCGGACTTTCGAGTGACCGTGGATGGTAGCTTCGCCGTCTCGTGCATCGTCGAGGTGTTGTGTGGGCCGTTCGCCGGTACTCGCGGCTGGTTGACGGCCATCGTCGAGCGCCTGTCGCGTACATCCCCGCTGCGCCGCGGCTGAGTGGTCGCCGGCTGGTCAGCCGGGCGGCCGGAGACGCAACCGAGCGCGGCGGCCGCCACGTGGGTGTATTTCTCCTCCGCGGCCGGCTTGGGTGACGACACAGGGCCGAGCGGGTCGCTACGGGGGCTTATCTAGCGGCGCCAGGTGACTCGACAGACGCGCGCGGAATAGAGGCGTGGGCACGGCGCAGCACGCCTCGCCGTGCCCACGCCGCCTGCTGCGCCCGATACGTTCCAGACGCGGGCCAGCTCAGAGCCGGGTGTCAGGTGACGACTCCTTTGCGCAAGTGCGCATTCGCGTAGATGCGAGTCTCTCCCGTGCGGACGATGAGAAAGGCCATCCGCGCGACGTCGTAGAACTCGTGACGATCAGTCAACCGCGTGGTCGCCTTGTCTATTCCGGCAGCCGCCATCAGTTCATGCTGCACGTCCAGCACCTCGGCGTCGGCGGAGGCCATCAGATCGAGCGCGGGAGCGTCGTCGAGCGGGATGACGCTGCGGATCGCGGCGAGACCCTCGGGCGCCCCGGGTGCCAGGCAGTTTCACGAGCCGAGACGCGAGAGCTGGTGTGGGGAAATGCGCGTCCGCGACGACCACGGCGTCGGAGTGCCCCATCGCGTCGAGGTGCAGGAGCAGCTCGGCGGTGAGGAGGGGGCGGGTTCCGCTCAGCACAGTAGGCCTTTCGGTTATTCGATCTCCTCGGAGATGAGACCGGCGTCGGAGAGCGCTCGCCAGAACGCCTCGGGAATCTCTGTCGTCGCGTACTCGACATCCTGAACAAGGTGGGCCGGTCGGCTTCCTCCGACGACCACCTATGTCGCTGCGTGCTCGCGAGCAGGGTAGACCAGGGCGGCGGCAGGTAGGGCCACGCCGAACAGCCGACACAGAGCGAAGATGCGCTGAAGCTTCTCCCAGAGTTCGTCGGACGCCCTGCCGTACTCGTAGCGGGCGTTTCGTCGCGGCTCCGGCCGAGCGCGCACTCCCGAGTTGAAGACTGATGCTGCCACCACCTCCGTTTCGCAGAGATGGCACGCGGGGAGGACGGTCACGGCGGCGGGCTACTCGAGGAGCGTGTAGCGCCCGGCGATCATCACTACGTCGAGATCGGCCTCTGTCACGACCGCGGCCAACGCGTCAGTGTCCATCGAGCCCACCCCGATGCGGTCGACGCACCCCTCGCGACGCAGTTCCTCCATGGCGGGGAGAGCGTTCGTCGAGGCGGCCTCGAGGCTGTGACGTTCAGGGTCGTGGAGGTAGAGGGCGTTGACACGGTCGAGCCCAGTCGCTCCAGCGACTCGTTGAGGCTCGGTGTAGTCAGCGCCACTGGAGCACCACCACGGGCTCTAAGGGTGGCGGTTCCATACCACCGACGCGGGCGCGGGAGAGCGTCGTGTGAGACCTGCACCGCACCGAGGACGATGGCACGCACCGCGCCTCCGCCTAAGTAGCCGCAGTGCCGTCGTGGTTGGGGGTGCAGCTGAGGCTCCGCGGTGGACCACGAGCCGTCGAGGGAGGGGGGATCGGGCTGACGGCGCGCATAACCGGAACAGCAACGATCGCGTCGGCCTCGCGATGTGGCTGTCCACAAACTTGCAGGCCCTAGGGGGCGCAAAGGCCGGCTGGTACATTCGCCGGTATGTGCGGCAGATTCGCTCTGAACGAGAAAGTTGACTCACTCATCAGTGAGTTCGTCGCCGCGGGCGGCGACGCGCAGGATTGGACCCCGCGGTACTCGATCGCGCCGACCCAGGTCGTCCCGATTGTGCGGGAACGTGCCAACCCGGAGACGGGGGAGTTCCAACGAACCGTGGACACCGCGGTGTGGAACTTCCACCCGGCGTTCATGAAGGACTCCAAACGCCCGAACTTCAACACCAGGATCGAGACCGTCGCGACCAACGGGCTCTGGAAGGGCGCGTTCGCATCCTCTCGGGCGTTGTTCCCGATGCGTGGCTACTTCGAATGGACCGGCACCGCGGGCAACAAGCAGCCTCACTTCCTGCACTCCAGCGACGGGATGCTCCTCGCGGCCGCGGGCATCTACACCGCCCGAAAGGTGGACGACGATTGGGAGGTGTCAGCGTCGATCATCACCCGTCCCGCACGGGATGCGTCGGGGGAGATACACGACCGGATGCCGGTGTTCCTCGAGCACGACGTCTGGGACGAATACCTGTCGCCGGACAAACTCGACGACGCCGGAAAGCAGGACCTGATTCAGCTGCTCACCGTCGAGTCCGACCGCGTCGCCTGCACGATCACTAGCCATGACGTCGACCGCAAAGTCAACAACACCCGCACGGCGGACCCCACCGACCCCACGCTCATCGAGCCCGTCTAACGACGAACTCTTGCCTCGTCGTCATCGACCGCTGGGGATCGCTCTCCGCACGAGGCGGCGGACCCCTCACTTAGAAACTAGAGCTCGCGGTTTCGCTTCTGGCGGAGCCAGATGATCCTCGCTACTGCGGCTGCGAAGAGCAGCGCGCAGAAAACACCGAAGAGGGACGATGACAGCCCGCAATCAACGTTTGGCCTCGTCGCAAGAACGAGGGCGACTCCCACGGCGAAGGAGGTTCCAGCGACAGCCAGGAAGATTGGAGCCATAGGCCGGGCCGGATGCACGCCATCGTGCTTGCATAAGCCGATCCAGAAACGGACGCGTCCGCGCTTACACGGCGCGGAGAAGGTATCTCGCGAAGATCCCGTTGTTGTTGTACTCGGCCCGCTCGATCGAGAAGCCGGCCTGGGTGAACATCGGTTCCAGGAGCCATGTGAACGTCGAGTGCTCGTCGCTGACGTGCTCCTCGAGGTCGACGCGCGTCCAGCCGCCCTCTCCGTCGGAGTAGCCGGTCGAGCACCAATGCTCGATGCGTTCGACTGCGTCGGAGACGGGGAAGTTGTAGACCACATCCCACACGCGGAGGAACCCGCCGGTCCGCAGCATGCGCCGCATCCGGTCCAGCGCGAGCGCTTTCCAGAAGTCGGGGAGGTGATGCAGGGCGTACCGCGAGTACACGAGGTCCGCGCTGCCCGCCGGGTACTCGAAGGTGAGGTAGCCGCCCTCCGCGACCGTGACCGGCGCACCCGTCGCCGTGACCTTGCGGCGCAATTCGCTCAGCATCACGGGCGAAGGGTCGACGGCGACCACGTTCGACCATCGTTGAGCGGCGAGGAGCGCGAACTGCCCCGTTCCCGCTCCCAGATCGATTACGGTGCCCTACCGTTCCGGGAGAACCGTGCTCAACCACTCGACCTCGGCAGCGGCGCCGGCGTCTTCCTTCTCGTCGTAGTGGGCGACGTGCTCTGCGTCGGTGTTGAACTGGTGGAGTTGCTGGAGACGTTCGGTGAAGCCAGTTTCATTCGAGACTGGCTTGTGCGGACGTCGTTTCTCGGAGTCGAGGTCCGATCCGGGGAGTTCGTGCACGTTGAGGGAGAGACCGACGCCCGTCGCCAGGTAAAGGTAGCCCAGCGATTCGCCACCCGGCACAATATGGATGTTCGCTATCGCGTACATCCTGCCTTTCGCCCCTTCTTGGAAGTGAAGGACGATGACCTTCACCGTCGTAATCTTTGGGACGCAACGTTGGACGGCGATGAGAGGTCCTGACCGAATCGGGCTCTCGGCCTCGGGCAATGTCGGGCTCTGAACAGACCGTAAACCGCCACGCTGTGACCAAGTATTTTCAGTGAGCGCCGCGCCTGCCGTTGAAGAGGTTCACCTCCACGGCGAGAGCATCCCTTCCTAGCGGCATCCGTATGTGGCGCCCGTCGAGGGATCGGTACAAGGCAGGGCGCGCATCCGCAGACTGCCTGGCCTCGCCGCTACCAACGCGCTGGCAGATCGGTGCTGAGTCTTACGAGGTGTCGGATGCCCGCCTGGTTTAGGCAGTCAATCGCGACGTCGACGACGGTCTGGAGGTACACCGTCTCCTCCTGACTCGGATCAACGACACGGTGGACAGGGCGGTAGTTGCCGCCGAGGGTGGTCGTTGAGTTGCCGCCTCTGACGAAGTCGTAAGCCGGTTCGAAAACTAGGCGCTCATTGCCGGCGGACGTGTACTCGGACGGCATCCACTCCACACCTACCAGCAGCTCGACATCGCCCGCAGGGGCGTCGTCAGACACGGTTTTGATCAACGCAAGTAGCGCTGCCACGAATCCTTCTACCGCGTCAGCGGGGACATGGTGCGCCGGCAGGTTGGCGCCGTTGGCGCCGTAGCGGTGCCCGCCAGCTTCCCAGACCAATCCAACGGCACCGTCATCAAAGATCGCAGCGCGAGCACGTCGCCAGGAAACTCTCTCAGTGGGCGGCACGATCCATCCGCGCAGGCCCGGGCGGGCACCGTAGCCGGTGACATCGGTCAGCGGTTGATAGTCGCCTTGTCCGAGCCAGTACCAGGCGTCATCCTGCGCTTTCGCCGTCAGCGCCGCGATCTCGGGCTGCTTGCGTCGCTTTGGATTAGGGCTCAGCAATCGAGGTCGGGCGACCCCCACCAGGACAGCATTCCGATGCGGGTCGAACGAATTCGTCATGTCTATATACAGGGCTTCTAAGTGCTCATGTCCACGTCGCGCAGCCTCGAACCGGGCGCGATAACTCGCCTCGAGGAGGCGCTCATTCATCCACTGCGTGTCGGAATTGACGCGGAGGGGTGCACTAAACGACTGCTTGTTCCCGTCGAAGATCAGATGGGGGCCGTCCACACTGGCTGGCACGATGATTGCCGCGAGCCGGTCATTTCCTGCGGCGGGGATCTTGTACGACCGCACACCTATGACTGGAGGAGAGATTGCACTGTAGCTCACGGCTTGAATCGTACGTTCGTAGCTTTCGTTGAGATCACCGGCGTCGACGCGCCCGGAAGCGGCCTTCTGGTTTTCCTCAACGCCAAAGATCAGGATGCCCCCGCCGCTGTTCGCGAACGCTGCGACGTCCTTGACGATGCCAGAGGTCTTAAAGTCTCTTTCGGCTGGGAGGTGCTTCTTCCAGTCCAACCGATCTGACTCGACAAGTCCCTGAGCGATTGCGGCGTCAATCATCTGCTCTGTGAGTGGCCCGGGTCCCACGCCGAGCAGTTGGTGCAGGGGAGTGTGTATCACGCGCTCATAGTATTGGCGCACTGTGCGGCGAGCACGCAAGGCGCTCCTTGCGCCCCCAACACGAGCGCGCCCGTGAGAGATGCCCACCGGGCGGGGATCTGGTGCAGCAAGCATTTTCGCGTGGGACGCGATGTCTGGATGGTTGAGGCGGTTCGATTCCGGCGGACGGCTCACTTGCATCGGGGCGGTCTCCCGTGGAACGTAGGTGAAGCCGCTCGAAACCGACCAACAGGAAGTCAGTCGTGGTCAGGACAACCCCTAGTGACGTCGTTGCGCTCGCTCTTCATCGTGCGCTCGCTGAGCGTCTTCGCATGGAACCTGTGTTCGTCATCGTGCGCGCTCTGCAGAACGTACCTCGTAAGCGGGACCTCACTAGCGGGGGAGCACGGGACGCCATCGACCGGTGGGAAGCTCTTCTCCGCAATTGCGACTTCGAGGGCCTCCAGCGGGTGTTCCTCGGCGAAGACGATGACAGCCGCATGATGCGCAGGAACACCGTGTTCCAGGGCATTCTCACGATCCAGGAACGCGAGCAGATCCTCGCGGGCATCTCCGATTCGTCGTGACGCGCAGGTCAGGATTGGGACACCTGGACGGCCGTTCGGCAGTGACTACGAGGAGGCGCTTAAGACGCGCGACGCCCGCATCAGGTTTTGCTCGGGTCCGTGATTTGATTCCACAGGGGCAGCCAGGTCAAGTGGTCGGGCTAGGCGTCCGTGGGGGAGTAGGCGCGGCGCCCGCTGAGCCATCGGCTTTCAAGGCGCTGGACAAGAAATTCGAAGCCGCAGAAATCAGTTTCCGAGCGCCAACGCCATAAGTTGCTCGTCCGCGAATTCATTCCAGGGTCAGATGTCCTCTGTCAACCGACCTCCACTAGAGGAAAACACTTTCACAACCTTCTCGGCGTCGAATCGTGGGCGCGCGCTACGGGACGTGACGGCGGCATGCGGAGCGCGTACGGGCTAAGCGGGCTTCGAGGGCCGGTATGTCAGGGCGATGGTGCGGCCATCGAGCGTTTGGTTGTCGAGCAGTTCGAGGTCGTAGTCTTTGAGCCCGGCGTAGATCGGGCTGGTGCCTGTGCGACCGGTGATGACGGGAAACAGGGTCACCTCGATGCGGTCGATGAGACCGGCTGCGAGTAGCGACCAGTTCATGGTCAGACTGGCCTGGGATCGGAGTGGCACCGGGGACGTCTCTTTCAGCCGGCTGACGATTGCGGTCGCGTCGCCCTTCTCGATCGTCGCGTCCGGCCAGCCGAGCGTGTCCTGAAGCGTCGAGGACGCAACAGTGGCCGGCATCGCCGACAATCGCACGTTCCACTCATCGAGGGTGTTCGGATCTGCCGCGGCGGCGAAAGTCCCGGCGACCTCGCGAAAGGTGGTGGCCCCGTAGACCATGCGCTGCGGCTTCTCGAAGCGCCTTGCACGCCATTCGAGGAGCTCGGGTCCCTGCTTGGACCAGTAGCCTCCCCAGTCGACGCCTTCGGGCCCGGGGTCGTATGACCCGTATCCGTCGAGGGTGGAGAAGACGTCCCAGGTGTAGGTGGTTGCCATGTTGTTCCCTAGATGAAGAATGCTCGCGTCATCTGATGCTGTCGGGTCGCGCTGGTGCGGTCAGGGTTCGAGCGTCGTGAGTCCCTGGCCGGTCACGGGGTCCCAAGGAACTGATTCGTGATCGTGCACGATCTTCCAACTGCGGTCGGTGCGTTTCCAGATGGGTGTGGCTCGCACCCACATGGAGACCTCGTCACCCGAGTGCAGGTTCCGGTCACGTGGTAGAGGAATGCTGTCGAGCCGACGTTCCCGTCGACCTCGATCTGCAGGTCGTGCACCTCGTATCCGGGGCCGTGCGCGTACCCGTCGAACCACGCCCGCGTCTGCTCCGCCACCTGGTTGGAGCCACGGAGGCGCAGAGGTGGCAGAACCTTGTAGGCAAGAACATCGTCGGCCTGCACGTCCGCGAGGTACTGGGCATCACGCGCCGCGATAGCTTGCACCCGCTGCTTTATCAGGGTGCGGAGCTGCTGAGCCGCAGTGCCATCAGTCACCCGTCCAGAATCGCACCCGGGTGACGCCGCTCGCTAGCCACTCGCGTCACCCCACGAAGACGGATTCCTGAGCTGTCCAACGCAGCCCATTCGTGCACTCAGGGATAACGTTCAGGGCGACGGCAGTGGACAATATGGCCGACGGATGGCAGCTCAGTTGTAGTCGACATCACGCCGGGCTGGTGGAGCTGCGTTTCGGGGGCGGTAGGACAGGGCAACCGTGCTGGAGTCCTTCCAGGTGCGCACTCCGAGCAGCGTGAGCTCTATCTGCGGGAGCCCGGTGAAGGCACGGTCGTCGCCAGCGACGACCTTCGGCCCCACGAGCAGGTGCAGCTCATCGACCAAGCCGTGGGCCAGCAGGTCCGTCCACAGGGTGCGGCTGCCGAAGACGAGGATGTCGCCGGCCTCGGCGTCACGCAGCTTCCTCAGATGATCGTGTGCCCGCGCGCGGGAGACAATCTCGGTGCGGTCGCCCCACACCTTGATGTCGGTTCGAGTGAGACGGTCGGAGACCACAGTTATGCCGAGATCGCTTGCGTACCGGGAGGCGATGTACTTGTCTTCCGGGATTGCATCGGCGTTGTCGACCTGATTCGGCCAGTACTGCATCATTCCGACGTAGCTCACCGCTCCGAAGAGCAGACGGCTCGATGAGCGGACCCTGTCGGCGTTGTGCTCAGCGAACGCAAGGTCCATGGGCATCTGCGACACGTCACCGCCGGGTCCCTCGGTGTATCCGTCGATGCTCACCATGCTGCTGACAACGATCTTCCCCATCTGATCCTCCAAGCGTGTCGAGAAGGCCGAGATCGTCGACCCCCCGCCCAGCGTCGTCTCTCCGAACGTGCCAATCAACCTCTCGTCGAATGCTGCGGAAGATCGTACGGATGCTCCAACGCCGGACACGGGAGTCAGTAGCATCGAGGCGCAGAATCTTTGAGCACGGAGGCCCCTCCGGCGGCCCCGGTGGGGGCTTCCGTGTCTCGCGTCGGGGGTTTGCGCGCGGCCCCTCGAGAAGCGATTGTCATTGTGATGCAGGGGGTCGAGGCGGCGGCCAGCATCCAACAATGTCGGCCGGTGAGACGCTTCAGATGGAGGTGAAGGAGCTGGCGGCTCGCCGTCGGGGGGCGTTGCCCCCCAGCTGACGGCGGATACGGGGAGGGAGGGAGTCTCCGTCGAAACGCCCCCTGGAAGGGCACCCCCCAACAGCTGCCTGTCAGCGTCCCACGAGCGACTGGTGGAGCTCGTTATAGCGCGCTCCCGAGACTCCGACGCGACGTGCGAGGGAGTCGAGGTCGCTCAGGTCGTCGGCTGAGAGGGGCACCGTCGTCGCGGCCGCGTTCTCTTCGAGCCGCGAGATGCGGCGAGTCCCGGGGATCGGGCTGATCGACGCATCCTGGGCCAGCAGCCACGCCAGGGCGATCTGTCCGGGGGTGGCTCCGTGGGTGTGTGCGAGCGCCGTGACGAAGTCCGGGAGTGCCTTGTTCGCCGCGCGGTTCTCGATCTTGAATCGTGGGATGGATCTGCGGATGTCGTCCGGGGCGAATGTCGTGGTCGCGTCGACGGTGCCGGTGAGGAATCCCTTGCCGAGCGGACTGAACGGGACGAAGCCGATCCCAAGCTCTCGGAGGGCGGGCAGCACTTCGGGCTCGGGGTCGCGGGTCCACAACGAGTACTCGCTTTGCACAGCGGTGACAGGGAAGGTCGCGTGGGCGCGACGAATCGTCGCCGCGGATGCCTCGGAGAGGCCGAAGTGCCGGACCTTTCCCTCTCGCACGAGGTCGCCGACGGTGCCGGCGACGTCTTCGATGGGCACCGCCGGGTCGACACGGTGCTGGTAGAAGAGGTCGATGGCCTCGGTGCGCAGGCGCCGGAGGGAGGCTTCGGCGACGCCACGGATCTGTTCGGGGCGGCTGTTCAGGCCGATGCTTTTGCCGTCTCGGATGTCCCACCCGAACTTCGTCGCGATGACTACCTCGTCTCGGACGGGTTGGAGGGCTTCGCCGACGAGCTCTTCGTTTACGTAGGGTCCGTAGACCTCCGCTGTGTCGAAGAAGGTGATGCCGACGTCGCGGGCGGAACGGATCACGTGGATCATCTCCGCGCGATCTCCCGGGTTGGGACCGTATCCCTGCGACATCCCCATACAGCCGAGCCCGACCGCGGACACCTCCAGGGATCCGCCGAGCACGCGTGCGTGCATCAGGAACTTTCCGTCGCGGACGTGACGGTGTCAGCCTCGGGGATCTCGACGTCCCACGTCGAGGGGTCCACTGCGTCAGGGTCGGGGCCGCCGCGCACGCCGCGGTCGAGCCCGTCGATGGCGGCGAGATCGGTCGCATCGAGCTCGAAGTCGAGGACGTCGATATTCTGGGCGATCCGCTCCGGGTTGGTCGACTTGGGGATGACGGAGCGGCCCTGCTGCAGATGCCAGCGCAACATGACCTGCGCCGGCGTCTTGCCGTGGGACGCGGCGATCCCTGCGATCGTGTCGTCTTCCATGACGCTCTTGCGGTTCTCACCCCAGCCGGGGTAGAAAGTGATCCCACCGATGGGCGACCACGCCTGCGTCACGATGCCGAGGTCGGCGTCTGCTCGCTGGACGGCGCTTTGAGTGAAGTACGGGTGCAGCTCGACCTGGTTGATCGCGGGGACGGTCGTAGTTTCCTTGCGTAAGGCGGCGAGGTGGTGAGGCATGAAGTTGCTCACCCCGATGGCGCGGACCTGGCCGTTCGCGAGGAGTCGCTCAAGTGCCCGGTACGCCTGGACGGTGCGCTCGAAATGCTGCGGCATCGGCTGGTGCAGGATGAAGACGTCGATCTGGGAGACGCCAAGTTTGGTCGCGCTCTTGTCGAAGGCGTGCAGGGTCTCATCGAAGCCGTAGTCGCTGACCCAGACTTTCGTCTCGATCGTGACGTCGGCGGGGTCGATGCCGGAGCGTCGGATACCTTCCCCGACTTCGCGTTCGTTGCCGTACCCAGCCGCCGTGTCGATGTGGCGGTATCCGGCCTTCAGCGCGGTCTCGACAGCGGTCGCGGTCTCTTCTGGGGCGCTCTGGAAGACCCCGAAGCCGACGGCAGGGATGCGGACGCCGTTGTTGAGCGTGATCAGGTTGTTCATGATGACTCCAGGGGAAGTGCGGTCAGGGGTGGTCGACGTGGACGTCGTCGCGCGGGGCGTCGGCGGCGGTCGGGCCGAGTGCGCTGAGCAGCATGAGGCGCTCCGCCGTGGGCGAGTTCGGCTCGTAGGTGTAGACGAGCATGGTGAGGCCGGTTTCGGTATTCAGGTCGAAGCTCTCGTATGCGAAGCCGAGGCGGCCGACCGCGGGGTGTCGGTACCGTTTCGAGCCTCGCTGGTAGCGGATGACGTCGTGCTGGGCCCACAGGGCCCGGAACTCGGCGCTTTGCGTAGAGAGCTGACCGACGAGCCGGATGAGGTCCTCGTCGTAGGGGTCACGCCCGGCGGCCTGGTGCAGCAGGGCCACCACGTTGCGCTTGCCGCGCTCGTGGTCGACGTAGAAATCGGCTGCGCGGCTGTCGAGGAACTGGAAACGGGCACCGTTGAATGCGGCACTGCCGACGTCGGTGCGGGTTAAGCCGTAGAGGGCTGCTCCGAGGGCGTTGGCTGCGACCACGTCGAGGCGCGGATTCTGCACGATCGCCGGCACGGTGAGCGCATCCAGCACGGCCTGCGTTCTCGGGGTCACACCGGTGCGGGGGGCTTGGCGCGGGGAGCGACGGCGCGGCGCAGTGGTGACCTCGACGAGGTTGAACAGGTGGTCTCGCTCGATCTCGTCCAGCTGCAGCGCACGAGCGATCGCCTCGAGCACCCCGCGCGACGCGCCACGGGTGTTCCCCCGTTCCAGTTTCGCGTAGTAATCGGTGCTCACCCCCGCGAGAAAGGCGACCTCCTCCCGCCGCAGCCCCGGCACCCGTCGGTGGCCCGTGTAGGCGGGAACGCCCGCCTGGTCGGGGCTGATCCGGGCACGACGGGAGACCAGGAAGCTGCTGATCTCTTCCGGCGTTGACATGTCAGGCCGCGTCGATGGTGAGGTCGATGATCTCGGGCGTGACGATGTCGGGGTCGATCGCGCCGCGCTGCCCGGTGTCGAGAGCATCGATCGCTCCCACGTCGGCGGGTGTGAGCGAGAATCCGAAGACGTCGAAGTTCTCCGCGATCCGCGTCGGCGTGACGGACTTCGGTATGACGCTGCGCCCGTGCTGCAGATGCCAGCGGAGGATCACCTGCGCCGGGGTCTTCTCGTGCTGATCGGCGATGGCGCGGATCGTCTCGTTCTGCAGCGGCGGCACGGCCCCGTTCTCACCGGCCCAGCTGTACACGCCACCAATCGGCGACCACGCCTGCGTTGCGATGCCGAGCTCAGCGTGGATGGCAACCTGGTCCGGCTGCTGGAAGTTCGGGTGCAGCTCGATCTGGTTCACCGCGGGCACAACGTCCGTGTCCTTCATGAGGGCTTTCAGGTGCGCGGGCGTGAAGTTGGCCACGCCGAGGGCGCGCACCCGCCCTTCGGCGAGCAGCCGCTCACCGGCCTGGTACGCCGCCACGGTCTGCGCCCAGTTCGCGGGAACGGGCCAGTGCAACAGGTAGAGGTCGAGGTAGTCGACGCCGAGCTTGGTGACGCTCGTGTCGAACGCACGCAGGGCACTGTCGAAACCGTAGTCAGTCATCCAGAGCTTTGTGGTGAGGAAAATCTCGCTGCGGTCGATGCCCGACTCGCGGATGCCGCGGCCCACTTCGCGCTCGTTGAAGTATGCCGCCGCGGTGTCGATGAGACGGTACCCGGTCTGCAGCGCGGTGGTGACGGCCGACGTGGCCTCGTCTCCCTCGCTCTGCAGGACTCCGAGTCCGATGGTGGGGAGCGCAACGGCGTTGTTCAGGGTGATGGTGTTGTCCGACATGGTGTTCCTCTCGTTGCATATCGAGTCAACCCGGCGGCGTCCGCGTGGGGAAGGGCGGACCGTAACGTGGTCCACCAGACCACCCCACGCGGACGCCGGTCACGCGGTCAGAGACGGATGAGGACTTTCAGTGCCTCTCGCGCGTCCATCAACCGGTACGCCTCGGCGATCTCGTCGAGTGGCAGTTCGCGGTCAAAGACCTTCCCTGGCTCAATGGTGCCGTCGATGACCTGGGGGATGGCGGCTTCGAGGTAGGCGCGGACGGTGGCGGGTCCGCCGGTGAGGGTGGCGTTCTTGCCAAACAGAGACGCGAAGCCGACGGCGGCGTCTTCGTACTGGGGGACGCCGACGCGGGAGATGACGCCGCCGGGGCGGACGATGCCGTAGGCCTGCTCGTAGGCGGGCATGTGACCAACTGCTTCGAGCACGACATGCGCCCCCTCGCCGCCGGTGAGCTCGAGGACCTTCGCGATACCCTCTTCGCCGCGCTCTGCGATGACGTGCGTAGCACCGAACTCGCGGCCGAGATCGGTGCGAGCCGTGTGGCGGCCCATCAGAATGATGATCTCGGCGCCGAGCTGCTTCGCGGCCAGGACGGCGGAGAGGCCGACCGCGCCATCGCCGATCACCGCGACGGCCTTTCCCGCCTCAACGCCGCCGCGGATGGCGGCGTGGTAGCCGGTGAGGTATACGTCGGAGAGGGTGAGCAGGGAGGGCATGAGCGCCTCGTCGGTCCCGGCAGGGATGGCGACGGCGGTGCCGTCGGCGTAGGGGATCCGGAGCTTCTCCGCTTGCGTGGCCGACGGGGCGCCGTCGAAGAATCCCCCGTGGACGCAGGACGTGGTGATCCCGTCTCGGCAGAACGCGCAGGTGCCGTCGGACCACGCGAACGGGACAATGACGGTGTCACCCACGTCGAGGGTGGTGACATCGGGGCCGATCTGCTCGATCACGCCGATGGCCTCGTGACCCATGTGGCGTCCCTCGGGGGTGTCTTCGAGGTCGTGGTACGGGTGCAGGTCTGACCCGCATACGCAGGCGTAGGTGACGCGGATGATCGCGTCTGTAGGCTCTTGGATCGTGGGTTCGGGTACGTCGACGACGCGGACGTCTCCGGCGGAGTACATGAGTGTTGCGCGCATGATGTCGGCTTCTTTCGCTACGTGCGGGGGTGGCGCGGATGCGCCGCCCCCGCGGGGTTATTGCTGGGTGGTGAGGGGGACGCTGAGGAGGCGGTCATCGCCCTCGCGGGCGCCAGAGCCGTATCCGTCGGTGTTACTGGTGAGGAACCACAGCTGCCCGTCTGGCGCTTCGGCCACGTGCCGGATGCGCCCGTACGTGCCGGTGTAGTAGTCCGTGGACGTGCTCGGGTTAGCGACCGGGACGGTGCGGAGGGTCTGCCCGCGAAGGTTGGCGATGAAGACGGTGCCCCGGACGATGGCAATGCCGCTGGGGCTGGCGTCATCAGGGTTCCACTGCTGGACAGGGTCGATGAAGGCGCCGTTGCCGGCGATGCCTTCGGCGGTCGGCCAGCCGTAGTTGCCGCCGGGGATGATGATGTTCAGTTCGTCCCAGGTGTCCTGCCCGAACTCGGCAGCGAACAGTGTCCCGTCCTCCGCCCACGCAATTCCCTGTGGATTGCGATGCCCATAGCTGTACACAAGGGAGTCAGGGAAGGGGTTATCGGCTGGCACGCCGCCGTCAGGGGTCATCCGGAGGATTTTGCCGCCGAGGCTGTTCAGGTTCTGCGAGGCATCCCGCTGCCCGGCGTCGCCGGTCGTGGCGTACAGCATCCCGTCGGGTCCGAACGCGATCCGCCCCCCGTCGTGGTAGCTCGCGGCGGGAATGCCGTCGAGAAGTGTTTCCGCTTCGCCGAGGCCGAGTGAGCCGGCAACTCCGGTGAGAGGGAAGCGTTGAATGCGGTTGCCGTCAGCGGCCGTGGAGTACACGTAGAGGCGTCGCTGATTGTCGACGACGATGCCCAGCAGCCCGGACTCGCCTTGCTGCACGACGCCGGGGACGGTCCCGACGATTCGGGTGGCGATGCCCGTGAGCTCGAGGATGTTCGACGTGTCTCGCTCGCTGATCAACGCGGTCTCCCCGTCGAACGCTATGGCCCACGGCGTGACCAGCCCGGTTGCGAACTCGACGGGGTCTCCTTGCGGGGCGACCGCGCTTGCCCGCGTGGGGCTCGCAGCCGAGGTAGTCGGAACAGGCCGGGCGGTTCGGGTGGGGCTTGCCGGTGTCGCGGTGCAGCCGACAATCATGGTGAGCGCGGCCGCCGCAGCGAGGACCGCGGCGATGCGATGATGCCCCGTGCCGCCGAATGGGCGGGCAATCGCCGACCCGCGTCCGGGCTTGGCGGTTCTGCTGTCAATAGTGGTCATGAGATGTGCTCCGGTGGATCGAGGATGCCGGCGTCGGTCAGTCGACGATTTCGACGGTCACGGGGCTGCCTTCGAGGAGGGATAGTTGTTCCTCGGTGGCGGTGTACGTGCCGATGTGGAGGGTCGCATCGGAGTAGTCGATACCCGATGCGTCGTAGTAGAAGCCGAGGTTTCCCCACGACGTGAAGTAGATGAGGTCGCCGTCTTCGGGGTCGGAGCCGGGAGAGCCGGCCCAGTTCAGTTCCCGGGGCAGGTAGGAGATCTTCTCCTTACCGTTGAATTCCTCGAACGACAGCTCCGTGGGCAGGAGGGACAGGAAGTCGCGGACGCCGGGGCTGTCCTCACCGATGGTGACGTCGACGCTGGTGCGGTCGGAGGTGAATTGCACCACCGTGCCCACGATCTGCGCCGGTTCATCGGCGGGCGCGAGTGCGGGTGTCGGTGCGGGTGACGACGATTCCTCGACCGCGATGCTGGCCGGGGTCGCCGAGGCGGGGGACGGGCGCGATGGAGCAGCGGTCGGGGTGGAAGCGCACTCGGTCACCGTGGCAATCACGAGCGCGCTAACGGCGGCCGAGAATAGTCCGGGGCGCTTCATCGGCCGTCCCGCTCTGTGTCATCGCCACCGGTGAGGGTGGCGCGGGCGGTGGTGATCGCGGACATGGCCCGGGGCCAGCCGGTGTAGAAGGCGAGGTGGGTGATGGCTTCGACGATCTCGGTGTCGGTGAGCCCGTTGCGCTGTCCGAGAGCGAGATGGAAGGGGAGCTGTTCGGTGTTGCCGCCGGCGACGAGCGCGGCGATGGTGATGAGGCTGCGGTCCCGGGGCGCCAGGTCGGGGCGTTTCCAGACGTCCTCGAAGAGGACGTCGTCGGTGAGGGACACCAGTTTGTCGGCGAAGCCGCCGAGCGACTGCTGGGCAGCAGATTGGTGTTCGGTCATCAGCTGAGATCCTTTCCGGTGCGGCCGGTGTAGTCGTCGTCAGTGATGTGTTCTTTCCACGTGGTGGTGGCGGCGGGGTCGTCACTGTTTTCGAGCATGGCGACGTGTTCCATGAAGGTGTCTCCGGCGGCGGCGTGCCAGTGGTCCTGCCCGGGTGGGGTGTAGAGGGTCTGCCCGGGGTGGACGTCGATGATGGTGCCGTCCCGGTCGCCGAAGCGGGCGATTCCTCGCGTGACACGCAGGTATTGGCCGCGCGCGTGGGAATGCCAGGCGGTGCGGGCACCGGGCGCGAACTTGACGACCGCGACATTCATTCGCTGGTTCGATTCGTGAGGGACGGCGATCATGTCGACCCATACGTCGCCGGCGAACTGTTCCGGCGGGTTTTTGACGGTGGGGGTGGAGGGTTCAATGTTCATGATGGGCTCCTTCGCGAGGGTGGCGGACGATGACGAGGTCCCTTCACTCGACGAGGTCGCTCGAGGAGGGAGCGGCCCCGGATGCGGCGGGCGCAGTCGGGATGTGCTTGTGAGCGAGTAGGAGGTAGGCGGCGCCTGCAAGGAACACCGCGACGGTCGTGACTACTCCGAGGGGAAGGATGCTGAGCGCACCCGCAACCCCGACCAGGGGTGCGGCGATTCCCCCGAACCCGAACCGAACCATTCCGAGCAGAGAAGATGCTGTGCCGGCCATTTGCGGGTAGTTGACGAGGGCGAGGGTTGTGGCGGGCGGTGAGGAGATCGCGACACCCCCCGCGAGCAAGAACAGGGACGCGATAACCACCCACAGCGGCATAGCGGTGAGACCAGAAGCGAGTAGTCCCAGTGCGCCCGCACCGGCGATCAGGATGCCGGTGTTGAGTGTGCCGGTGATGCTCCACCGTTCTGAGGCCCGGCCGGCGAGGTAGCCGAAGGTCATGAAGCCGGCGGAGTTGAGCCCGAAGGCGAGGGCGTAACCGAGCGGGGACAGCCCATAGATGTCTTGCAGCACGAACGTAGACCCAGCCAGGTATGCGAATAGTGCGGCGTACAGGAACCCCTGGTTCAGCACAGCCCCGACGAACACTCGGTCACACAGCAGGGTGCGGAAGTCATGCACGGTGTGTGTGAAACCGCCGGTGGTGCGCCGATCGGCGGGGAGGGTCTCGGGAAACATCCACAGTGCGATGACGAGGATCGTGGCACCGATGACGGCCAGGGAGATGAATAGTCCCCGCCAGTCGATGACCGTGTTCAACAGTCCGCCCAGGAGGGGGCCGATGATCGCGGCGAACCCGCCCACCACGGTGAGTCGGCCGTAGAACCGGATCAGCGCGCCGCCGGCGTAGATGTCGCGGCCGGCGGCTTGAGAGATGACGATCCCGACCCCGCCGGCCAGTCCCTGCACGAACCTTGCAGCGATCAGCAACTCCACCGTGGGACTCACCGCGCACAGTGCGGACGTGACGACGTACATGACGACGCCGATGAGCAGGATGCCGCGCCGGCCGAACCGGTCCGACACGGGGCCAGCAATCAGCTGGCCGGCGGCAAGCCCGATCAAGCAGGCCGTCACGGTCAGCTGCGCCACGGAGGTGACCGCGGCAAGGTCGGCGGTCAACGCGGGAAGCGCGGGAAGGTAGAGGTCCATCGAGATCGGACCGAAAACCGTCAGCAGCAGAAGCAGAGAGGGCAGGATCCGGCTGAACCCCGTCCGTGGCGAAACGATCTGTTCGGTCATGTCATCAAGCCTCATTCGTCCGCACGCTGCGGGGGAGTCCCTAACGAGGGGTGTACCGGAAGGGAACCCTTCACGGGGTGCTCTGACAGGGCATCCCTCCTGAAGGCTTCGCCGACCTAACCTGGGATGATGGACAATCGATCAGAGGTCCGAGAGTTCCTCATGACCCGTCGCGCGCGTGTATCGCCGGATGCGGCAGGGATCGCGGCCGGGTCCAATAGGCGGGTCGAAGGGCTGCGGCGCAGCGAAGTCGCTGCCCTCGCTGGTGTCAGCGTCGAGTACTACTCCAAACTGGAACGCGGAGCCATCGCCGGCGCCTCAGGTGCGGTGCTGGACGCCGTGTCCCGCGCCCTACAACTCACCGACGCGGAACACTCGCACCTGCTCGACCTCGCACGCAACGCCGACGGCATCCCTTCCTCAGGGCGCCACCGTCGACGCAGCACCAAGCCCGGCCCACCGCGGCCAAGCCTGGAATGGGCCCTCGCATCCATCACCGATTCCGTCGCGGTGGTGCGGGACCAGAGACAGAACCTCGTCGCATTCAATGACCTCGGAAGAGCGTTCTACTCACCTCTGATCGGCGACGGCGGGCGCGTACCAAACTTCGCCCGGTTCCAGTTCCTCGACCCGGCAGCCCACGACTTCTACCCCGACTGGGACCTGTTCGCCGACATGTGCGTCGCAGTCGTCCGAGCCGAAGCCGGCCACGACCCACACGACAAGGGCATCCAAGACCTCGTCGGCGAGCTCTCCACCCGCAGCGATGTGTTCCGCACTCTCTGGGCCGCCCACAACGTCCGCTCCCACGGATCCGGGCAAAAACGCTTCCACCACCCCGTCGTCGGCGACCTCACGCTCGTGTACGAAGAGCTCGCGATCACCGCGGAACCCGGACAGGTCCTCCTGATCTACTCCGCCGAACCCGGATCCTCGTCTGCCGAACGACTCCGGCTACTCGCCTCCTGGGCTGCCGATCCCGCCGCCACCAGCCAACCCGGATCCTGACCAGTCTGGGTGCCTTCGTTTGGTCGATACCGTCGTAAACGTCTGCCGTTGGGCTCTACCCCTTCACTGGCGGCCTCCAGTCCTGGGGAGGGCACTACCAGCGCGTGCATCGAGCGCCGGTGGGCGCACCCACCGCCGACGGCGGCTAAAGGAGTGGGGTCACAAGGCGGGGTTCGACACCATCGAGGTGACGGCGTCGCTATGGTGATTCGAGACCACAGAAGACCGCGCCTGGTGTGGGCGCCTCATAGGCGGACCGGTCAGTCGGCTCCTCCTTCGCCACCACCGCTCTGGAACGCGGGCTCGCCACTCAAGCCCATCAGCGCAGCCTGGAAGGTATGGGCCTACGACGAGAACGGCTGACTATCGATGCCGCACGCCGAACTACTCGCCCGCTGACGGATCCCCGTTCGAGCATCGCACGCTTGCGGTATGCCGGGAGATATGCGCCCTTTGGGCCCGGCGCCGTGGCCGCGTCGTCCATGCTCTAGCCTGGGCCGATGCGGATGCTCCTCACCTCGAACGGCATCACCAACGACGTCATCCGTGCGGCGCTTGTCGATCTGCTCGACAAGCCCATCGCCGATTCCCGAGTCATCGTGGTGATTGACGCGATCCTCGGTTTTCCCGGTGACAGCTCCACGCTCGTCGAGCATCTCGATGCGCTGCGCTCACTCGGGTGGGCGGAATTCGACATGGCATCGCTGTTCGCGGGGCCCCCGAGCCTTGTCGAATCGAGGCTGCGCTCAGCCGACGTGATCCTCGGATACGGAGGCAGCCACCTGTGGTCGGCACACGCGTGGCAGGCGACCGGCCTGGCACCGGTGCTCGCGGAGCTGCTCGAGCAGAAGGTGTACGTCGGGTGGAGCGCAGGCTCGATGATCTTCGCCCGCCGCTTGGACCGGTGGCCCGCGGACTTCGACGATCAAGACGAGCTCGACATGTTCGGGCTCGAGTCCGCCGCACCCGCCGTTCCCCTCTTCGACTGGTTCTTCGCCGGCCACCTCGGCGCCGACTGGATGCCCGCCGATGCAAAGGAGCAGTTCGCGGTCGGTGCCGCGCGCTCCGGCCAGGAGGTCTGGTTCATCGACGACGATTCCGCGCTCCTCATCCGCACGCCGACAGAAGAGCCCGTCATCATCTCCTCTGGCCACTGGCTCCGCTTCGGCATCGATGGTTCCCTCATCGCGTCGAACTGACAACGGCAAAGTCAACGACCTGTAGGACCCGTAATTGACAGACCAGCACGACCTCGCTATTCAAGTTCGCGGAGTTGGACAAGAGGTCGTACGGGGGGAAAGAAAGAAGCCCAGCAATACCTGCCAGGACAACCTCCTGCGGTCGACGACGGACCAAGCGCGGCTTCTGCGGCCGCCTGGTGCTAGTAGCCGCGGGAGATGAGCGCAGAATGAATGACGGTTCGCGCCTCGCGAACGTCGTCGACCGAGGTCATGGCGATCCAGGCCCAGGCGTACCCCGCTAGTGCAACCCCGTTAGCGTCGCTCGGCTTGGCGAGATGTGCCACGGCTGCATCGACATGTCGTCGATTCATCGTGGGGTAGAGCTCGCGTAGGGCTGTCCGTTCGTTGTCGGAGATCACCTCCGTGAGTCGATAGTCGTCTCCGCAGTGCCACTCGCCGATGAGGCGAAACGTGCTCGTCTTGGTCATCTTCCAATTTCCCGCTCAGTTCATGCGGCTGGGCAGCCGTCGCCTGCCCTATGCGCGTTCACGGACGGTTCGAAAGAACACCGAAATCACGACTCGCATCTCGGAACCCAGAGGCCGCAGGCCTTTCAGAGCAACGTCGCACACACAGCTTGTCAAGCACCAGGCAGACGGCGTCAGGTGACTCAGCGGCTGGGATTGGATTTGTCTCAGATCCATGAGTTTCGAGCGATTGTGGAAACCTACAAGCAACGACGTGCCACGCTGGGATCGCGAAGGGGGCTACGACATCCGGCGCCTCCCCGGAACCGGACCTCACGGCGTTCGCCGCTCTTCGTCGCGAAGTGGGCGCCGCGCGGCGCGTGCGAATGCTGTGGGGAACGGCCGGTCTGCTTGGCGGAATTGTGGTGGCCGCGACGCTCGCCATCAACGCATACGCAACGCTCCTTGGCGGATAGGTCGCATGATGGACTCATGCCGCTAAGTCCGACCTTCGCGATGCTTCCCGACACCCCCGACTCGCGGCTGCTCGCCGAGTTGAGTTCCTACTCGGACGACCTGTCCGAGGCGGGTGATGCGATCAAGCAGGCATTGGAAGCAGGACACGAATCGCCGCTCCGGCAGCCGCTGACAAGCTACGCCGTGGTCGCCTATGTGCGCGTGTTCGCGCATTCAAACGTCCGGTCCGGTCTCCTCGCGCATGTTCCAGTCCCTCCCGATCTGGTTGAAACGCACGACATGATTCGCGGCTACCGGAATACGACCATCGCGCATTCGCAGTCGGAACTCTCGATGTCATTGCCGCTTGCCTCGCTCACCACAGAAGGCACTGTCCGCCAGGTAGTGCCGATCACGATCCGCCACAATCTTCCACGGACCGCAGCCCGTCGCATCGCCGAGACTGTCGACCGGATGAGCGCCCTTGTGTCTGAGCTGATCAAGCCGCTTGCCGAGAGGCTCACCGCCGAGTATCGGCACGCAAGCCCTGCCGCGATCGCCGGTTGGCCCGTCCCTGATTTCGATCACGAGCGCGCCGACCGATTCACTGCGCAATCAAGGAGGCGGCGCCAGCCGCGATTCGTTGCGTGTTGGGACGTCGACGTCGAGCCTGTCGACGTCCGCGGTCATGCGGTCTAGAACGAGGTGAGGTGAGTGAGGTGAGGTGAGGTGACGCTCTGTCACGGCCGATCCCTGCCCGAGCAGCATGCGCCGGATCGTCGACAATCGTCCTACTGAGGGCGCGCCTATCGAGCGCTATCGCCGCGCAAACGATTCAAGGAGTCGTGTGTGCGCATGGCAGCCAGTGAGTGGCCCCAACGTACGTCCGATCAAGCTGATCGCAACGCAACGCATCGCGTGCGGGCTTCCACCTGCTCCACGTACAAGCGCCCCGTCACGACGCATTCCTATTCGGTGGTTGGGCCGTTTCGTTGACGCTCACGGCATGGATGTGCGCCTGTACTCCGTTGGCGTCATCCCCGTCACGGAGCGAAAGACTTTCACGAAGTAGTTCGCATCGAGATACCCTGTCGCTGCCGCGATGTCGCGTACTCGGTCATCTGTTTCGGTGAGCAGAGTTGTGGCGGCTGAGATACGTTCGCGGGCGAGGAACTGCGAGATCGTGAGACCTGTCTCGGACTTGAATCTGCGGCCCAGATGCTCCGACGAGATCTTGAGGTCAGAGGCGAGTTCCGGTTGTGTCGGAGGACCAACTAAGTCCGATGTCAGCCTCGACACAGTCTTCCTCACCAGAGGGGAATAGGGCAGGGCCCGCTGTTGTCGGACGAGAGTGCAGAACTCACGGACCATTCGGTCAACTTCGGCGTACTGGTCTGACCGTCCCGGCGTGAGTCCCACGCGATGCAGCCGCTGGGCGAAGCTCTGGGACACCGCCTCGATGGTCGTTGGAGCAAGGCCGCCGCGCTGCGCGGCGATGCGGCACATGATTCTCAGGATTGTGGGAGCGAGGTACGGGATCGACAGATAGGGGAAAGAAGTGGGAAGGGTGCTGAGGCGCCGCAGTTCGGCTAGAGCTTTCACATCGTCGCCCCGCGAAACGGCGCGCATGAAGGCCTCTTCGCTCGCGTGCCGGTCTGCAATGGCACTATACGATCCCGCCGCGCCACGGGATGACGGGGCTGACGGCGCAGTGGGGCCATCGAGGGCAACTCGTTCGAAGCCGAGCTGACCCGAGAAGGACCCAGTGAGAAGAACGGCTGCGCTCCGCATGACAAACTCTGAGTCGACGATGGGCAGGCCTGCCCGCCAGATGCGATATCGGGTGTTCAGCGAGGGGGAAGCGCCCAGCGACCGCAACGTCTCGCGATCTTGAGACTCGTTGGTCGACGCATCGGTATAGGGGCCGATCACGACGAGAGAGTCGTCGCCCCAGAAGAAACTCAGCGTGGCGCCCAGCCGATCGCGAAGCTCATAGACGGTGTCGTGACGCAGGCGTTGCACTAAATCGCTGAGGTGCTCCGCCGTCAGGTAGTGCTGAAGCGTGTCGTGAACGCGCAGTGTGTCTTCAAGCTGTGTGAACAGCACAAGCGGGTCGCGCGTGACGTGAACGCGACAGCCCAACACGGCTTCGACGGTGCCTTGGCGGGCGGCGAATTCCGCTGAGCGTGCATCCACGGTGTCTCCATTCTTCTACGAAACACGATCTCATTCTATTTCCGTCCGATTCTGGTTCGTACTCTAGTGCGATGAAACACAGCGGGCAGCGCTGCACGAAAGGACGGACTATGACCCCCGGGCTCCGGCACTCCACGGTTTTCAACGACGGTTGGACGTTCGTTCCGGAAGAAGTCGATCCCTCGTCCGCGGGCGGTATCAGTGGGGAGGCGGTGACCCTTCCGCACACCTGGAACGCTCAGGACGGGACTGACGGTGGCAACGACTACCGTCGCGGCGTGTCCTCGTACATCAAGCAATTCGCTGCTGCCGATGACGACCAACAACGATGGTTGGAGTTCCGCGGCGTAAACTCGTCCGCCCGCGTGTTCCTCAACGGCACACTTGTCGGCACTCACGAGGGTGGGTACTCGACGTTCCGCGTCGACCTCTCGGAGGTGGTGGCCCCGCAGAACACCCTCGTCGTTCTCGTCGACAACGGCCCGAACGAGACGAGCTATCCGCAGCGTGCCGACTTCACCTTCTATGGCGGTGTCTATCGCGACGTCTACCTCATCGAAGTCCCCCGGGCACATTTCGCACTGGACGACTCGGGTGGTCCGGGGGTGGTGGCGACTGTGCATCTTGACGGAGCGAACGCCAGCGTGACGCTCAACGCGCAGGTGTCCGGCGGCGACGCCGTCCACTTTTTCATCCATGGCGTCGGGGAGGTCGTCGCTCCCGTCACCAAAGGCGTGGCCACGGCATCCGTCGAGATCGCGAGCGTTCGCCGCTGGCATGGAGTGCGTGATCCCTACCTCTACTCGCTCGAGGCGACACTTCTCGTCGGCGAACAGGCCGTCGACGACGTCGCCTTGCGTTTCGGATGCCGAGAGTTCGCCGTGGACCCGGATCGGGGATTCATCCTGAACGGCGAGGACTATCCGCTTCGTGGTGTGTCCCGACACCAGGACTGGGAGGGCGTTGGCAACGCGATCACCGCCGAGCATATGGACGCCGATCTCGAACTTCTGCGTGAACTCGGCGCGACGACCGTGCGACTCGCGCACTACCAGCACGATCAGGGCTTCTACGACCGATGCGATGAGGCCGGCATTGTGGTGTGGGCGGAGATCCCGCAGATCTCCGACTTCCTGCCCCTTGGAAAATCGGACGCAGAACGACAGCTGACCGACCTCATCGTTCAGAACCGTCATCACGCCAGCATCGTGTGTTGGGGCCTGTCGAACGAGATCACGATCACCCGCAATACGCCCGAGATCCTGACCGCGCACCAGGAGCTCAACGCGCTCGCGCATCGCCTCGACCCCACTCGTTTGACGGCCATTGCGAACGTGTTCGTGCTCGATCCCTCCGACCCTCTCGCGACGGTCACCGACGTGATGAGCTACAACATCTACTACGGCTGGTACGTCGGAGACTTCAGTGACAACGAGAAGTGGCTCGACGAGTTCCGTGCTGAGCATCCCGGAGTAGCCGTCGGCATCTCCGAATACGGCGCGGACGCGAACCCGCGCTTTCAGACAGCGAACCCGGTGCGAGGCGATTACTCAGAGCAGTTCCAAGCGGCCTATCACGAGCACATGCTCACAATCATCGCGGAGCGTCCTTGGCTCTGGGCTACCCACGTCTGGAACCTCGCGGACTTCGGTGTGGATGGCCGCAACGAAGGCGAGTTTCCAGGACGGAACCAGAAAGGTCTGGTCAGCTTCGACCGCTCGCTGAAGAAGGATGCGTTCTACCTCTACAAGGCTGCCTGGTCGACGCAACCGTTCGTCCACATTGCTGGACGTCGATACGAGGATCGAGCAGAGGAGGTGACGCAAGTCACCGTCTATTCGAACTACGACGAAGTCTCGCTGTGGTGCGATGGTCAGCTCGTCGGTCAGCAGTCGGGGACGCGGGTCTTCCGCTTTCCTGTGCCGCTCTCGGGCGATCACGAACTGGTCGCACGTGCCGGGGACACCTCCGATTCGATCCGGATTCGTCGCGTCGCGACGCCGAACGAGCAGTACTCGATGGAAGTCGCGGAAGTGACGAACTGGTTCGAGGCGGACGAGCTTCCGGCCCCAGACGGTTTCTACTCAATCCGGGACACGCTCGGAGACATCAAGCAGTCTCCTGGAGGCGCTGCGCTGATCGAGCAGCTCATGTCTCGGATGGCGGGCGGTGCAAGTCATGTTGCCGAGAACATGATGACCACGGAGGTGGCCCAGTATGTGCTCAGCCGGATGACCTTCCAGGCCGTTCTGCAGCAGGCGCCGGGGTCAGTGTCTAGGGAACAGGTCTCGGCGCTCAACGCCGCTCTGAATCAGATCTCTCGAGTTTGAACTTACTGAGTCGCTGGCGTCTCCGTTGAGAACGCACCGACTCGCCGAATGAAAGAAGGACTATCAATGACGAATTTTCCCACCGGCTTCCTCTGGGGAGCTGCCACCGCCGGACACCAGATCGAAGGCAATAACGTCAACAGTGACTGGTGGGAGCGTGAGCTGACCTTTCCCGGCATGGAACTCTCGGGCGATGCCGTTGACAGCTACCACCGTTTCCGCGAGGACATCGACCTTCTCGCCGATGCGGGGCTCACGACCTACCGCTTCAGCCTTGAATGGTCCCGCATCGAACCTGTGGAGGGGCGCTTCTCGCGCGCCGAGCTCGCCCACTACCGCCGGGTGATTGAGTACTGCTTCTCACGGGGAGTCGTGCCCTTCGTGACCCTGCAGCACTTTACGACTCCCCGATGGTTCGCGAACGACGGCGGCTGGACCTCGCCCAGGGCCAAGGAACGCTTCCTGAGCTTCGTGACCGAGGCCACGACGATCCTCGACGGCGTCGAGTGGGTAGCGACGATGAACGAGCCGAACATGCAGGCGGCCATCATGACGGCGATGCGCCGCATGTCCGAGACCCAGGGCGGTCAGTGGCAGAGCCCGACTGTCGATAGCGACACCGAGCGCGAGGGCGGCGGGGAGACGAAGCTCGAGAAGAAGCAGCATGGCGCGTTTCTGCAGGACGCCGACCCCGAGATCGGTCGCACCTTCGTGGACATCCACCACGCAGCGCGCGAGATCGTGCGTGCACAGACGAAGGCGAAGGTGGGCTGGACCATCGCCGCGGGCGCCTTGACGGCAGCTCCGGGAGGGGAGGAGAAGCTGAAGCAGATCCGCTACGGCAAGGAGGACGTCTATTGGGAGGGTGCCCGGGGCGACGACTTCGTCGGAGTCCAGGCGTACTCGAGTCAGCAGGTCGACGCCAACGGACTCGTCCCGCACCCGGCGCATCCCGACAACACGCTGGTCGGAACGGCGTTCCGACCAGACTCGCTCGCGATGGCGGTCCGCCACGCGTGGGAGGTGTCGGAGGGTGTGACCGTCATCGTCACTGAGAACGGAATCGCGACCGCTGATGACGCGCAACGTGTTCGCTACACCGACCTGGCATTGCGCGGCCTGGCGGAAACCATCGCCGACGGTATCGATGTTCGCGGCTACCTGCACTGGAGTCTGCTCGACAACTTCGAATGGGGACACTGGGCTCCGACCTTCGGCCTGATCGCTGTCGACCGCGACACGTTCGTTCGAACACCGAAGCCCAGCCTCGCCTGGCTCGGTGACGTGGCGCGCGGAAACCGACTCGCCCTACTCAGAAATTCAATCCCGCACGCAGGATAACGAAGCACCCGCTGCGTTGCCGTTCGGTACCAAACAAGGAGGTTTGAAATGAAAGCTGCGATATTTTGGAATGGGAGCCCGGCATGACCGATCCCATCGTCAAGCAGGAAAGCGAGGACGAGCGCTGGACGTCCGCTATCGCGGTCCACTACGACTCCAAGAAGCGGCTCTCTCGCTACATTCGCGGGTACCTGTTCCTTGCTATCGCTATCGCTGCTATCTGGACGTCCTCACAGGGCATTCTGATGCCCAACCAGGTCCAGATTCTTCAGTTCGGTCAATTCTTCTTCGGTCCGGACGCCGGAGTGGACCTCCAGGCGCTCACCGAGCTGGGAAGAGCGGTCGCTGCCGGTGACATTCAGCCCACCGCGGAGCAGACCCGACAGCTTGCGCTTCTCTCTGACTTCGAGGCGTCCCGCGCAGCGGGCCTGGCGTTAGTCACAACAACCAGCGCAATCGTCGTCATGATCCTTCAGCCGGTCATCGGCGTCATGTCCGACCGAACTCGCTCCAAGGCTGGACGACGTGCCCCGTGGATCCTGTACGCGGCGCTGGTCGGCGCAGTTCTACTTGTCGCAGTACGCTTCGCTCCGTCGGTGGCGGTCCTCGTCGTGCTCTGGACCCTGACGGAGCTCGCGTTCAACGTCGCTTCCAATCCACTCCAGGCCACGGTCGCGGATCGTGTGCCGCGTGACCGTCGAGGGCGGGTGACGTCCTGGACGAGCATGGGATCGATCATCGGTGGCCTGATCGGTGGAATCGGCGCGGGTGCCTTGTTCGGTCTGATCGGGTTGGATTTCTACCTGATCCTGGCTCTCGTCGTGGTGATCGCGGCCGTTCTGTTCGTGACGAGAAACCGGGACGAGAGTTCCGTCGAACTCGAACGGGACAAGTTCGCGTGGAAGCCGTTCCTCCGCGGATACGCCAGCGCGTTGAAGGCGCCGAACTACCGCTGGCTGTGGATCTCCCGAGCCCTGTTCTTCTTCGGGTACAGCACCACGACGGTTCTGAGCCTCTACATGCTGCAGAGCTACATATCGCCGGCCCTGAGCGCGACGCAAGCCTCCGCCACCGTGCCGCTGCTGGGCTTGTGCGGAATCCCCACCACGCTCATTGCTGTCGCGGTATCTGGCCGGCTCTCCGACCGGATCGGACGTCGCAAGCCGTTCGTGGTCGTCGCATCCATCCTCATGGCGATATCTCTCTCTATCCCGCTCATCTCCCCAACGCTGCCGGCGCTGTTCATCCAGGTCATCATCACCGGCGCAGCATTCGGCATTTACATTCCCGTCGACAACGCGATGTTTATCGACTTTCTGCCCGACCCCGCCCGAGCCGGACGTGACCTTGGTCTGGCCACGGTCGCGATGAACCTCGGGCAGGCCCTTGCCCCGGCACTCGCTGCCGTTGTTGTCGCGGTGACGGGCGGGTATCAGTTCGTCTGGGTGGCGGCGCTTGTGCTTGTCGCGTTGGCGACGCTGACCATTGCACCCATCAAAGAGAAGCGCCACACGCTTGCTTAGATGGGGGTGCATTGGGACGGGCGACATCTCCCACCGCGTGATCTCGGATCTCCGTAGTACCGGCGCCGAGACCATTGCGGTGTGGGGACGTTCGTCCGACCGAGCGGTGGAGTTCGCCCGGAAGCATCGAATCGCGGTGTCGTCAGGCGATCTCTCCAGCATTCTCGCGCGTGACGACATTGACATTGTTTACGTTGCGACGCCCGCTCACACGCACACTGCTATTGCCCTCGAAGCCATTGACGCGGGCAAGCACGTTCTCATTGAGAAGCCGATAAGCACATCCGCAAGCGACGCCGAGAAGCTGTTCTCCCGCGCCCGGGCAGCCGGACGGTTCCTCATGGAAGCGATGTGGATGCGATTCAACCCATTGCACGTCGAAGTCCTCGATCGCGTTCAGCGCGGTGAGCTCGGGGAGATCAGCAGCGTTCGTGCAGGATTCGGCACCCCATTCCATGCGCGCCCTGGCAAGGCTCGGCCGGAGGACGCAGGCAGCGTACTCCGCGACCGCGGCATCTACCCTGTGACACTCGCGCACTGGTTCCTCGGAACCCCGCACATCGTTCGTGCTCAAGGGGTGATCTCCGAGGGCGTGGACCTCTCCGGACACGCCACACTCGAACAGAACGAGGGAGGGTTCGCCCAGATCGCTTGGTCAGGGACGGAGTTCCTCGACCTCTCGGCAGCCGTCAGCGGAGCGAGAGGCTGGGTCACCCTCGAGTCCATGTTCTGGGCAGGGTCCGATGCGTATTTCCACGCCGGCTCCGCGGAGCGCATCTTTCAATCGCCCGAACACCTGCATCATCCCCGGAGCGGAAATGGGTACGGCCCCATGCTCCGCGCAGTCGCCGACGCCGTTGCATCCGGACAGCTGGAACATCCATGGCACAACGCTGAAACAACCATTTCCGTCACCCGCACGCTCGATCGCATCCTCACCGACATCTCATCCAGCTCGCGCTGACGCCGAGCGGGAGCACATAGACACATCAAGGAACTACATGAACATCTCAGGCAAGGTTTTCGTCGTCACGGGCGCTGGCAACGGCATCGGACGCGAGGTCGCACTTCGACTGCTGGCCAACGGCGCATCGGTCGCGGGCGTGGACCTGAACCAAGAGGGTCTAGAGGCGACAGCCGGGTTGGCATCGGCTGGAAGGCGATTCACAGCGCATGCAGTGAACATCACCGACCGCGCCGCTGTGGCTGCTCTTCCGGACGAAGTCTTAAGCGCTCACGGACAGGTCGACGGGGTCGCGAACATCGCCGGCGTCATCCAGAAGTTCGTCAAGGTCGCCGATCTGCCGTTCTCCGAAATCGAGAAGGTGATGAATGTGAACTTCTGGGGTGTCATCAACGTCTGCAAGGCCTTCTTGCCTCACCTCATGGCCCGCCCGGAAGCGTCCCTTCTCAATGTCGCGAGCATGGGGTCGTACGCGCCCGTGCCAGGTCAGGCGGTCTACGGTGCTTCCAAGGCCGCCGTCAAGCTGCTCACCGAAGCGCTCTACGCAGAGCTGCTTGACACCAACGTTCACGTCACTGTCGTCTTCCCCGGCGCTATCAGCACAGGAATCGCAGCCAACTCCGGCGTTGACCTAGGCGGCGATGCTTCCTCAACCAAGAGCACGCACAAGACAACAAGCCCGCAGGAAGCCGGCCGGGTCATCGTGGACGCGATCCGCAAGGACCGCTTCCGGGCCACGATCGGGCCCGACGCAGCCGCAATGGACCGTCTGGCGCGACTGAACCCCAAGTTCGCAACCACGCTCATCGCGAAGCAAATGGGGGACCTCTTGAAGACCGAACCGGCAGCCTGAAAGCGGGTGCTGAAAATGGACCAGACAACCGCCCTGACTCTTGTCGGTGCAGAGGAGCTCAGCCCGCGTCTGCGGGAGATCACGCTTCAGACGAAGGCGCTCGCGACGCCCGTCGACTTCCCGCTCGGCGCGAATCCGAGTGGCGAGACGAAGGTGAGAGTCCTTCTCCCCGCCAACTACGGTAACCACGCCGACCGACGCTATCCGGTCCTCTACCTTCTCCACGGTGGCACCGAAAACTACACCGCCTGGACAACACCGGATGCAGGCGGCCGTACCGAAGAGCTCACGGAAGGTGACGAGCTCATCGTGGTCATGCCGGACGGCGGCTTCGCAGGTGGCTACAGCGACTGGTACAACGCCGGATCCTACGGCCCACCACAATGGGCGACCTACCACCTGGACCAACTCATTCCGTGGGTCGACGCCACCTTCCGCACCATTGACGACCGGTCCGGCCGGGCCATCGCGGGACTGTCGATGGGAGGAGCAGCTCTGCGCTACGCGGCCTACCGCCCAGACTTGTTCTGCGCGACCGCCAGCTTCTCCGGCGACATCGACATCCTGCAACCCGAAAGCGAGTGGCGAAACGACGGAAAGTTCGTCGCCGGACTGATCTGGGGCGACCCCGATCAGCAAGAGCTTCGCTGGCGACGCATGAATGGGCCAGACCTCGCCGCGAACCTCGTGAACACCGATATCGCGCTCTACGCCGGCGACACCGGCGCGCCGGAGTCGACGTTCATCTCCGCGGCGGCCGAGGCAATGCACTCCCGCCTTCTGGAGCTCGGCATCGAGCACCACTACACGCGATATGAGGGGTACGGTCACGACTGGCAGACGTTCAACCGCGCATTCGGCGAATGGCTTCCCCTCATGCGCACCGCGCTGATCGAGGCTGACCCGGCGCCCGGTACGTTCGTGTATGAAACCGCCGACAAGCACTTCGAGATCTTCGGGTGGCGGGTCGACTTAGACGGCGCCGAGGGCTTCACACGGCTTGAGAAGCATTCAGACAAGCGGCTCACGCTGAACGGTGTCGGAGATGCCACAGTTTCCTTTCCTCTGCAGATGGGCCGTGACGGGCTCGCGGCGGTGACCGTCATCGACAGCGATGGTGACGAGCGCGCGCTCAAGGTGACGAGCCCACGCGACGGTTTGGAGCGATCGTCGGTGACCGTCAGCCTGCAGGACGGTGCAGCTGAGGTCGTGTTCGGGTGAGGGCGCCAGCAGACGCGGCGTTTTCGAGGGCGCGAACCGCCCGGCCGGCCAAGGTGCCTGCGAAGGAACAGATGTGAGCATAGGGCTCTGGCCGATGGATCGCTCGACGCCGTTTCAGCATCGGTGCGCGGAACTCAATCTGTAGATACCGCGCGAGGTGCTCGCCGGTGGCGGGCGCTGCGAATCGACCGCGTTGCGAGACATCAGCTGACTAGGACGCGAACGAAATGGGTCGGCGTGCTCCCGACGTTGACGTAGGAGTAGCTTCGTGCGCTGGACTAGGCGGCGTGCTCTCCCGGTAGCAGATCGGCGCGCCGACATGCGTTGAGCCTCGGTCGAACGGGCAGCGCTCGCAAGCCTCACCCGAGCGGGTTATGCGTGATGATTCGAGTCGTCGGCTCTCCGGGCCACGCGGTCTGACGTGTCGCTCTGTCGCGGTCGAGGCGTGAGCCGCAGGCGGCGACCCAGTCGTGCAGGCGCTCTCGCGCTTCGGCGAAGTCCTGGTGCCAGCCGAGGGGAGCGGAGCCATGCTGCTCCTCGTCGTAGGCGCACAACCAGTGCGGGTGGAGGGCGGAGAGCTCCCAGACCAGTTCGGAGTGTCGGTGCCACAGCGGCGGGATGATCGACGGTCCGAGCCCGTAGGTGCGGCGCAGCCAGTTCACCCACCTGTCGAGTTCGACCCACTCGAATGCCGCTCGATCCGAGGTGAGCACGTTCCAGTTCACCGGGTGGGGCACGCTCGGCAGGCCATCGGCCTCAGCTTCGGGGCGGTCCGGCGTCGGTGGCTCGAACTCGTAGCCGGGAAAGTGAAGGACGGGCCACAGGTGCCCTGGACGGACGTCGCCCGCGACATGTACCGAAACGGCTACGACCTCCGACACTTTCTGACGATGGGCATCGTCCCCGCGGCTGTCGAAGTGATCATCCGGGCGTACTGGATGCTCGACGCTCTCTCGACTGGGAAGACCGCCGACCAGCGAAATCTGGAGATCGCTAAGCTCCGCTCGATGCTTCTGCTTGGCCACACTGTCGCGACGTCCGGAACGCTGGTCAAGACGGGTCTCGTCTTCGGAATGAATCCGGCCGCGCTCAACTACCCGCAGCTGCTCGCGATGGTGCCCGCAACGATCGCCTGGCTCAAAGAGTCGATTGCTCGCCAGCAGCGCATTGGTAGCGCGCTTGAAGCCGAGTGGATGGCCCTCATAGCCGAAGACAGCAGATTCAGAAACTCAGAAGTCCCTTCGGATCGAACCGGCGACAGCTGATCGTCAACACGTGCGGCGCGCCGGCAGGCGGATGTCATCACGCCTGGCCGCTATCCCAGAGAGTTCCCGATGTTTCTCTATCCCCAAGGAGACCCCGACGTGATCCCGAGCAGGTTAGCGAAGCGCTCCATGACGCGCGGGCAGAGCTCGCGCGCGCCCGAGACATGCGTTCAGTGCTCACCGATCTTCCGGATTGGGCTCGCTCCGCCTGGGTAGGGCGAAAGCTGCTCGACGTAGGAAAGAACGAGGAAGCCCTCCGCGCGCTGTGGACAGAGATCGATATGGGTTGCCCGTGGTATCTGATGCAGGCGAGATTTCTCGCCGAAGCGCGTCTCGAGGGCTCCCTCGGGCATCCGGAAGCGGCGATCGATCGACTCTGTATGGCCGTTCAACCGCCGGCAAATGACCACTGGGACCCGGACCTGTACGTACAGGCGCTCTATGAGCTCGCCACGATCGAAGCTCATAATCCCCAGATCGACTCGGCTCTGAGGCGAGCGGAGTGGGCGACCATCGCGTTTGAGGTCGTCGACAGCGTGACCTGGTGGTCCTTCGTGCCGTGGTGGGATGAGTCGAAGCAGCAGAGACTCCGCGCAATCATCGACGCAGCCGATCCGCGTCCCACGCTCGTCGATCACAACCCGAAGGCATCCTGGCAGCACGACATCGCAGACCCTGATCACGAGATCCGAAGTCTCGAGCATTGGCAGGACGAGCTCATGGGGCTCGAGGAATCACTCGTCGCGACTGTCACCATGTCGGAGTTCAACGACTCCGGGCTTCGCCGTCCCTACGCCGACGAGATCGCAGAACTTTGGTCCGAAGGCGACCCAGCCCGCACAGCCGCCGACGTGAGTGACCTCCTGCTGGACGCCTACCGACCGCAAGAGTCGGACGAGAGCGACCTGCAGGACGGTGACACCGAGAGGCCCTACTGGCATGATCCGCTTGCCCAGACGGAACTTGAGGCGCTTCTCGCACGTGCGTATGCAGCGATGGGAAGACCCGACGCGGCCGATGCCGCGTATGCTCGCGCCTTCAACGGGTACAAAGAAGCGTCCGGCTGGGTCCTCCAACTCGACGCGCTCACGGACGGCCGCATTCTGGCAGCCTTGGGCGAGGTGGATCGCGCCTTCGACAGGCTTTGGGAATCCGTCCGACGATTCAATTCGCCGTTGGGAGACCTTGATCTCGCGCTCGAGGCGCTCTGCGAGCTCGCCAACCTCGAACGGCCGTCGCCGCGGCATCCGTCGCCGCGGGACTGGGCAATCGTTGCGAAGGCGATGGCCTCGGCTGAGGGGTCGTGGTCGCCGGGGCCGTGGTACGAATCGTTCAGCGGTCGGGTGGATCGCCTTGCTCGGTAGTCTCGCTGGGAGTGGCGTTTCGTTCGAGGACTTGAGATGTAGACACAAACTCGACGGTTCAGGTACCTCGAGTTCGCTCCAGAGGCGTCCAGATTTCTCGAAGTCCAGTCGCGTATGCTGGCAGTCACCACCACCGGAGTGAAGCCGAAGGGCCAGATTCCGGGGGTTCTGGTACGAAGCGAGACCATCCGGGCCTGTGGCGCAGCTGGTAGCGCACCTGCATGGCATGCAGGGGGTCAAGGGTTCAGATCTGGGAACATCCGCGGGCGGATTGGCGGCACGGCGTACGAAGGTCGGACGACCGCGGGGTTGTCGTTACTCATCCGTCTTTCGCGCGAGCCTCTCAAGAGCGGCGAAGTCACTTGCGTCACCGACGTAGTGGCTGTAGATGTTCAGGGTGACGGTCGGACTGGCATGACCAAGCCACTTGCTAACGGTTGTCAGTTCGACTCCTGCTCGAAGCCATTCTGTTGCGGCGGTGTGCCGAAGGTCATGGAATCGATGATCCTGACTGGTATGAGCCCAATGCACGTCCCTCTTGAAGTTCGGAGCCGTAATAGGCAGACCGCGCGACGAAGTGAACAGGTGCTCGTCCGGCTGCTTTCCCTCGATAAGCGACAGCGCAATTTCGCGGGCCCGCGGGACTAAGGGCACACGACGCCCGACTTCCGACTTCGTCGTCTTCTCCGGGTAGCGTTCCGACTTCGAACGAACGACGAGAAGCCGGACGGGCTCATCAAGCTTGACGCTGCTTACCCGCAGGGCAGCAAGCTCACCCCAGCGCAAGCCGGTCAGCCCAGCGAATTCGGTGACCAATACGTAGGCAGGGTTGAGCGCGCGTTGCGCCGAGAGGGTCCGCGCGAGTTCGTCACGAGAGAAGGGCGAGATTGCCCTACGTGTCGATTGAACCCTTCGTGCGGTCACGCGGCTGTCCCGCACCGTGTGGGTACGGAGAATCTCGCTCCTGATAGCCCACGTGTAAACGGACGACAGCGTGTCACGAATACGCCGCACTGTGGATTCGGCGAGTCCCGCGTTCAGGAGATCTCGGTACATCGTCTCGAGGAGCCGCACTGAGACTGCGCTTGCAGGTCGCCGACCCAGGCGCGGGTCCAGATGGGTTCGAATGTGTTGTTCTGCAAGATCGTAGGACTTCGGGTTGCTGACGCTCTTGGTCGCTTCCAGATACTGCTTGAAGAGATCTGTCATCTGGACGTCCGCACGTCGAGGATCTACCCAATCGCCAATCTGGAGCAGGCGAGCCTGCTCGTTGTGCCAGGCTTCGGCGTCACGCTTGAGGTTGAACGTACGAGAGGCCATCGAGTGCCCCTTTGAGTAGACGCGCGCACGCCACTTTCCGTTGGGGCGCTTCTCCACGCTCATGAGTCCCGTCCCAGCGTTGCGTCGCCGGCCGCCGTGCTGTGCGCGAGGCCATCGAGCCAGGCATCGATATCTGAAGGGCGAAACCGGAGATTGCGACCGATCTTGAGGGACGTTGGGCCAGCACCTCGCGACAGCAATTGATACATGGTGCTCGCCGGAGTCTGCGTGTACTGGCACAGATCACGGAGTGTGAGAAGGGTGGACGGGGGCTTGGCCGAGGCCTTGAACGTTGTCATGACAGACCTATGCGCGGCCGCAGGAGAATGCCGTGACACGAACGCCTGGCGCCGTCCGATGATGGCCCGCGTACTCGTCACTCCTCAGGTGAGTGACGAGCCTTATCAAGGGAGCCTCGTCTCATAGACCCCGGCTCTATGGGTCCTCTGACAGTCGAGCGGAGAGAGCGTAGAGGAGCCGGGCTAGTCGCCCTGACCGGCAATGCCCGGAGGTTTGCGCGGGGCGCACGAATATCCGTTGGAGTCTTGCCAACAACGGCATCCACGCTGACGCTAAGGGCGGACCATTGTGCGGATGGTTGCGAACGGTTGCGGCTACGCGCGGACCCTTGCGAACATTTGCCATTGACGCCCACCCCAGGGGCGTGTCCTGGCGGTGAAACACACCCCTGTCACACCCCGCGAAAATGTTGTGTTCATTTTTTGGGACGTCGTGCGCGAAGAAAATGGCCCCTGACCTGGGCTTTTATTTGTGGGCCCTGCCGGGATCGAACCGACGACATCCACGGTGTAAACGTGGCGCTCTACCAGCTGAGCTAAAGGCCCTCGAGATCAGTCTAAACGGGCGTGGCCCTCGAGCTGTGAACGCCCACGACGCAGACCGGCGGGTAGGTTGGACTCGTGAACGCCGACCCCTCAGACCAGCGCCGACTGCTCGACCTCGCCGAGCTCGACGCCCGCATCCGACGGGCTGAGAACACGCGGAAGAACCCGCCGCAGGCAGCGCGGGTGCAGGAGCTTCTCAAGCAGCGCTCCGTCCTGTCGCAGGAGCTCTCTTCGCGGGCCGGCGTGCGAGACGATCTCAAGCTCGAACTGTCGCGCATCGAGAGCGATGTCTCCGTCGTCGATGCGCGCAGCGCTCGCGACGCCGGGCGGCTCGCCGCATCCACCAACTCCAAAGAGGCCCAGGGCCTCGAAAGCGAGATCGCCGCCCTCGCTCGACGCAAGTCCGACCTCGAAGACGCCGAGCTCGTCGTGATGGAGAAGCTCGAAGCGGCCGATGCGGCGGTTGCCGAGCAGGAAGCGGTCGTCGCCGCGACGAACGAAGAGGGCTCACGCCTGAGCGCGGAGGCCAAGCAGGTCGTCGCCGACGCGACACGCGATCTCGAAACCGCTCAGCGCGACCGAGGCGCCGTCGCCGGCGCCATCGACCCCGCGCTGGTCGCCCTCTACGACCGGCTCGCCACGCGCGGCAACGCCGCGGGGCACCTGCACCGCGGAACCTGCGAAGCGTGCCGCATGGTGCTCTCGGGCACCGACATGAACAAGATCCGCCAGGCGGCCGACAACCTCGTGGTGAACTGCCCCGAGTGCGGCGCGATCCTCGTGCGCACCGAAGAATCCGGGCTGTGAGCCCCCACTCCGGTGACGCGCGCTGACCCGCGCCCCCACTGGATCGTCCTCGGGCGCGACGACGGCGACACGCTCTGGGCTTCGCTCGATGCGACGGGCGCGACGATCGCCACGGATCGCGTGCGCTCCGCTGATCTCATCGCGCGGATCGCGCACGAGGAGTCGCTCGGCTCCGTGCGGTGGGTCTGGAGCGACACCCCCGCGTGGTATCCGTCGCTCCTCGCCGCCGGGGTGAGGATCGCGCGCTGCCACGATCTGCGCCTCACCCACGCGATCCTGCGCGACTCCGAACTCGTCTCCGCCGGCCACCCGGTGCGGGCGGCGCGCGCCTGGGATGCCGCCGGAGTCGACGGCACGGATGCTGCGCCCGCACTGTTCGATCTGCCTTCGGGTGCCGACGCATTGCCGGGGGATCTCGACAGCGCTCTCGCCGAGTTCGCTCGGCAGCGCGATGCCCTCGACACGGCCTCCGATCCGGGCCGCCTGCGTCTGCTGACGGCCGCGGAGTCGGCGGGGGCGCTGATCGCCTGCGAGCTCCGAGCGGCGGGCCTTCCCTGGAACGCCGTGGAGCACGACAGGATCCTCACCGGCATGCTGGGGGAGCGACCGGCGCACGGCGGCCTACCCGCGGCCATCGTCGCCAAGGCGACCGAGGTGCGCGACGCGCTCGGAGACCCACAGGCGAGTCTCGACTCCCAACCCAAGCTGCTGCGCGCACTGCACCGGGTCGGCGTCAACGTCGAGTCGACCTCGCGCTGGGAGCTGCGTCGGCATGAGCACCCGGTCGTCGTTCCTCTCATCGAGTACAAGCGCATGATGCGCCTTCTCACCGCGAACGGCTGGAGCTGGCTCGCGGAGTGGGTCGATGACGATCGCTTCCGGCCGGTGTACGTGCCCGCCGGAGTCGTCACCGGGCGCTGGGCGTCGTCGGGCGGTGGAGCGTTGCAGATCCCGCGTCAGCTGCGCGCGGCCGTGCGGGCCGATCCGGGGTGGAAGCTCATCGTCGCCGACGTCGCGCAGCTCGAGCCTCGGGTACTGGCGGCGATGTCGAGCGACACCGCACTGGCAGATGCGGCGCGAGGGGCCGACCTCTACGGCGCGATCGCCGAGCACGGCAAGCTGGAGGGCCGCGAGAAAGCGAAGCTGGCTCTCCTGGGCGCGATGTACGGCGCCACCTCCGGCGAGAGCGGGCGTCTCGTTCCGCAGCTGCGCAGAACGTACCCCCGCGCGATGAAGCTCGTCGACGACGCGGCGCGGATCGGAGAGGACGGCGGCGTCGTCTCCACCTGGCTCGGGCGCACGTCGCCGCCCCCGTCGCGCGCCTGGCGCGACGTGCAATCCGGCGCCACCGACGACGCGGCATCCGCCGCCGACACCGACCTCGCTCGTCGGGTCGGCCGAGACCGCGGTCGATTCACCCGCAACTTCGTCGTGCAGGGAACCGCCGCGGAATGGGCGCTCGCGTGGATGGCCGAGCTGCGCAATCGCCTCGCGGCGATGCCCGTCGTCGCGCCCGAGCGGGCCGCGCGCGCCTCGGGTCCGGTCTTCGCCCGGCAGGCGCATCTCGCGTTCTACCTGCACGACGAGGTCGTCGTGCACGCACCCGCCGAGCACGCGGATGCGGCGGCAGACGCGATTGTCGAGGCCGCAGCATCCGCCGGCCGCCTGCTCTTCGGGGGCTTCCCCGTCGACTTCCGACTCGACGTGCACATCGCCGACAGCGCGGAGAAGGCGTGATCGCCGCCTAGACTCGACCACGCGAATGGGTCGGCTGGACGGTCGCGTCACGGGTTCGCCCGTGCCGAGGAACGTCCGGGCTCCACAGGGCAGGACGGTGGGTAACACCCACCCGGAGTGATCCGCGAGACAGTGCCACAGAGAGCAGACCGCCTCTGCGGTCCCTGAGCTTGTCGAAGGGGCCGTGGGGTAAGGGTGAAAGGGTGGTGTAAGAGACCACCGGGGTCGTGGTGACACGACCCGCACGGTAAACCTCGTCCGGAGCAAGGCCATACAGGGGATGTTGACGCGGCTCGCCGAGTCCCCGGGTAGGCCGCTAGAGCGGCACGGCAACGTGTCGCGTAGAGAGATGACCGTCCACGGGGCTCACGCCCCCGGACAGAACCCGGCGTACAGGCCGGCCCATTCGCACCCTCTCGAGACCCGCCCTACTTGACGGCCGGCAACGCCTCCACGACAGGCACGGCCAGCGCAGCGGCTCCGATGATGCCGGCGTTGTTGCGGTGCACGGCGGGGACGATCGGCGTGTTCAGCTTCAGCAGACCGAGGAACTCGTCGGAGTGCTTCGACACGCCGCCCCCGACGACGAACAGGTCGGGGCTGAAGAGGAACTCGACGTAGTCGTAGTACCACTGCAGGCGCTTCGCCCACTTCTCCCACGACAGCTCTTCGCGCTCCATGGCGGAGTAGGCGGCATAGCCCTCGGCGTCGCGCTTGTGCTCCGCGCGCTGGAGGTGACCGAGCTCGCTGTTGGGGATCAGTACGCCGTCGTAGATCATCGCCGAGCCGATGCCGGTTCCGAGTGTCGTGAGGATGACGAGACCCTCGACGCCCTTCGCCGCGCCGTACCGGACCTCGGCGATGCCGGCGACATCGGCGTCGTTGGCGAAGTGGATGCCGCGGCCCAGGCCGTCTTCGAAGAACTTCTCGGCTTCGAAGCCGATCCACGACTTCGACACGTTCGCGGCGGAGAGTGTGCGTCCGCTCTTCACGATCGCCGGGAACGCGACTCCGAGCGCGATGTCGGTGTCGTCGGCGACGCCGAGTTTGTCGAGCACCTGCGTCACCGCGTCGAGCACGTCTTTTGGCTCGGCGCCGGCGGGGGTGGGCACCTTGATGCGGTCGCTCAGGAGCTCGCCCTTTTCGAGGTCGACGATCCCGGCTTTGATGCCGGTCCCGCCGATGTCCACTCCGACTGCTTTCGACGCGTTCGATGCCATGCCCCCACCCTATCCAGCGGGAGGTGCGCGATCAGTAGGATCGACAGTGGCCCTTCGGAACCTCGAAGTCGCCCGCGCGCCGTGTGAAAACGAGGAGTCTTCCGTGACCGATGACAGCGAGAAGTACTGGTACAACCTGACGACGGGCCAGGTCGAGCGCGGCTTCGCGTCTCCGATGGTCGATCGCGCCGGCCCGTTCGACACCGCCGAAGAGGCGGCGAACGCTCCCGCCCTCCTGCGCGAGCGTTCGCGGGAGTGGGACGAAGACGAGGCCCGCGAGAAGAATTGGGGCGCCGACGGCGCCCAGAAGTAGTCGATCCGTAACCCGAGGGGACACCATGGACAAGCAGCGTGACTTCGTACTGCGCACGATCGAGGAGCGCGGCGTCAAGTTCGTGCGCCTGTGGTTCACCGACGTCATGGGGACCCTCAAGTCGGTCGCCATCGCGCCCGCCGAGGTGGAGGGCGCCTTCGCCGAAGGTCTCGGTTTCGACGGCTCGGCGATCGAGGGGCTGACCCGCTCCTACGAGTCCGACCTGCTCGCCCATCCCGATCCGACGACGTTCCAGACGCTGCCCTGGCGCGGCGAGGTCGACCCGACCGCACGCATGTTCTGCGACATCACGACTCCCGACGGCCAGCCCGCCGTCGCCGACCCGCGGCACGTGCTCAAGCGCACGCTCGCGAAGGCCGCCGATGCCGGGTTCACGTTCTACACGCACCCCGAGATCGAGTTCTACCTGCTGAAGTCGTCGACCCTCGGTGCCAACGGACAGCCTGAGCCCGTCGATTCCGCCGGGTACTTCGACAACGTGCCCGGAGGCACAGCGCACGACTTCCGTCGCCGGTCGGTGCGGATGCTGGAAGACCTCGGCATCTCCGTCGAGTTCAGCCACCACGAGGGCGGACCGGGTCAGAACGAGATCGACCTGCGGTACGCCGACGCGCTGACGATGGCCGACAACATCATGACCTTCCGCACCGTGATCAAAGAGGTCGCGATCGAGCAGGGCGTCTACGCGACCTTCATGCCGAAGCCGATCAGCGGGCAGCCCGGCAGCGGCATGCACACGCACATGTCGCTGTTCGAGGGCGACATGAACGCCTTCTACGAGGAGGGCGCGCAATACCAGATCTCCAAGGTGGGCCGACAGTTCATCGCCGGCCTCCTGCGCCACGCGAACGAGATCTCGGCCGTGACGAACCAGTTCGTCAACTCGTACAAGCGCCTGTGGGGCGGCGACGAGGCCCCCAGCTTCATCTGCTGGGGCCACAACAACCGCTCCGCCCTGGTGCGCGTGCCGATGTACAAGCCGAACAAGGGCCAGTCTTCGCGTATCGAATACCGCGCGCTCGACTCAGCGGCCAACCCCTACCTCGCCTACGCACTGATGCTGGCCGCGGGCCTCAAGGGCATCGAGGAGGAGTACGAGCTCCCGGCCGAGGCCGAGGACAACGTGTGGTCGCTGACCGACTCCGAGCGTCGCGCCCTCGGGTACGCCCCGCTGCCGCAGAGCCTCGACGACGCCCTCTCCTACATGGAGGAGTCGGAGCTCGTCGCCGAGACGCTCGGCGAGACGGTCTTCAACTACGTGCTGCTCAACAAGCGTCGCGAGTGGCAGCAGTACCGTGCCCAGGTGACGCCGTTCGAGCTGCAGAGCAACCTCGAGATGCTTTGACCCGAGCGACACGCCTGAGAAGGGTCGGCCGATGACGTCGAGTGATCGTTCCTCCCCTCTCACCGGTCTCGCACGCCGCGGATTCGCACGCCTCACCGAAGCCGACGCGCTGCTCGACGAGCTCGCCGGACTCATATCCGTCGACCGTGAAGAGCTGACGGCAGCGGCGTCGCGCTCGGCCGACCCCGATGAGGCCCTCTCGGGTCTCGTGCGGATCGCACGCCGCGACGCCGAGGCCGTGCGCCAGGCCGCGGCGGATGCGGCGGCCTGGCGTGCGATCTGGAACCTCGCGGGCGCGTCGCTCGGTTTCGGGGAGTTCTATCTGCGCCACCCGGAGGAGCTCGTGCACCTTCGAGGAGCGGGCGAGAGCCTGCCGGCAGACGAGGCCATGCGAACAGCCATGCTCGACTCCGTCGGGGCCCGAGACGGCTTCGCGGAGAGCGGGGGAGAGTCGGCGTGGGTCGCGCTGCGCGTCCGCTATCGCAGCATCCTGGCCGGCATCGCTGCCTATGACCTGGTGCAGGACGACCCCACGGAGGTCGTCGACTCGGTCTCTGCACGCCTGGCGGATGCGGCCGGTGCTGCTCTCGAGGCCTCGCTCGCCGTTGCCCGCACTCGCATCTCGGATCCCTCCGCGGGCACGACCGCGTTCCCGCGAGCCCAGGTCGCGGCGACCTGCTTCGCGATCATCGCGATGGGGAAGGCTGGAGCCCAAGAGCTCAACTACGTCAGCGACGTCGACGTCATCTTCGTCGGCGGCACCTCTGACGAAGACGTCGTGAGCGAATCTCGTGCCATCGACATCGCGACGCGTCTGGCGATGCAGACCATGCGAGGGATCTCGGGTGCCGAGATCGAACCCGGCCTCTGGGAGGTCGATCCGAACCTGCGCCCCGAGGGGAAGCAGGGGGCTCTCGTGCGCACGCTCGACTCGCACCTCACCTACTACGACCGCTGGGCCAAGAGCTGGGAGTTCCAAGCCCTGCTGAAAGCGCGCGCCGTCGCCGGCGACATGGATCTCGGCGAACGCTACGTCGCGGCCGTGCAGCCGAAGGTCTGGACCAGCGGTGCGCGCGAGAACTTCGTCGAGGGCGTGCAGAAGATGAGGGAGCGGGTCACCGACCATATCCCCGCCGATGAGGTGACCCGCCAGATCAAACTGGGCCCGGGCGGCCTCCGCGATATCGAGTTCACGGTGCAGCTGCTCCAGCTCGTCCACGGCCTGAGCGATGAGCGGATCCGTCAGCGCGGCACGCTCGCCGCCCTCGACGCACTCGTTGCGGAGGGATACATCGGGCGCACCGACGCCACCGCGTTCGAGCGCGACTACCGCGTGCTCCGGCTTCTCGAGCACCGCCTGCAGTTGCGAGCGCTGCGGCGTACCCATCTGATGCCGATCAAACCCGATGAGCAGCGGGCTCTCGCGCGCTCGTCGAAGCTCGCAGAGACCGGCCAGGGGGTGCTCGACCTCTGGGAGGCCACCAAGCGCGAGGTACGCGACATCCACGTGCGGCTCTTCTACCGACCGCTGCTCTCTGCCGTTGCGGCCCTCCCCGAATCGGAGCGCACCCTCTCGACGGCCCAGGCGCACGATCGACTGAGCGCGATCGGCTTCCGCGACCCCGCAGGCGCGCTGCGGCACATCGCGGCACTCACGACGGGGCTGAGTCGAAAAGCATCGATTCAGCGCCATCTGATGCCCGTGATGATCCGATGGTTCGCCGACGGCGTCGACCCCGACTACGGCCTGCTGGCCTTCCGCCGCATCAGCGAGCGGCTCGGCAACACCCCCTGGTTCCTTCGGATGCTGCGCGACTCCTCGGCGGCGGCCGAGAGCCTCACCCGCGTGCTGTCCGGCTCGCGGTACATCGGCGAGCTGATGGAGTGGATCCCGGAGTCCGCCGCATGGCTCGACGACGAGGAGCTCCTGCGCCCGCGCAGCGGTATCTCGCTCCAGGAGGAGGCTCGCGCGATCCAGGCGCGGCACGCCAGTGTCGACGACGCCATGCGGTCGGTGCGGGCTCTTCGACGCCGCGAGATGCTGCGCACAGCCATGGCGGGCGTGCTCGGGGTCGTCACGATCGAAGAGCTCGCCAGCGCGCTGACGACGATCACCGAAGTCTCGATTCAGGCGACTCTCCGTGCGGTGTGGCCGGAGGTCGTGCCGCCGGAAGACGGGGCACTCGACTTCGCGGTGATTGCGATGGGGCGCTTCGGCGGCTCCGAACTCGGCTTCGGCTCCGACGCCGACGTCATGTACGTCTACCGGGCGAACGGCGTTCCCGCCCAACGCGCCCATGACCTCTCTGTGAAGCTCGTCGCCGCCATCCGGCAGCACTCGGAGGATCACCGCCTGCCGCTCGACCTCGACGCCGACCTCCGCCCCGAAGGACGTAACGGACCGATCGCCCGCTCCCTCGAGGCCTACGCCGAGTACTACCGCCGCTGGTCGCTCTCGTGGGAGGCCCAGGCGCTGCTGCGGGCCCGGGGGATCGCCGGAAGTGTGAAGCTGCTCACCGCGTTCTTCGAGATGGTCGACGGGGTGCGCTACCCGCACGCGATCGATCCAAACGGGCTGCGCGAGATCAAGCGCATCAAGGCCCGTGTCGAGAGCGAACGACTCCCGCAGGGCGCCGATCCATCACGCCATCTCAAGCTCGGACCGGGATCGCTCAGCGACGTCGAGTGGCTCGTGCAGGTGCTGCAGCTGCAGCACGCTCACGAACTCCGGGGAATGCGCACAACGTCGACCCTGCGCGCTCTCGAAGCCGCCAGAGAAGCGGGATTCATCGAGGATTCCGATGCTGAACGCCTGCGAGAGACGTGGCTGCTCGCGAGCCGTCTCCGCTCGGCGAATACGCTGCTGTCGGGCCAGACCAGCGATGCCCTTCCCACCGACCGGGCGAAGCTCGACGGCATCGGGCGCATTCTCGAATACCCCCCGCGCTCCGCCTCCGTGATCGAGGAGCAGTGGATGGGCACCTCACGGCGCGCGCGGCGCGTATTCGAGCGTCTCTTCTACGGCTGAGCCGTCGCACGTATCCCGCATCTGCGCCAGCCCCTCGCTCCGCGCGCTTCGACGGCGTTGGCTGATCGAAGGCCACGATCGCAGGAGGACGCCATGACAGACAAGAGCAATCCGAACAGCACCGACTCGCTGTCGCAAGACGACGACGCCACCGGCGCCGGCTCGGAATCGCCCGAAGAGGGCGCCGCGGCGATGGACGACGCTGAAGACGCCGTCGAGAACTGAAGCCCGCGAACGCTGAAGCGAGGCGCGGTCTCCGCCGGCGTCATATTGTCTGAGGGGTCTGCACGTCTGGATAGGGTGAAGTCCGGTAGCCGCACCACACCCGAACGCGGCGGCTCACTCCATCCGGCCAGAAAGCTCCACCATGACCGTGACCCCGTCCGCCCTGCCCGGCACCGTGCGCGATGTGTACTCCACCGTCGAGAAACGCAACCCTCACGAACCGGAGTTCCTCCAAGCCGTCCATGAGGTCCTCGAGTCGATCGCCCCGGTGTTGGACCGGTACCCGCAGTTCGTGGACGGCGGCATCCTCGAACGGCTGGTCGAGCCGGAGCGTCAGATCCTCTTCCGCGTACCGTGGGTCGACGATGCCGGCCGTCTGCAGGTGAACCGCGGCTACCGCGTGCAGTTCTCATCGGTTCTCGGCCCCTATAAGGGCGGCCTGCGCTTCCACCCGTCCGTGAATCTGTCGATCATCAAGTTCCTCGGTTTCGAGCAGATCTTCAAGAACGCCCTCACCGGGCAGGGCATCGGCGGGGCCAAAGGCGGCAGCGACTTCGATCCGCACGGACGCTCCGACGCGGAGGCCATGAGGTTCTGCCAGTCCTTCATGAACGAGCTCTATCGCCATCTCGGCGAGCACACCGATGTGCCGGCCGGGGACATCGGCGTGGGCGCACGCGAGATCGGCTACCTCTTCGGGCAGTACCGCAAGATCACGAACCGTCACGAGTCGGGGATGTTCACGGGCAAGGGCGTCCAATGGGGCGGTGCGGAGGTGCGCACCGAGGCGACGGGTTACGGCGCCGTCTTCTTCGCTCAGCAGATGCTGGCCGTCCACAGCACGTCGCTCGACGGGCTCAGGGTCGGAGTCTCCGGCTCGGGCAACGTCGCGATCTATGCGATCGAGAAGGCCTGGCAGCTGGGCGCGACTCCTGTCACGGCATCGGACTCGTCGGGATACGTCGTGGACCACGACGGAATCGACGTCGACCTGCTGCGGCACGTCAAGGAGGTCCAGCGCGCACGGATCCGCGAATACGCGGCGCAACGTCCGTCCGCTCGGTTCGTCGAGGGGCGCCGCCCGTGGGACGTCCCTGTCGACATCGCCATCCCGGCCGCGACGCAGAACGAGCTCGACCTCGACGACGCGCACGCACTCATCGCCAACGGGGTCCGCGCCGTATCGGAGGGCGCGAACATGCCCTCTACTCCCGGGGCCGTCGCCGCATTCCAGCGCGCCGGAGTCCTCTTCGGCCCCGGCAAGGCAGCCAACGCCGGCGGAGTCGCCACATCCGCACTCGAGATGAGCCAGAACGCGGCCCGCCAGAAGTGGAGCTTCGACGACAGCGAGCGTCGGCTCCGTTCCATCATGGCGAACGTTCATGACGCAGCCTTCGACGCGGCCGAGCGGTACGGGCACCCCGGCGACTACGTGATCGGCGCGAATTCCGCCGGCTTCGAGCGCGTTGCGCACGCGATGCTCGCGCAAGGCGTCATCTGACGCGTGCGGTGACCACTCACGTCCCGGCGTCAGGACCCTCTCACGGAGCGGGCTCGGGGATGAGACGCAGACCCCCCGTTCCGTTTGCGAGATCGGCGAGTTGACTCAGCCATTTGCGGTTCAAGGGCAGATCGCTGCGCTCGTCGAAGCTGAAATACAGCGATGAGCTCTGCGAGATCCACACGGTGCCGTGGAGGCCGGGCTTGGCCAGCGCGTCGTCACCGTGCACATCGGGCTCGTTGTCCCAGTTGAAGCCGAAGCTCTCATTACGTCTGAGCTTGGTGAGGATGACGGCACGCAGGTGCTCGAGACCCCGATCGTCGATCCGGATGGCAGGGGCCATGCCGTAGATGAGGTGTCCCATGTGGTTCCTTCTCCAACGAACGCCGGGGATCGCAGGGATCTGCGCACGTATCCGAAGATTACAACACGCCTGCCGATGGGGCCCTAACGCACGTGGCGTCCGATGGAAAGGGGGCGGGTATTCGGGCGGCGGGGGAGTACATGTGGAAGATGCACAGGATCCACTACGCGGGCGACTCGTTCCTCACCGGCTCGGATATCGCGCGTGCTCTCCTGGAATACGCGCAGGTGCTCGCATCCGTCGGTCAGGCGGCCACCGTAGAGATTCCGACCCTGTCCGACGACGGGATCCCCGGCCAATCCATCATCCTCATCGGCCCCTCGAGCCAGGTCGTCGCCGGAACGGAGAGTTCGGCGCATCCGGAGATCCTCGATCCCGAACTCGTCGCCTCGATGGCGTCCAGCGTAGAGCTGCTTCAGCATGGCGGGGGCTCGGCTCCCGTCGTCGCGGTTCGCAGTCGCGACCGAAACCAGGAGTGGGAGAACGACGAGTGGGACGGGCTCGACGTCATCTAGCGAGCGTTCCCGGAACAGGGCCGGCCGAGGGTGGAAGATCGCCGCGCACGCCGGCAGTAAGTCACCATGCAGGCAGACCGTCCCGAAGAAGCCCCTAGGGGACGCGTCGACGAGGCCCTAGTAATTCCCTAGTCGGCTCCGCTTGTCCCCCGAATGGGGGACAAGCGGCCGTAGTCTCGTGGTCGGCCCGCTCCGCGATGGAAGGCACCCCTGAGCGGAGCGGGCCACCTCCGGGGGGAACATTTGCCACTGCATCACGCCATCCGCGCGGCCGTCGATCGGGCGCTGTACGGACGCTCCACCGTTGCCTGCGAGGAGTGTGGAACTGCGCTCCCGTCGCACCTTGCGATCTGGCGAGGGCTCCACCCGTACTGCTCGGTTGAGCATGAACACCGGGACGGCGCGGCCTCCTAGGCTCGGCACGCAGCGATCTGCACACCGTGAGCGTGTTGCACGGGTGGTCTCGCTCGGCGGCGTGCGTTGCGGAGTCCGAGCCGTGCAGGCTCAGTTGCCTCCAGTGACTCGGAGATCGGCGCCGGAGGTGGATGCGGCGCCCGAACCGAAGAAGTAGGCGGCGGCGTCGGCGACCTCGTGGGGATGCGCAGCGCGGCGCAACGGGATACCGGGGGCGCGCTCCTCGGGAGCGTTCGGGCGCCCGCCATCGGCGTGGATGGTCGTGTACGTAGTGCCTGGTGACACGGTGTTCACGCGCACGCCCTGCGGGCCGAACTCCTTCCGCCGTCGACACTGTGTCGGTCACGCTGGTGCGACTTCGTTGTCGGAGGTAGCCGCTCGCTGGTAATTACCGTGTGGTCGCCGTCGGTGTTCTGCCCCCACGGGCATTGCGGGTGGCGGTTTCGTTCACCCGTCTGCCGTGGAGAGCCCCGCAATCATGGTCGGTCGAGAGAATCCAGCGCATCCTGAATCTCTGCCGCCCACCAGTCGGGCCGCTCGTGCTCTTGCACTAGGTCTAGCGCCCGGCGAAGATCGCTCCGAGCATTCTCGCGTTCGCCGAGCCCGAGGTGCGCAAACCCACGATGGCGGTACGCGCGAGCTAGGAAGTCCGGTTCGTGCGGGAAGAACGGCGCGTCGTCCATCATGCGATTCGCCACCTCGACGGCTTCCGAATACCGCCCGAGGCGGATGAGCACTTTCGCGGAGATGGCGGTAGAGAGGTTGTTCAGCGTGCTCCACTGGCGCAGAGACAAGTCAGATTCGTGGTCGTCGATGGTTGTACGCATCTCGGCTGCCTGGTGCAACGCGCCTTCCGGATCGTCGTCCAGCAGCCCGATCGCAATCCAATACCGACTTTGTACCTGCGGCTCTACCAACCCGCCCTCTAGCGCTTCTTCGAGGGCGTGCCTCGCAGCCCTCAGGGCTGCATCTGACTCACCGCGGTGCGTCTCACTCCAGGCGATGGAGATGAGCGCCCACGTGGCTGCATCACCGGCGCCCGCTCTTTCTGCTGTCTCGCGGGCACGGCGTGCGATCTCGAGCGCGATATCCGGATTCGCATCCAGCAGGCCCAACTCAAGAGCGGACAACATCTGCAGTTGCTTTGCCAGACGGGCTTCATCTCCGAACTGCTCCGCTGCCGTCACTGCGATGCGCGCGACGGTTCGCCAATGCGGAAAACTGAGCCACCGCTCTGCGAACTGGACGAGCGCCTCGGCGGTCCCCAGGACCAAGTCAAGGGAGTCGGTCGGGGTAGCGGCAGCCACCCTCAGAGCATCCAGCCACGAGTCTGCTTCTGTTGTCAGCCACTCTCGTGCCGAGGGGAGGGTGACATCCCCCGGCTCGTGGGCGGCATCCATCTCTTCATCGACGAGTGCCATTTCGCGCGCCTTCTCAAGTGTCCAACTTCGTAGTCGCGCACGCCCCGGTTCTATTTCCTGCGGCGTTTCTGAAACTCCGAGGCGCTCCTCGGCGAAAATGCGAAGCAAGTCGTGCATGCGGTATCTGTCGCCGCTCAACGGTTCCAAGAGGGCAAGGTCGGCCAACTCACCGAGAATTCCATCGGTCGTCTCCACGTCATATCCATGAATGGACGCGACCATGTCCGCCCGGAAAGAGGAGCCGACGATCAGTGGAAGGCTCCGGAATACCTGCCGGGATCTGGGGGAGAGAGCCTCGTAGGAGAGCGCGAACGTCGAGCCGACGCGGAGATCTCCGGCCACGAGATGCCGAAGCCGCGAGGAGTGCGCGCGCAGCCGTTGCACGAAGTCCTCGACGGTCCACGTAGGACGAGATGAAATTCGGTTTCCCGCAATACGCAGCGCCAGCGGAAGATCGGAGCACAACTCAGCCAGCTCTGCGAGATCACCGCGTGCTCGCTGACCTTCCGGAATGATTCGGGCCAAGAACGCGATGCTGTCTGCCCGAGGGAGTGTCGCGAGCACGACTCGCTGGCAACCTTCGAGGCCCCCAAGCGATCGGCGTGACGTGAGGGCGACCACCACCGGGCGCGCCGTGGCGAGCACCGGTCGGACCTGGTCCTCGTCGGTCACATTGTCGAGGACCACGGCGAGGGGTTCGATGGCGCTGACGCGACGCCATGCCGCGAAAGCTCCTTCCATCGTGGCGTGCTCTTCTTGGGGCCCCTTCTGGCGTAGCAGCGATTGAAGCACCTGGAGCGGAAAGAGGGGAAGCGTGTCTGGGCTGTGAAGGTTGACGAAGAGGACGTCGGACGTGCCAGCGGTTGCTCGGTGAACCGCCTCGAGCGCCACAGTCGTTTTCCCGACGCCCGCCATACCGGTCACCAACACCGAGCTCGCTGCCTCACCGGTGCGCGAAGACAGCAGAGAAACCAAAGCCGTCATCTCGGCCTCGCGCCCGGTGAAATCTGGCAGCCGAAAAGGTTGGATAGAAGACAGTGAGACGTTCGTCGCAGTTCTCAGCCGCCCAAGTCGAGCTGCGCCGAGGAACTCCGCGCGGTCGTGATCCGCGAGTTCGAGAGCATTAGCCAGAGCGATGACCGTCCGGCGCTGTGGGCCAACGCTGACACCTCGTTCGATATCGCTCACAGTCCTCGTGCTCACCCCCGCCAACTCCGCGAGATGCTCGAGAGTGAGGTCGGCGTAATGGCGACGGCGTCGCAGGAGCTCTCCGAACGGATGCTGCGCCACGGGCGTTCGTCTCTCTAGCTGGGGACGTGAAGCCACGGACGCCTTTTGGGAATGTGCTCAGCGGATGTCCCAACGTTGAGGATCGCAGATCCCCGCCGTCTCGCAAAGGCGGTATTCGCCCGTCTTTGCGCGAGCACCCGATCTCCTCCCGCAGTCAATGGATGATCGATTGCCGTCCCCATGTCGATCGGCGGGCGACTCGCGGAGAGATTCAGGGCGGCTGAGTCAGGGCTGAGATCCCTCCGCGATCCAGCGCTTGATCTTGGCTACTTGGGCGGCAGGCCATGTGCCGTCGCAGGGCATGGCACCGCTTTCGAGCGAGTGGACAATCGCGTCTTGATGTTCCGCGACGTCGGAGTAGTTCCACAGGTCGAAAACCTTCACCATGCTGTTGCGGTCGAGCTCACGAAAGAGCGGTTTGATGTCGGTCGAGAATCGGAGGGGAGCGGGTTGGTGGTCTGCGTCTTTCATGTTTTCCTCCTAGGGATGTGCAGCTGGGGTTGAAGATGCCGGTTCCGGCTTCGTGAAGGTCGCTGCCACGATGACGACCACGATGACCGTCGCTATGGCGGAGACCAGGAAGGCGGTGGAGTATCCCCCGGATGCGCTCGCGCCGGCGGAGGTCCGGGACGCGGCGATGGTGGCCAGGGCTGCGACCCCTAGAGCCGCGCCGACCTGCTGACTCGTCGTCAGAAGGCTGGCCGCAGCGCCCTGGACGTTCGACGCGACGTCCGCAGTGGCGGCGATGGACACCGCGGGCAGCAGCAGTCCGATGCCGGCAGCTGTCAAGAGGAGGGCCGGGAGAACGTTGAGGAGGTAGCTGCCCGCGGTCGAGAGCGACACAAACCACGACTGGCCGCCGGCGACCAGTAGCGCGCCGATAAGCGCCGAGGACTTCAGGCCGGTCCTCGCGATGACCCGGCGGGCGATGAATGACGAGAGCACGACGATCGTGAGTGTTGCGGGCAGCAGGCTGAGCCCGGTGAGCAACGGGCTCAGCCCGAGCACGGTCTGCAGATAGAGCGAAACGAAGTAGACATAGGCGGCGAGGACGGCGCCGGTGATGAGCATGACGCCCAACGCGCCGCGCCGTTGCCGTGAGCGAAGCAACGCGCGCGCGATGAGCGGGTCCCGGGAGCGCACCTGAATCGCGATGAAACCGGCGACTAGGACGAGGCCGGTGATGAAAGGAGCCAGGGTGTTGACACTCACCGGCCCGTACTGTTCCAAACTGCTCAGCGCGTAGATCACAAGTGCAATGCCCACGGTGACCAACAACGACGGACCGACGTGCAGGGAGACGCTCTGTCGGGGCGCCGGTCGCGGTATCACCCGAGGTACCAGAACGACGAGCGTGATCACGATCGGGACGTTGATGATGAAGACGCTTCTCCACCCGAGCACTTCGACCAGCAGCCCTCCCAGAACGATTCCGGCGGTTCCGCCGGCAGCGGTCGCCCCCTGCCAGATGCCCAGCGCTCGAATCCGTCCTGGACCGTCGGGGAACAAGAGCGTCAGTGATGACAGCGCGGCCGGTGAGACCAGGGCGCCTGCTGCCCCCTGAACGAAGCGCGCCGCGATAAGCGTTTCAGGTGTGGGAGCCAGCCCGCCGCCGACGGAGCCGACCCCGAACACGATCAGGCCGAGGAGAAGCATCTTCCGCTGGCCGAAGAGGTCACCTGCCCGGCCGCCAAACAGCAGGAGCGCGCCGAAGGTCAGCGCGTAGCCCGTGACTATCCACTGCAGATCGCTGTCAGAGAACCCCAGCCCGCCCTTGATCGACGGCAACGCGACATTCACCACGCTGAAGTCGAGCTGGAGCACGAATTGTGCCGCGCACACGACGATCAAGGCGAGGTTCTGCGATGGGGGCGGGCGCACAGCGGCTTTCCGTGGATTCGGTGACGCGTTCGACATTCGTGCCCCTCTCGACCTGAGCGGTTACCGTGGGGAGAAAGCGTACGAGCGCTCCCACCTCTGCCCCCTCTACAAATGTCTAGCCACCGCGGCGTCTGCATCTCCTAGCGTGCGATGGAGGTGCCGATCACGGCGCGAAAGATCGAGGTGATCGAGATGGTGACAGAATCGATGCCCGTTGGTGGGATGCGTCCGCAAGCCGACGCGGGACGCGGAGCCGACCTGATCGTGCGCAATGCGAAGATCTTCACCGGCGACCGAAGCCGGCTGTCGGCAACCGCCGTGGCGGTCACCGACGGGGTCTTCGTCGCCGTGGGAACCGACGCGGACGTGGCGCCACATCTCGGCACGGACACTCGCGTCGTCGACGCTCTCAACAGGCGTGTGATCCCGGGGTTGAACGACTCTCACACACACGTCATCCGAGGCGGCAACAACTACCTGATGGAGCTTCGCTGGGACGGTGTACCCAGCTTGCGGCTCGCATTGCACATGGTGCGTGAGCAGGCCGCCCGAACGCCCGCTGGTCAGTGGGTTCGGGTCGTCGGCGGTTGGAGCGCCGCACAGTTCGTAGAGAAGCGTCTTCCGACGCTGCGGGAATTAAACGATGCCGCACCGGACACCCCTGTATTTGTCATGCACCTTTATCAGTCCGCATTGATGAACCAGGCAGCGGTTGCCGCGATCGGGTACACCCGTGACACCCCCAACCCTCCTGGCGGTGAGATCGTGCGCGATCGAGTCGGTGAGCCGACGGGACTGCTCCTGGCGGCCCCCACCGCGTCTGTTCTTTACTCGACGCTGGCGAAGGGTCCGGTCCTGGGAGATGATCAGAAGCTCGAGTCCAGTCGCCATTTCTTCCGCGAGCTCAACCGGTTCGGCCTGACTAGCGCCATCGATGCCGCTGGTGGGTTCCAGGACTTCCCCGAGGACTATGGCACGGTGATGCAGCTCGCCGCTCGCGGCGAGCTGACCGTCCGCATCGCCTATCACCTCTTCCCCCAGACGGCGGGGCAAGAGTTGGACGACCTTCGACGGTGGATATCGATGGTGAAACCCGGCGACGGCGACCAGTGGCTGCGCGCCAATGGCGCCGGCGAGAACCTCGTGTGGAGCGCCGCCGATTTCGAGAACTTCGCCGAGCCCCGACCCCAATTGCGCGAGAGTGCGGCCGCCGACCTCGAGGCGTCGGCCCGCCTGCTGGTCGAGAACGGCTGGGGCTTTCGCATCCACGCGACATACGACGAAACCATCGTTCAGGATCTCGACGTGTTCGAGAGGATCGCCCGCGATTCTGGCGGCTCCCTCGGGGTTCCGTGGTTGTTCGACCACGCCGAAACCATCAGCGACCGAAGCATCGAAAGACTCACGTCACTCGGCGGCAGCGTGTCGGTGCAGAACCGTCTGTATTTCCAAGGGGCGGCATTCGAGAACAGGTATGGGGCTCTCGCGACCGAGTGGGCACCGCCGGTGACCAAGTTGCTCGCGGCCGGCCTCACGGTGGGCGCCGGGACGGACGCGACCCGAGTGTCCTCGTACAACCCGTGGCTGGCTTTGCACTGGCTCACCACTGGCAGCGACATCGCCGGGGTGAAGCGCTCAGCTCCTGGGAACCTCGTCGACCGCTGAACAGCGCTGGAGATGTACACCATCGCCGGCGCCGAGCTCAGCGGCGAGTCGCACGCCAAGGGCAGTATCGAGGTCGGCAAGTACGCCGACCTCGTGATCCTCTCCGCCGACTACTTTTCCGTCGCCGACGACGAGATACCCCACATCGAAGCCGAGCTCACGGTAGTCGGCGGCCGCGTCGTGTTCGCCTCGGACGCCTACGAGGGCCAGGCCGATCCTCTGGAGTCCCCGTCAACGGGGTGGAGCCCGGTGGTGCACTTCGGCGGGTACCACCGGACGACATCCGGACTGACGCGGGCCCGGCGGTTCGTAGACGCCTCCGCCGACTCTGCCGAACAGCGCGAGTGGCGGGAGCAACGTGGCGAGACGATCGCAAGGCACAGCCATGACCCGCTCACCGCGCATGACCATTAAATGGCGGTGACATCTGGATACCCGCGACGAGCGAAAGCGAAAGCTTCGGACGAAAGTCGGAACATCGTCCTGCACGCTCCAGTGGGCGATTGCACCTTGTACCATCTGCATCGAAGCCACCAGGCCTGATGTGTACTACGGAAGGACTGCCCCGGATATGTCAGCGGACTCACTCGTCACCCTCGACGTGCAGTACGGATCTGCCCCGTCCGTCCCGCTGCTCCTGGACGTTTCCGCCCGGCGGATGCCGCCACGTCGGAAGACACAGCAGACCGGTCGAGACGGCTACACCCCGGTCGCCATCGGACCGACTCTTGCGTTCCTCGGTTCCGTCCTCGCAATGGATGCCACGTGAGCATGGCTTCGTTCGATTCGGTGGGCAATGTCTTCTATTTCGTTGCGGATCTGGACGCCGCGGTTGAGTGGTACGCAGCGCGGCTGAATTGCCAGCCTGTCGTTCGAGGGGGAGCGTTGGTTGCGTTTGAGCTGGGCCGTTCGCGTCTGACGTTGCACGCCATGGATGAGTTGAACTCGCCCGGCCCGTCCGGGACGGTCCCGTATTGGACGGTGCTCGACGTCGACGCGGTTGTCGCGGAGTGGACTGCCCATGGCGCGAAAGCCCACCGCGGGCCGAAAACGGTCTTCACCGGTGAGCGACTCTGTCAACTTCTGGACCCGTTCGGCAACCTCTTCGCCGTTCGAGAAGAGCCATCTCTGAGGGCGGACGCCGACCGATGACTTCCACATCCGATGTGACGAAGCCCGGCGCCCCCTCCGCCTGGGCTCCGCTGGCAATCCCGGCGTTTCGGGTGCTGTGGTTCGCGCAGTTGGGGAGCAACATCGGCACCTGGATGCAGACCGTCGGTGCGCAGTGGTTCCTCGTCGACGCGGGAGCGGGAGCGACCATCATCGCCCTCGTCCAGACAGCGAGCCTTGCCCCGGCCGTGCTGTTCTCCCTCCCCGCCGGAGTTCTTGCCGATTCCCTCGACCGCCGAAAGCTACTGATCTGGGGATCGATGGCAAGCGCCGTGATCGCCGCGGTGCTGACACTCATCGCCTTCTTCAATGCACTCACACCGTGGACCATCCTCGGCTTCACGTTCCTGCTCGGAATCACCTCGACACTGACGTCACCGGCGTGGCAGGCGATCCAACCTGAACTCGTTCCCCGCTCGCTCATCGGTGCGTCCTCGGCGCTCGGTGGAGTGACGGTGAACGGCGCCCGCGCAGTCGGTCCCGCTCTCGCCGGAGTGTTGCTGTCCCTGTTCGGCGCCCCCGTGGTCTTCGGTATCAACGCGCTGAGCTTCGTCGCAGCGGTCGCTGCACTCTGGTGGTGGCGACGTCCGCCGCAGGTGGGGCTCGACGACCGAGAGCCGTTCACCGCCGCGCTTCGAGCGGGCGTTCGGTATGTAGCATCGGCCCGCCTGGTGCGCCGCATCCTTCTGAGGTCGGCCTTGTTCGCTCTTCCCGCCAGCGCACTGTGGGCGCTGGTTCCCGTTACCGCCACACGACTGGGCCTTACGTCAAGTGGTTACGGCTTCCTCCTCGGTGCCCTCGGCGCCGGCGCCGTACTCGGCATTTTCGCTCTGCCCATCGCCCGGAAAAAGTTCTCCGACAACGTGGTCATCGCCGTGAGTGCTCTGCTGTTCGCGGTCGGCACTGTCGCGGCAGCGTTCTTGTCGTTCCTGCCGATGCTGCTGCTGCTCGTTCTCGCTGGCGTTGCCTGGATCGGGACGCTCACCGTGCTGAATGCCGCGCTTCAGTTGACCCTCCCGCAATGGGTACGATCGCGCGGAGCATCCATCTACATCCTCATCTTCATGGGCGCGATGGCAATCGGGTCGTTCGGCTGGGGCGCCCTGGCGGGGACCGTCGGCACGGCGACATCATTAGCGGTGGCCGCGGCGATGCTTGTCGTCGTCGCCGCCAGTGTGGCGTGGTTGCCGCTTCTGCCGGGCACCAGCACCGTCGACCGTACTGTCTCGACGTCGTGGCCCACGCCCACCCTTGTTCTCGATCCCCAGCCGACCGACGGCCCCGTGCTTGTGCAGATCACCTACGCCGTTCACCCCGAGAACATCGATTCATTCCGCGAATCCATGCGACTGGTCGAGGGTTCCCGGCGCCGCACCGGCGGGTACCGCTGGACGCTTCTTCGCAGCGGCGAGGAGGAGGATTCGCTGCTGGAGTCGTTCATGGTCCCCTCGTGGAGCGAATACCGGCGGCAGCAGACCCAAAGGCTGACCGGTCGTGATCGTGAGATCCAGACGGCCGCTCGTGCGCACACCGAGAGCGAACCTCGCGAGCAGCATTACTTCCCCGAGCCACCGCCGCCCCGTAGAAGGCCCGGGCCTCAACGCGACAGCAAATAATCTTCGTGACTGAAGCGGCGATGCTCCGGGTTCACGGCTCGCTCCGCGCGGTGACGATGGGAGGAGTCGCCGCGACTTCCTAGCCTGAGCGGTCGTCGATTCCTCACGGCGTCGGCGCATTCTGGGCCGGGTCAACCGGGCCGCGATGCGTGGCTGCCATGACGGCCAAGACCGCCAGCAGCAGGCCGGCCGCCAGAAGGGGGCCGCCCCTCCAGACGAGATCGATAGCGCAGCCCACTGCCCCGCCGGCAGCGAATCCCCCCAGGATGAGCAGGAACCCACCCGCCGGACGCAGATGCGGCTGGCCGTCCGACGCAATCCTCACCCCGAGTGCCCGACCGAGGAGACTTCCCGCCATCTGCACCACGAGCGTCACGGCGACGTTGCCGTACAGCATTCCCGTTTCCCGATGAAAGGCGTTGCCCTGGACCCCAGCGAGAAAGCTGATGCTCCACGCGACCCACCACGGGTCCACCGCACCCATCATCGAGACACCGGCCAACACCAAGAGCAGGAACGTCTCCACGGCAAGAACGACCATCGAGTATGCGCGGCGATGACGCGCTAACCACAAGATCAGGATGCTGCACGCGCACGCGCCGAGGAAGAAGGCCAGAACCGACACCGCGGCAACGCCGACACGCCCCATATCGCCGGCGACGAGGAAGTAGCCGATCGAGACGATGTTGCCGGATTGAACCGTCGCGAAGGTCTGCGTATTTCCGAAGGTCCACGCGTTCAACAGTCCGGCAACGAAGGCTAAAGCGATAGCGGCCGATGGGCGTTCCAGAAGCGGATATCGCGCGCGTTCTGTCACCGCTGTCGAGGTCATTCGGGGTCCTCCGCTTCGTAGAAAGCCAACGCGACCATCACACCCGTCGCCGCGCTACGGCTTCCACGACAGTTGTCGAGACATTCTCGACAACTGAAGGAAGGGCACCGGCGATGGGCGATGGATTCTTGCGATGTAACTATCGACGGATCGAGGAGCACGCAATGGAAACCAGCGACGGCACGGCGGCGAATCACGAGACGCCCACTTTCGGGAACCCCGACCTCCCGGCTGAAGGCGAAATCAACACCCTCGGCAACCTGCAGACCACGGCGATGACCGGCCCGCAGAACGCCGTCATCGAAAGCCAGTTCCCCAACCAGATCGACGCGCCCGCGACGGACATCAGCACGCAGGCGTTCTTCTGGTCCTCTTTCAACATCTCACCCCGCCGCGTCCAGAAGGGCGGGTGGGCTCGGGAACTCACGAAGCAGGACTTCGCCATCCAGGAGGAGATCGCTGGCGTCAACATGCACCTCGAGCCCGGCGGCATTCGCGAGCTTCACTGGCACCAGACAGCAGAATGGGCGGTGATGACCCGCGGCAAGTGCCGAGTCACGACCCTCAGCCGCGCCGGGCTCCCGAGCGTCGAGGACGTCGAGGAGGGAGACCTCTGGTTCTTCCCCGCAGGTACCCCGCACTCGTTGCAGGGCCTGGGCCCGGAAGGCGCGGAGTTCGTCCTCGCCTTCGATGACGGCAATCAATCCGAAAGCAACACCCTGCTGCTGACGGACTGGTTCGCCCACACGCCGCCCGAGGTGCTGGCGAAGAACTTCGGTGTTGCGCAGGAGGTGTTCACCGACATCCCGCTGCACAATCTCTGGATCTTCCCCGGCGAGGAGCCCGGTGATCTTGCGGCCGATCAGGACGCTGCGGGCGTGAGTTGGGGGGCATCTGAACCGGTCATCTTCCGTCTGTCCCGATCGCAGCCACGCCACCAGAACAGCGGCGGCAGCATCCAGATCGCCGACAGCACCACCTTTCCCCTCTCGAACACCGTTGCCGCCGCGTTGGTCACAGTCGAACCGGGATCGATGCGGGAGCTCCACTGGCACCCGAACGCAGACGAGTGGCAGTACTACCTTCGCGGTTCAGCGCGCATGACCGTCTTCAACACGGGTCCGCACGCGAACACCACAGACTTCCGACCGGGCGATGTGGGGGTCGTGAAGAAGAACTATGGCCACTACATCGAGAACACCGGCGATGACGTGCTGCAGTTTCTCGAGGTGTTCCGAGCCCCCACGTACGAAGAAATCTCTCTCGCGAACTGGCTGTCGCACGTTCCGCCGCAGCTGGTGTCCGCGCACCTCAACATCGACCCTTCGGTGCTCGCAACCTTCCCCCGCGGGACTCAGGGAATCACCCCGCTCCGCTGACCAACTCCCGCGTCGCTCTGCATAAACGCTCCATGCTGCACCGCCGTGAAACTCCTCGGCACACTCCTGACGTGTTCCGGGAGAAGTCGCCGAGATGAGTGCGGGGGCGTGCCCATGATCGGTCACGAGAACATCCAGGGAAGCGGGGGGGACATCCAGGGAGGGGCCAAGCAGTGCAGGGGGGTCAGGGGTTCGAGTCGCGCAGGCGCTCTTGCGCAAACCGCTCGAACTAGTTGTCCTCAGCGCCTCGCGAGCGTCGGAATCACCATATCGATTGCTGGTCGCGAGAATCACCGCCGCTTCCCTCAGGGCCGAATCAGGTGAGGTTTGACTCAATGACTCTATGCGTCCCGCGCCGACACAGACGCGTGGACAAGACGCTGGACGCCGGGCGAGCAAGCTGTCGCATGAACTACATCTTCCAGAGAGTAGAGCGGTCTAAGCGGACACTCGCTGACTCAGCCATACCTCGAGCTTGCCAGCGGGGTACATTACGTGCTCGCCGATTCGGTTGAACGGCGGCCCCCTTCTTCGTCGTGCGCCAGCCCCCGAGTCCGCGGAATGCTGAGATATTCCGCTAGCTCTCGAGGGGTCAGCTGCAGCGGGAGTATCAATCGGTTCGTGGTCATGACCCGCCTATGCGCGGTGCTCCCGAGTCCGGGCGGAGTGGTGTCGAAGTGTCCAGATTGGGGTTGTGGATGCTCATATCGATCTTGTACGCGGCGCCGCTCGGAGTTGCGCGAGCCATTCCCAACGCCGTCTGAGGTCGTTCGCGATGCACTAGAAGGGGGAGGCCCGGGAAAGCGGGGTGATCGGGATGTGCGTTATGCGCCGCCAGTCAAGTCAGAGTTGACTTGAGGCCGAGCCCGTCGAGCTTGGAAAGACCTAGGGCTGATCCTTGGCCAACTATCCGGTATCAACCCGTACCTGCACGGGGGATCGGGAGCCTGCCCCAGAAACCACAAAACCCCGGTGACTAACTGGCCGCTTTCGCGGGGGTTCCAGTAGTAACCGGGGTTCTGCGAGTCGCTTCAGCGTGCCCAACCCTGTCGCTGTTGCTGCGCATAGGGCACGCACGGGTACGCGTTGCTACGTGTTAGACACCAAAATACAGCTCGTACTCGAACGGGTGCGGACGCTGTGCGATGGGCTGGATCTCGTTCTCGATCTTGTACTCGATCCAGGTGTCGATGAGCTCCTGGGTGAACACGCCGCCGGCGAGGAGGAACTCGTGGTCTGCGCGGAGCGCCTCGAGCGAGTCGAGCAGCGAGTTCGGAACCTGCGGGATGTTCTTGGCCTCTTCGGCAGGGAGCTCGTAGAGGTCCTTGTCGACGGGCTCGTGCGGCTCGATGCGGTTCTTGATGCCGTCGATGCCGGCCATCAGCTGAGCCGCGAACGCGAGGTACGGGTTGCCCGAAGCATCCGGTGCACGGAACTCGATGCGCTTCGCCTTCGGGTTCGAACCGGTGATCGGGATGCGGATCGCGGCCGAGCGGTTACCGGCCGAGTAGACCAGGTTGACCGGGGCCTCGAAGCCCTTCACGAGACGGTGGTAGCTGTTCAGCGTCGGGTTGGTGAACGCGAGCACCGCGGGCGCGTGAGCGAGCAGACCGCCGATGTACCAGCGCGCGACGTCGGAGAGCCCGCCGTAGCCGGTCTCGTCGTAGAACAGCGGCTTGCCGTCCTGCCACAGCGACTGGTGCGTGTGCATACCCGAGCCGTTGTCGCCGAAGAGCGGCTTCGGCATGAAGGTCGCGACCTTGCCCCACTGCTCGGCGGTGTTCTTGACGATGTACTTGAACTTCAGGATGTCGTCGGCCGCGTGCAGCATCGTGTCGAAGCGGTAGTTGATCTCCTGCTGACCACCGGTGCCCACCTCGTGGTGCGAGCGCTCGAGCTGGAAGCCCGCCTCGATCAGCTTCAGCGTGATGTCATCGCGGAGGTCGGCCGTCTTGTCGACGGGGGAGACCGGGAAGTACCCGCCCTTGTAGGGGGTCTTGTTGGCGAGGTTTCCGCCCTCTTCTTCGCGACCCGTGTTCCACGCGCCTTCCTCGGAGTCCACCGAGTAGAAGCTCGAGTTCTGCTTCACCTCGAAGCGCACGTCGTCGAAGATGTAGAACTCGGCCTCGGGGGCGAAGAACGCGGTGTCGGCGATGCCGGTGGAGGCGAGGTACTTCTCGGCCTTCTTGGCGACCTGGCGCGGGTCCTTCGAGTAGATCTCACCGTTGCGCGGGTTGTAGATGTCGAAGACCATGACCAGCGTCTTCGCCTCGCGGAACTGGTCGAGGTACGCCGTGGTGACGTCAGGGATGAGCTGCATGTCGGATTCGTGGATGTTCGCGAATCCGCGGATCGAGGACCCGTCGAACAGCTGCCCGACGGTGAAGAACTCCTCGTCGACGGTGGCCGCGGGGATGTTGAAGTGCTGCTGCACACCCGGGAGATCCGTGAAACGGATATCGAGGAACTTGACGTCCTCTTCCTGGATGAAGCGCAGAACCTCGGACGAATCTTTGAACATGAAGACTCCAGAGGTAGCGAATCGGGATGTGCCGGCCGCCAGGCCTGACCAGTCGAACCTATCGGCAGGGCATTGCTCGCCAGTGTCCCATATGTTTCCGGGATGTTACGAGCCCGTGGTTAGGCTTGCCGGATGACCTTCGCCCCGTCCGACTTCCCCGGTGATCGACTCGGATACCCGAAAGAAGGTCCCGGATCCGTCGCTCGACTCGGGCGACGTGTCGGCGCGCTTTTCATCGACTACGGCGCGGCATACCTGATCTCGGGGTTCTTCGCGTGGGACGCCCTCGCGATCTTCGCGATCTTCGCGGCGATTCAGATCGTCTTCCTGCCCACGCTCCAGGGCAGCCCCGGACACCGCATCGTCGGGCTGCGCCTGCAGCGTCTTGACGGTGGCTGGGTGGGGCTGTGGAAGCCGGTCATCCGCACCGTGCTGCTCATCCTCGTCATCCCCGCGGTGATCTGGGATGCCGATCAGCGCGGCCTGCACGACAAGGCGGTCGGAACGGTGCTCGTACGCCGCTGACGCGCGATCAGCGCGGGCGCGGCGCCCGCGCCTTGGTGGGGTCGATGCCCTTCGGGATCGGCAGCGACGCGAGCGACTGCGACACGGAGTCCACCCGCTTGATGACCGCGGCCATCGACGCGCGGTCGACCTTCTTGGGAAGCGACTTGATCGCCGAGGCGAGGTTCTTGACCTCGACCTCGTCGTCACCGTGGCCGAGATAGAGCACCGTCACCGGCACTCCCGAGGCCACGCGCTGGATCTTCGACCGCTCTTCGTTCACCAGACGGGTGAGACGGCCACGCGAGCCCTCGCCGACGAGAACGACACCGCCGCGACCGATGGCGCGATAGACGGCTTCCTGCGTGCGGGGGTTCACGCCCACCGGCATCTCGGAAGACTGCCAATGGCGACCGAGAGACGTCGAGAGCACGTGGCCCGCAGCGCCCGGCATGCCGTCGATCTTGCGGTACATCGCCTTGGTCGACAGCCGCGTCATCGTGATCATCGCGCCCAGGATGCCCGCGAGGAGGCCGGTGAAGCCCCAGAGGATCACGCTCCAGATCGCGAACGGCGGGATCAGGAACCCGATACCGACGCCGAGGGCGATACCCAGAACGACGATGCCCGCCAGCACGTACGGGAGCCATTTGTAGGCATCCCGCGTGAACGTGAAGAGGGTGCGGAGCTGGGAGAAGAAGTTGGGGCGCTTCTCAGGAGCGGTGGGTCGAGCGGCCATGGTTCGATTCTAGCTTTGGCGTCGAGTCGTCTCCTCCCCAGCGGTCGAGAGGTTGCGCGCCATCCACTGTCCTGCGTGATGTCGCCCTCCCCGCGACCGGGAGGACGAGCATCGCAACGTGCTCCCTTCACCGATCCCGCCGGCCTTCGACACCCTCCGCGCGGTGCGGTCGGTGCGGCCGCCCGCGAGTCCTTTCGATGCCACGGTCGCGGAGAGCGCGGACGGGCGCAGCGTGATGCTCGCAGACCGCTCGACGGTCGCCGACCTCCCCGGGTGGAGTGCGGAGGGACACGCGCACCTGCTCACGCCGCACGACGTCCTCCGCCGTGCAGATGGGCACGATGTCGTCTTCCCCCTCCTCACCGAGAACGTGGCGCAGTTCATGCGGCGGCGTCAGGATGCGGGAGCCCCGGTCGCCGGGGGAGAAGCCGTTACCCTCGCCGTCAGCATCGTCCGCGGTCTGTCAGCTTCGCTCCTCCGGGAAGACTGTGTCGAGGGCGAGTGGTGGCTCACGGACGACGGTCGGCCGCTCCTCGTGGAGGGGGTGGGTGACGAGTCCGCTCGCGAAGCCTCCGCGCGTCTCCTCGCGACCATGTCGGAAGACCTGCCGCGCAGTCGCCTCGGGGCGACCCTGCGCGAACTGGCCGATGTGGCGCGGCAGGCCGACCCGGCGCGGATCGACACGGAGTGCGAAGACACGCTTTTCGCGTGCGCCGAGCCCGAACCCCTCGTGACCGAGGTCTTCGGTCCACGCCGGGCACGACACCTCGCCGCTGAACCCGACTCCGAGCAGCCGCCGCAGGAGCAATCCCTCTGGCGGCGCCTCGCCTCCCATATGGACGCGGACCTTGCCGACACCGCGTCCGACGTGGTGCACGCAGCGGTTCGCCGCATCCGTCGCTCTGCGTTCCCCAGACGGCCGCTCCTCATCGGCGCCGTGGTCGCGGCCCTCATCATCGGCGCCGGGCTGCTCTGGCCCGCGGACGAAGAGCACACCGCCCCCGCAGCGGACCCGGGAACGTCGGCGTCGGCACCGGAGCCTCGCGACGAAGCACACCCGTCCGAGTCGCGGTCGGTCGTGCCCGGCCCCGTGACCGGAGACGCTGCCGCCGTCACGATGGAACTCCTTGATCGCCGAACCGCGTGCGACGACATCGCGTGTCTGACGACGGTGCTGGAAGATCCGGCCCGGGAGCTTCCGGCGGGCGTGATCGACGACCCTGCCGAGACCCGTCGGGCGACGCTTCTCGACGACCTGGGCGGGATCGTCGTCGTCCGTGTCGATTCCCTGTCGGGTCCAGGCACGCAGATCGTGACGGTCGTCGAGACGAAAGACGGATGGCGCATCCGCGACGTACACGACGTCACCGATGCGCCATCCTGAGCCTCGTCGGGGCGGTGAACCCCGGGAGGATCGATTCTCAGATGCCGAGCTGCGCCTCGAACTGCGCAGCTTCGAGGCGAGCCTTGACCGCTCCGAGGAAGCGGGCCGCGTCCGCACCGTCGATGATGCGGTGGTCGTACGACAGAGCGAGGTACACGTACGAGCGCACCGAGATCGCGTCCTTGCCGTCGACCGACACGACGCCGGGCTTCTTCACGACCGCGCCGAGGCCGAGGATGGCCGACTGCGGCAGGAAGACGATCGGGGTGTCGAACAGCGCGCCGCGCGAACCGGTGTTGGTCAGCGTGAAGGTGCCACCGGCGAGCTCGTCGGGCTTCAGCTTGTTGTCGCGCGTCCGCGCGGCGAGATCGGCGATCTCACGCGCCAACTGGGCGAGGTTCTTGCCGCCGGCGTCGCGGATGACCGGGGTGAGCAGTCCGCGCTCGGTGTCGACCGCGATCGACACGTTCTCCGACTCCGGGTAGACGATCGAGTCGCCGTCGACGGTGGCGTTGACGATCGGGAACGCCTGGAGCGCCTCGATCGCGGCGAGGGCGAAGAACGGCAGGAACGAGAGCTTGTCGCCCGTCTTCTCCTGGAACTGTGCCTTGACCGCGTCGCGGTAGGCCGCCACCTTGGTGACGTCGACCTCGACCACGGTCGTGAGCTGCGCGGTGGCCTGCATCGATGCCACCGCGCGCTCGGCGATAACCTTGCGCAGACGCGACATCTTCTGCGTGGTTCCGCGCAGCGGCGAGACCTCGACCGCCGCCGGTGCGGCAGCGGTGGGCGCGGCAGCGGGGGCGGCTGCCGGAGCCTTCGCGGCCTCCGCGGCCTTCAGCACGTCTTCCTTGCGGATGCGTCCGCCGACGCCGCTTCCGGTCACGGTCGCGAGGTCTACGCCCTGCTGCTGAGCCAGGCGACGCACCAGCGGCGTGACGTAGGTGACCTCGTCGTTCGACGCGACGACCGAGTCGGCAGCAGCCGGCGCGGCCTCGGCCTTCGGCGCGGGTGCTTCGGCCTTCGGAGCGGGAGGAGCGGCCTGGGGAGCCTCGGCCTTCGGGGCTTCCGCGGCGGGCTGCTCGGCAGCCGGAGCCTCGGGCTCGGGGGCGGGCTCCTCGGCCTTCGGGGCCTCGGGCTCGGCCGGCGCCGCGGGGGCGGAGCCGCTGCCGATGCGTGCCAGCGCAGCACCGACCTCGACGGTCTCGTCCTCGGCTACCAGGATCTCCTGAAGCTTGCCAGCGACGGGGGAGGGGATCTCGGTGTCGACCTTGTCGGTGGAGATCTCGAGAAGCGGTTCGTCGACCTCGACGTCGTCTCCGACGGCCTTCAGCCAGCGCGTGACGGTGCCTTCGGTCACGCTCTCGCCGAGTTCGGGCAGACGCACCTCGGCGGCGTCCCCGGAGTCGGCCGGAGCCGCCCCGGCCTGCGGCTCGGGGTCTGCAGCGGGAGCCTCGGGCTCGGGCTGTGCCTCCTCAGCAGGCGCCTCCGCCGTCTCGGCGGGTGCCTCGTCGGCAGGGGCCGACGACCCCGGCGCGGACGAACCGTCACCGATCTTGGCGAGGATGGCGCCGACCTCGATGGTCTCGTCCTCCTGGACGAGGATCTCTTCGAGGACACCGCTGACAGGCGAGGGAATCTCGGTGTCGACCTTGTCGGTCGAGATCTCCAGCAGACCTTCGTCTTCCTGGACGGTGTCGCCGACGTTCTTGAGCCAGCGGGTGACCGTTCCCTCGGTGACGCTCTCTCCGAGCGCGGGGAGGACGACGGAAGTGCTCATGAGCTTGTCTCCTTCAAAACCGTAAGTGGTTCTAGCTTAGTGACGCGGAATGCGTCAGAGCGTGTGCAGCGGTTTGCCCGCGAGAGCGAGGAACGCTTCTCCGAGGGCTTCGCTCTGCGTGGGGTGTGCGTGGATGAACGGTGCGATGTCTTCTGGATGCGCTTCCCAGCCGATCGCTAGCTGCGCCTCGGTGATGAGCTCGCCGACGCGATCGCCGACGAGGTGCGCACCGAGGATCGGGCCGTCTTTCTTGCGAACGATCTTCACGACACCGGTCGTGCCGAGGATCTCGCTCTTGGCGTTGCCCGCCAGGTTGTACTCGTACGCCACGACGGCGTCGGCGCCGTGCGCGGCGACGGCGTCGGCCTCCGTGACGCCCACCGACGCGACTTCCGGTCGCGAATAGGCGACGCGAGGAATCTGCTCGTCCGGGATGAGAACCGGCGCACGTCCCGCGATCTCCTCGGCGACGAAGATGCCCTGCTGGAAGCTGCGGTGCGCGAGCTGCGGGCCCACCACGATGTCACCGACGGCCCAGACGTGCGGGACGTCGGTGCGGAGCCGCTCGTCCGTCTGCACGAACCCCCGGTCGAGCACGACGCCGGCCTCCTCGTACCCGAGGCCCTCCGTCGCCGCGGCGCGGCCGACCGCCACCAGCACGTAGTCGGCGACCAGTTCGGTCCCCTCCTCCAGCCGCACGGTGACGGAATCGGCCGTCTGCGCGAGCGAGTCGAATCGCACGCCCGTCCGCGCGACGATGCCGCGCTTGCGGAACGCGCGCTCGAGCGCCTTGCTCGACGTCGCATCCTCGGTCGGGAGGAGGCGGTCGAGGGCTTCGACGATGGTGACCTCGGCCCCGAGCGAGCGCCACGCGCTGGCGAATTCGACACCGATGACCCCGCCGCCGAGAACGACGACGTGGTCGGGGATCACGTCGAGTTCGAGCGCGTGCTCGCTGGTGAGCACGCGCCCTTCGACCGTCAGACCGGGCAGCGTCCGGCTGTACGAACCCGTGGCGAGGATCACATCCCGGCCGCGGTAGACGTCGTCGCCGACGCGCACCGCCGGCCCCTCGACGAGAACGCCCTCGCCGGAGACGACGGTGATGCCCCGAGCGCCGATCAGACCCTGGAGACCCTTGTACTTCTTGGCGACGACGCCCTGGCGGTACTCGCGCACGCCGGCAGCATCGACGCGGTCGAGGTGAACGTGCACCCCCACGGATGCCGCGTCGCGCGCGGTGTCGGCGACCTCGCCCGCGTGCAGCAGCGCCTTGGTCGGGATGCAGCCCCGATGCAGGCAGGTGCCGCCCAGCTTGTCCTTCTCGACGATCACGACAGAGGCTCCGAGTTCCGCCGCGCGGAGGGCCGCGGCGTAACCGCCGCTGCCTCCGCCGAGGATCACGAGATCCGCCGTGTGGTCGGTCACCGCTGGGCCTCTGCGGCGAGGAGTTCGATGAGCGATCTCGTCGCCGCCCCGGTCACTCCTTTGTCTGTGAAGCCGAAGGCGCCGCCCTTGTTCATGCCGACCCCGGCGATGTCGAGGTGCAGCCAGGGGATCCGCGCAGCATCCGCGTCGTCCGACACGCGCCCGACGAACCGCTCCAGGAAGAGACCCGCGAACATCGTGCCGCCCGCAGGGTCGCCCATCTTGGCGTTCTGGAGGTCGGCGATGGGGGAGTCGAGCTCGTCGCGCATGTGCTCGGGCAGGGGGAGACGCCACGCGAGTTCGGCGGTGCGTTCCGCCGCGGCGAGGTAGCCCGCGACCGCGTCGTCGTCGCCCATCACTCCGGTGTGGCGGGTGCCGAGCGCCACGGTCACCGCGCCGGTGAGGGTCGCGATGTCGACCACCAGATCGGGGTGCTCGCGGCTCGCCGCCACCAGACCATCGGCGAGCACAAGACGCCCTTCGGCGTCGGTGTTGGTCACCTCGACGGTCTGCCCGTCCAGCATCCGGAGCACATCACCCGGGCGGGTGGCCCGACCCGACGGCATGTTGTCAGCGATGCAGAGCCAGCCGGTGACCCGCACCGGGAGCTGCATCGCGGCGGCCGCGCACACCACGGCGAGAACGGTCGCCGCCCCGCACATGTCGTACTTCATTCCCACCATCGACGCTGCGGGCTTCAACGACAGTCCGCCGGTATCGAACGTGATGCCCTTGCCGACGAGGGCGACATGGCGCGTGGCACCGGCGGGCGCGTAGTCGAGACGCACGAGGCGTGGCGGGCGGTCGGAGCCCTGCCCGACGCCCAGGATTCCACCGAAACCGTCGGCACGGAGGGCGTCCTCGTCCCACACGCGCACGTCGACGGGCAGGTCGGCGAGGGACGACTGGGCGCGTTCTGCCAGATCGGCCGGTCCCAGCCACTCGGCCGGGGTGGTGACGAGATCCTTCACGAGCGCGACGGCGTCACCGATGGCGGCCACGGCGGCGACGTCCGACGACGACGGAGCGGCGTCGGTGTGCACGGTGACCTCGGTCGCTCGCGACGCGGGGGGCTTCACCGCGTAGCCCGTGAAGCGGTACCCGCCCAGTGCGGCGCCCTCCGCCAGCGGCCGCCAGACGTCGCCTTCCGCACCGGGAGCGGCGACGGCGACCCGATCGAAGCCGGTGAGCGATCTGATCCCCGCACCCGCGGCATCCCTCAGAGCCGCGGCGTCGCTCTTCCGTCCGCGCCCGACGACGGCCAGCGGAAGCTCGATGCCCTCGGCGGCGATGCGCTGGTACGAGCCCGCGCCGCCGGTGAACCCGATGCGCCGCAACTGCGCTGCGAGTCCGGGCCATCCGTCGATCTCCGTGGCGTCGTCGAGGTGCGGAAGAACGAGGAGGAGCGCGTCGGCATCGGCCTCGCGGACCGATGAGCTGCTGTGCGCGAGACGGGGAAACGGCATGTCTCCATCCTAAGGAGCGCTGTTCGCTGTCAGCGGGACCCCCGCGCGGGTCCCGTGTCGCGCAACGCTTCTAGAGTGGAGGTATGCCCTCTTCCGCGCCGCTGTTCGAACGCGCCGCGTCGGCGCCGCCGGTGCCGCCGGGTCTGCCTCTCGTGATCGCACTCACCGGCTTCACCGACGCCGGAGGAGCAGTCGCACAGGTGGTGGAGTACTTCCGCGATGACCTCGACCCGTCGCCGGTCTTCGTGTACGCCAACGATGTCCTGCTCGACTACCGCGCCCGCCGCCCGATCATCTCTTTCGACGGCGATCATCTCTCCGACTACCAGCCGCCGCGGCTCGAGGTCTCCCTCGCGCACGACGCTCTGGGGCAGCCGTTCGTCCTCCTCGCCGGCTACGAACCCGACTTCGCCTGGGACGCCTTCGCCGCCTCCGTCCTCGAGCTGGCGGCGACGCTGCAGGTCGCTTCGGTCACCTGGATCCACGCGATCCCCATGCCCGTCCCGCACACGCGTCCGGTCGGCACCACGGTCAGCGGCACGCGCGCCGACCTCGTCGAAGCCCATTCCGTGTGGCGGCCGCAGACCCAGGTGCCTGCCACCATTGGCCACCTGCTCGAGTACCGCTTCGCAGAGTCGGGGGCGCAGATCGCGGGCTTCGTCCTGCTCGTTCCCCACTACCTCGGCGACACCGAGTACCCCGCGGCTGCGTTGGCCGGTCTCGACAGCCTCACCGTCGCCACCGGCCTCGTCTTCTCCGGCGACCGCCTCCGCGACGAGAACCGCGACTTCCTGACGAAGGTCCAAGATCAGGTCGGAGCCAGCGACGACCTGACGCGCATGATCGAGGGCCTGGAGGAGCGATACGACTCCTACATGGCGGGTTCCACCCAGGCGACGCCGATCATCCACACCGGCGATCTCCCGAGCGCCGACGAGCTCGGCGCCGAACTCGAGCGCTTCCTCGCTTCGCGCCCGTCCGGCGATGAAGAGCCTCGAAACGGCCTGGGCTGAGCGGAATATCACACTGGACCCCGGCGTTATCCGAGGTGTACCCTTCCGCGCGCGTCAGGTCCGCTGTCCAACGTGTGCGACAATGAAGACCCTGACCCGTTGTCGACCGGTCGGCGTTCGCATCCGCTTCGCCGTTCGGACTTGACAAGGGTCTTACTAGTGTCCGAGAACGTCCGGCGGCAGCCGACGGACCTACCCGGCGAAAGGCGAAACGTGGCAGGCACGAGCACCAAGACCCGCACCCCGAAGGACACCGACCTCGACGACGTCGAGACCGACACCGCGGCAGCGCCCGCGAAGAAGGCCCCGGCCAAGAAGGCCCCCGCCAAGGCGAAGGCAGCCGCCAAGCCCAAGGCAGCATCGAAGGCGAAGGCCAAGGCCTCCGACGAAGATGCCGAGGACGAGACCGAGCTGGACGGCGAGGTCGAGGTCGACGACACCGACGACTCCGACGACGCGAGCGACGACGCTCCCGCAGCGGCGACCCCGAAGAAGACCGACGGCGACGACGACGAGGAAGAGTCGACCAAGCCGGCTTTCGCCGAGCCGCTCCCGACGGGCGCGATCGTCATCTCCTCCGGCGACGACGACGAGGTGCCGGTCTACTCGGCGCAGATCACCGGCGCCACGGCCGACCCCGTCAAGGACTACCTCAAGCAGATCGGCAAGGTTCCGCTGCTGAACGCGGCCGAAGAGGTCGAGCTCGCGATGCGCATCGAGGCCGGTCTGTTCGCCGAAGAGAAGCTCTCGCACATGTCGGCCGCCGAGAAGTCGAAGCAGCTCGGACTCGACCTGCAGTGGGTCGCCCGCGACGGTCAGCGCGCTAAGAGCCACCTGCTCGGCGCGAACCTCCGACTCGTCGTCTCGCTCGCGAAGCGCTACACGGGTCGTGGCATGCAGTTCCTCGATCTGATCCAGGAAGGCAACCTGGGCCTCATCCGTGCGGTCGAGAAGTTCGACTACACCAAGGGCTTCAAGTTCTCGACGTACGCCACCTGGTGGATCCGTCAGGCGATCACCCGCGCCATGGCAGACCAGGCGCGCACCATCCGCATCCCGGTGCACATGGTCGAGGTCATCAACAAGCTCGCGCGCGTCCAGCGCCAGATGCTCCAGGACCTGGGTCGCGAACCCACGCCTGAGGAGCTGAGCCGCGAGCTCGATATGACCCCCGAGAAGGTCATCGAGGTGCAGAAGTACGGCCGCGAGCCGATCTCGCTGCACACCCCGCTCGGCGAGGACGGCGACAGCGAGTTCGGCGACCTGATCGAGGACACCGAGGCGGTCGTCCCGGCCGACGCGGTGGGATTCACCATGCTGCAGCGCCAGCTCGAGTCGCTCCTGGATTCGCTCTCCGAGCGCGAGGCCGGCGTGATCCGCATGCGTTTCGGCCTGGGCGACGGACAGCCCAAGACCCTCGACCAGATCGGCGACACGTTCGGCGTCACGCGCGAGCGCATCCGCCAGATCGAGTCGAAGACGATGGCGAAACTCCGCCACCCCAGCCGGTCGCAGTCGCTGCGCGACTACCTCGAGTAAGCAGGAGTGTCCGTGACCGACGCAGCCAACGCCGGTAAAGCCCTCACCACGACCGTCGACGGTTCGTCGTTCGCTCGCATTCCGATCCGCACGCGGGTCGTGCTACCGGGCGACGACCTCGACGCGTTCCTTCGCGAGTACGCGGTAGGGGCCGTCGAGGCCGGCGACATCCTGTTCGTGACCGAGAAGATCGTCGCGATCACCCAGGGCCGCTCCTACCTCGTCGAAGACATCACGCCCCGCCGCCTGGCGCTGTTCCTCTCCAAGTACGTCACGCGTACGCCCTACGGGATCGGTCTCGGCATGCCCGAGACGATGGAGATGGCGCTGCGCGAGTGCGGCACACCCCGCATCCTCTTCGCCGCCGCCGTCTCTGCGGTGACGAAGGCGTTCGGACGCAAGGGCGACTTCTACCGCATCGCGGGAGACAAGGCGCGCGCGATCGACGGCCCGACCAAGGGCACGATCCCGCCGTACAACAAGGCGGTCGTCCTGGGTCCGGAGCGTCCGCGTGAGGTCGCCGCACACGTCAAGTCGATGCTCCCGGTGTCCGCCGAGGTGGCCGTGGTCGACATCAACGACCTGGGCGGCAACATCCTCGGCTCGACCCTCGACAAGGCGGGCGAGCGTCGCCTCTTGGCGATCCTGTCCGACAACCCTCTCGGCCAGGGACACGAATCGACCCCCCTGGGCCTGGTCCGCAAGGTCTGACACACGACGGAGCCCCGTTGCCCTCATCCCGGAGAGGGATATCGGCAACGGGGCTCCGTCGTCTCGTCAGAAACCGATCGCGGCCTGGTAGCGCGGTTTGTGCCCCGTGCGGATGCCGGTGACACTGGGCTTGTTCTCGTAGACACCCGCGCCCCAGTTGCCTTCGACGAGCACCGGGCCGTCGGCCGTCACGACGATGTCCCACCCCACGTACTGCACCTGGGGGACCACACGCGCGACGCGGTCGACGAACGCGCGCACGTCGTCCATCAGGGGCAACTGAAAGTCGGCGATGCGGAAGCCCGAGTCGGGGTGCGTCTCGTGCACATGACCGTGCGAGTCGTATCCGGGACCGACCGCTCGACCCGCTTCGTCGAGCATCGTGTAGAAGCCGCCGAAGGTCATCTGATCGCTGACCGCACCGCGTCCGAACTTCTGCGCCATAGCGAGGATGTGGGTGCGTTGACCGTCGAAGAACGCGGTGACCCGGGTCGTGTTCACGGTGCCGGGGCAGACCGCGGCGAGGTCGGGATGCTGCGCGATGACCTCTTCGATGAGCAGCTCGCCCCGCTCCCACAGACCGCGGTGGAACTGCGCCCAGTCCTCGACCTCCGCCGCGTGATACCGGTGCACCCCGGTGCCGGCCTGGCCGACCGGCTCCTTCGTCACGATCGTGCCGAGCCGCTCCGCGAACGCCCTGACGTCGTCTGCGTTGTCGGCCGTCACCACCATCCAATCCCGGTGCAGGTGCTCACTGAAGACCCCGTCGAACTCGACCTTGTCCTGGAAGATATGCCGGTAGTCGGGGTGGTCGTACTTCTGCGAGATCTGGTTCGAGACGGGGTGCGTCATGTACGTCGCGCGCTCGGCGCGGTTCAGGATCGAGAAGTCGTAATCGATGTAGTCCTGGAACCCCACATTGCGGAAACCCGCCTGCCAGAGCATGTCGACGACGACGAGCGGCGTCCACTTCCCGTGGTCGCGCGAAGCCTCCCGCGCGCGCTCGAAGACGGATCCGACGTCGATGCGTCGGGCGCGCCCGACGAGGTAGCGAAGGCGGGGCGCGAGGGCGAAGCCCTGGTCTGGCATGCGAGCTCCGGGGTCGGCGGACAAGACCCCGTTAGTCTAGTTGTCGTGACTGGGGCCTTCCGTGAGCGAGCAGAGGGCAGGGGCGACCGTACGCCGCTCGCCTCCGTCTCACGGGCCGCTCTGCTGCGCAATGCCGTCGCCTCCCGGGCCCGCACGTACACCTCCCGCGTCCTCCGTTCCGACGCATGGGGCCACGGCGCCGATGCCGTCGTCGACGTTCTGTCTGAGGCCGGGCTGACCCTCACCGATCCCGCCGCGGCGACGCCGGGTTCCCTCGACCCCGTCGCGCTCTTCGGGCTCCCCGGTGGCCCCGAAGCATCCGCCCCTGCACTGCGGTTCAGCGGTGCGGTACTTGCGACGAAAGATCTCCGCGCCGGCGAGGGCGTCTCCTACGGGTATCTCTACCGCGCCGCGGCCGACACCCGCATCGCGCTCGTCACCGGCGGCTACGGACAAGGCGTCGTGCGCTCGCTGGGCGGCTCCGTCGATGTGAGTTTCGCAGGACGCCGCCACCCTATCGTCGGACGGGTCGCGATGGACGTCTGCGTCGTCGAGATCGCGGATGCTGCGATCCAGCGCGGCGACGAGGCCGTCTTCTTCGGCGATCCCGCCCGGGACGAGCCCTCATTGGGGGAGTGGTGCGCCGTGACCGGGCTCTCCGGAGGCGAGCTCGCCACCGCCGCGGGACTGCATGCCACACGGCGAGTCGTCGGATGACCGCCGCGCTGCACGTCGATCTCGACCTCCTCGCGGCCAACCTCGCGCGAGTGCGGGCGACCGTCGCGCCGTCCGAACCGATGCTCGTCGTCAAGAACGACGCGTACGGGCACGGCCTCGTGCCCGTCGTCCGGCGCGCCGCCGCCGAAGGCGTCCGCTGGTTCGGTGCCTTCGACGTCTGCACCGGCCGCATCGTCCGCCGCGAGCTCGGCGAGGCAGCCCGCATCTTCGTATGGATGACGGCGACCGCCGATGACGCCCTCGACGCGGTCCACGACGACCTCGACATCGGCGTCGGCGACGCCGCGTCTCTGGACGACGTCGCATCGGCCGCGCGTACCCTCGCACGCCGGGCCCGCATCCACCTCAAGATCGACACCGGCCTGCACCGCAACGGCGTGCGGCCCGAGGAGTGGCCCGCGTTCGTGACGCGGGCCGCCGCCCTGGTCGACGAGGGCGTCGTGGAGGTCGTGGGCGTCTGGAGCCACATCGCGGAGGCGTCCGATGACGACGACGACGACGCCCGGCGCATCTTCGACGCGGCCGTGACGGTCGCCGAGCAGTCCGGTCTGCGGCCGTCGCATCGACATCTGGCGGCCAGTGCGGCTTCGTTCGCACGTGCGGAGTTCCGATACGACCTCGTGCGGATCGGCGCTTTCGCGTACGGCGTGCGCTCGGCCGGCGGGGTCGACGAGCGCGATCTGGGCGTGCGCCTCATCTCGAGCCTTCGTGCGGAGGTCACGAGCGTGGACGACGAGGGTGCGCACATCGAACTCGGGGCGCTGGACGGCCTGCCGAGCACGCTCGGCGGGCGTGTCGAGGTGCTCACCCCGGCCGGTCCGCGTCAGCTCGAATCCGTCGGCGAGCACTCACGCATCGCGGGGTGGCCATCGGCGTCGATCGGCGACGTGGTGACCGTCTTCGGCGGCGCCGACAACGAGAAATCCCCCACCGATCTCGCCGAGGCGATCGGATCGGTGGGGGAGGAGATCCTCGTGCGACTGTCGCCGCTGGTCCCTCGCCGCTACGAGGGACGAGTCGACTAGACGCTCTCGCTGAGGCGTGCGGTCTCGTCGTGCCACGACGTGGCGATGCTGCGGAGCTTCTCCTCGTACTTGCGACCGTGGTGGGCGCAGAACAGGAGCTCGCTGCCGTTGACCTCGGCGGCGATGTACGCCTGAGCGCCGCAGGAGTCGCAGCGATCGGCAGCCGTGAGTCGGTAGTCGAGGACGGCGGTGTTCTCAGTCGGTGTCGATGTGGTGCTCATCTCGGTGCCTCCTCGGTGCAGCGCGTTCGGGTGCGTGCAAGACATGTAACCACGGGTATCCGAGGGGTATGCCGTCGTGTCCCGACATTTCGCTCTACGCGTACGCGGGAATGCCCGCCCGTGTGTCCTCGAGCCGCGTGTCAGGCCCCGCGGTTATCGTTGGAGATTGTGACAGCCGAGTATTCCGCCCATCATCTGCAGGTCCTGGAAGGGCTGGAGGCGGTTCGCAAGCGCCCCGGGATGTACATCGGCTCGACCGACTCCCGTGGCCTGATGCACTGCCTGTGGGAGATCATCGACAACTCCGTCGACGAAGCCCTGGGCGGGCACGGCGGCCGCATCGACATCGTGCTGCACACCGACGGCAGCGTCGAGGTCCGCGACCGGGCGCGCGGGATTCCCGTCGACATCGAGCCCCGCACCGGTCTGTCGGGCATCGAGGTCGTCTTCACCAAGCTCCACGCCGGTGGCAAGTTCGGCGGCGGCTCGTACGCCGCCTCGGGCGGACTCCACGGCGTCGGCGCCTCTGTCGTGAATGCTCTGTCAGAACGACTCGACGTCGAGGTCGACCGGGGCGGCAAGACCTGGGCGATGTCGTTCCACCGAGGCGAACCCGGCTCGTTCGCCGGCGACGCGCCCGACTCCGCATTCAGCCCCTTCGACAAGAAGAGCGAACTGCGAGTCGTCGGCAAGGCTCCCAAGGGCGTGACCGGCACACGCATCCGGTACTGGGCCGACCGGCAGATCTTCACCAAGGACGCCTCCTTCAACCTCGAGGAGCTCGAACAGCGCGCCCGGCAGACGGCCTTCCTCGTTCCCGGTCTCGAGATCGTCATCCGTGACGAGCGCCCCTCGACCGGCTCCGACGGCGTCGTGTCGACCGAGCCCGTCGAGACCACCTATCGCTTCGACGGCGGCATCTCGGAGTTCGCCGAGTTCCTCGCCCCCGACGCGGCCGTCACCGACACCTGGCGCCTCACCGGCACGGGGTCGTTCGTCGAGACGGTTCCGGTGCTCCAGCCCACCGGCGCCATGGTTCCGACCGAGGTGCAGCGCGAGTGCGAGGTCGACGTCGCCCTGCGCTGGGGTACGGGTTACGAGACGCGAGTGCGCTCGTTCGTCAACATCATCTCGACGCCCAAGGGCGGCACTCATCAGCAGGGCTTCGAGGTCGGGCTGATGAAGGTGCTGCGCAGTCAGGTCGAGCAGAACGCCCGGCGACTGAAGGTCGGCAACGACAAGATCGACAAAGACGACATCCTCGCGGGGCTCACCGCCGTCCTCACGGTGCGACTGCCCGAGCCGCAGTTCGAGGGCCAGACGAAAGAGATCCTCGGCACGCCGGCCGCACGTCAGATCGTGTCGAACGTCGTCGCGAAAGAGCTGGCCGCCCGCTTCGCCTCACCGAAGCGCGACGACAAGACCCAGACCTCGTTGCTGCTCGACAAGGTCGTCTCCGAGATGAAGGCGCGCATCTCCGCGCGCCAGCACAAGGAGACGCAGCGGCGCAAGAACGCCCTCGAGTCGTCGTCGCTGCCGGCGAAGCTCGCCGATTGCCGCACGAACGACGTCGACGCGTCCGAACTCTTCATCGTCGAGGGAGACTCGGCGCTCGGCACGGCCAAGCTCGCCCGCAACAGCGAGTATCAGGCGCTGCTGCCGATCCGCGGCAAGATCCTGAACGTGCAGAAGGCCTCGATCAGCGACATGCTCTCGAATGCCGAATGCGCCTCCATCATCCAGGTCATCGGTGCAGGATCGGGCCGCTCGTTCGACCTGGAGTCGGCGCGCTACGGCAAGATCATCCTGATGAGCGACGCCGACGTCGACGGCGCCCACATCCGCACCCTCCTGCTCACCCTGTTCTTCCGCTACATGCGGCCGCTGATCGACGAGGGCCGGGTGTACGCCGCCGTTCCGCCGCTGCATCGGGTCATCGTGATGAACCCGGGCTCGAAGCCGAACGAGACGATCTACACCTACTCGGAGCAGGAGCTCCACGGCCTGCTCGCGAAGCTGACCAAGTCGGGCAAGCGCTGGCAGGAACCCATCCAGCGATACAAGGGCCTCGGCGAGATGGATGCCGACCAGCTCGCCACGACCACGATGGACCGCGGAGGTCGACTGCTCCGGCGAGTGCGCATGCAAGACGCCGAGGTCGCCGCATCCGTCTTCGAGCTGCTCATGGGCAATGACGTGGCCCCCCGCAAGGAGTTCATCATCGACTCGAGCGATCGGCTCGCGCGCGAGCGCATCGACGTCTGACCTCCGCCGGACGTAGGACATGCGTCGGACGTAGGACATGCGTCGGACGTAGGACGGATGTTGCGCGATGGTCCTACGTCGACGCCATCACCGACGTCCGGCGCAGGGCGCGCACCCGTCAGCGAACGACGGTGCCGATGGCGCCGACGGAACCGTCGAGCGAGGAGCCCGACGCATCGCGCTTCGCTCCGACATCGGGGAGCGCCCGAGTGGAGCCGTCCGGCCCGACCGCGCGCGGCTCCTCGCCGACCCAGGCGTGCGTGAGCGCATCCTCACCGCGGAGGAGACGCTGAGCGCGCACACCGCCCGTGGCGCGACCCTTGGGCGGATACTCGGTGAATGCGGAGACCTTCGCCGAGCCCGCGTCCGTGCCGGGGAGGGCGGTCGAATCACCGGCGACGGTGACGACCACGGTCTCCGCAGCCGCCGCGGGAACGACCGCGAACGCGACGACCTCGACACCGGAAGAGAGTCGGATGCCGGCCATGCCCCCGGCCGAACGCCCCTGGGGCCGCACCGCCGACGCGTCGAAGCGGAGGAGCTGCGCGTCGGCCGCGACGAACACCAGCTCGGCGTCGTCAGGGGCGGGGGCTGCGCCCACGACGCGGTCGCCCGGTTTGAGCGCGATGATCTCGACGTCGGGCTTATTGGTGATCTCGGATGCCGCGACGCGCTTGACCACGCCGTGAGCGGTACCGATCGCGAGAGGCGGAGCCTCATCCAGCGGCACGATGGCGATGACGTGCTCGCCACCCGGAAGCCCGAGATACTGGTCGACGCGAGTGCCGGCGGCGAGCTGCACCGAGTTCGCGGGGACCGAGGGAAGGTCCACCGGGGTGAACCTCACGAGACGCCCCTTGCTCGTCACCGCTCCCAGGTCGCCCCGGGTCGTGCTGTCGACGGCCGAGCGGATCGCATCGTGCTTCGACCTGCGCGAGGGCGCCACGATGCCCCCGTCAGGGGCGTCTGCGACGAGCTCGGCGCGCACCATGCGGCCGGTTGCCGAGAGGAAGACGCGGCACGGGGCGTCGGCGATCTGAAGGTCGGCGGCCGCCGCAGCCTTTGCTGAGCGCGGCACCACGGGTCCGCCGTTCAGGAGCATCGTGCGTCGCGGCGTACCGTAGGCCTCGGCGGCGGCCTCGAGTTCGCGGGCGACCTGCGCGTGCAGCAGGGCCTCGCTCGAGAGCAGCTCGATGAGCTGCGCGATCTCGGCCTTGAGCGCGTCGCGCTCGGCCTCGAGTTCGATCCGCGAGAACTTCGTGAGTCGGCGCAGACGCAGCTCGAGGATGTACTCAGCCTGAGCCTGTGAGAGGTCGAACACCTCCATGAGGCGCAGCCGCGCCGCCTCGCCGTCGTCCGACCCGCGGATGACCTGGATGACCTCGTCGATGTCGAGGATCGCGATGAGGAGGCCCTCGACGAGGTGCAGGCGCTCCTGCTTGCGGGCGAGGCGGAACTCGCTCCGCCGGGTGACGACGCGGATGCGGTGGTCGATGTAGACCCGCAGCAGCTCGCGGAGTCCGAGGGTCTTCGGCTGTCCGTCGACGAGCGCGACGTTATTGATGCCGAACGAGTCTTCCAACGGCGTCAGACGGTAGAGCTGATCGAGCACGGCCTGCGGGTCGAAGCCCGTCTTGATGCCGATGATGAGACGAAGCCCGTTGTTGCGGTCCGTGAGATCGGTGACGTCGGAGATGCCGGTCAGCTTCTTCGCATTGACCGCGTCCTTGATCTTCTCGACGAGGCGTTCGGGACCCACCAGGTACGGCAGCTCGGTCACGACGAGACCGGTACGGCGCGGGCCGAGAGACTCGATGGAGACCTTGGCGCGAGTGCGGAAGGTTCCGCGGCCGTTCGTGTAGGCGTCCTTGATGCCGTCGAGCCCCACGATGATGCCGCCGGTGGGGAGGTCGGGGCCGGGGACGAACTCCATGAGCTCTTCGACGCTGGCCCCGGGGTTGGCCAGAAGATGCACCGCCGCCGCGACGACCTCGATGAGATTGTGCGGCGCCATGTTCGTGGCCATGCCGACCGCGATGCCGGTGGCGCCGTTCACGAGGAGGTTGGGGAACGCGGCCGGGAGAACCTCCGGCTGCTGGAACTGTCCGTCGTAGTTCGGTATGAAGTCGACGACGTCTTCGTCGAGGTTCTCCGTGAGGGCGAGCGCGGGCGGGGCGAGCCGCGCCTCGGTGTACCGCGATGCGGCGGGTCCGTCGTCGAGCGAACCGAAGTTGCCGTGTCCGTCCACGAGCGGGACCCGGAGCGTGAACGACTGCGCGAGACGCACCAGCGCGTCGTAGATCGGCGAGTCTCCGTGGGGGTGGAGCTTTCCCATCACCTCGCCGACGACGCGCGCGCTCTTCACATGGCCCCGGTCGGGACGCAGGCCCATCTCGGCCATCTGATACAGGATGCGGCGCTGGACCGGCTTCAGTCCGTCGCGGGCGTCGGGGAGGGCGCGCGAGTAGATGACCGAGTAGGCGTACTCGAGGAACGACCCCTGCATCTCGGTCGACACATCGACGTCTTCGATGCGTTCGACGACGTTCGCGGCAGCTGCGGGGGAGGGCCGGGATGCAGGCATGTACCTCTTGCCTCGGGAATGGTTCGGGTCGGGTTCCGACGCGTACAGCTCGCGTGTGCGAGACTGACCGGGATGTCACTCAGCCTACCGGCCGACCCCCCGCACGCCCGGAGCCTCACCGGTGTGGCCACCGAGTCGATCGCCGCACTCACCGGCGAATCCGACTGGTTCGCCCCCGCACGCAGCGTCGTGATCTGCGTGGTCGACGGGCTCGGAGCGCTGAACCTCTCCGCCCGCAAGGGGCACGCCCGTTTCCTGGCGTCGCTCACGACGAAGCGCGACGTCGCCCGCACCGTGTTCCCTTCCACGACGGCGGCCGCGCTGACGAGCCTGCTCACCGGCACGCCGCCGGGCCAGCACGGGATCGTCGGCTATCGCCTGCGCATCCCGGGCACCGATCTCCTGCCGAACCAGCTGAAGGGCTGGGAGACCGACGGGCTCGACCCCGAGACCTGGCAGCGGGAGGAGCCGCTCATGCAGCGGGAGTCCCGGCGCGGTCGTCCGTGTTTCGTCGTCTCACGACCCGAGTACGTCGGCACGGGGTTCACCGAGGCGACCCTGCGGGGCGCCGAGTTCGTCAGCGCCGTCGACCTCGCCGAACGCGCGGCCATCGCCGCCGACCTCGCCGCGCGCCACAGCGGCGCCCTCGTCTACCTCTATGCGCCTGATCTCGACAGCGTCGGTCACAAGCTCGGGTGGGAGTCCGAGTCGTGGAGCGCAACCCTCGAGACGGTGGATGCTGCGGCGCGACGCCTATCAGAGGCCCTGCCCGCCGACGTGGGCGCCCTCGTCACCGCCGACCACGGGATGGTCGACGTTCCCCGTCACCGCCAGTTGCTGCTCACCGCGGACAGCCCCTTGGTCGACGGCGTCGCGGGTATCGGCGGCGAACCGCGGATGCTGCACCTCTACACCGACGCCGGTCGAGCGGATGAGGTCCATGCCGAATGGCTCGCGTCCGAGTCGGCGAGATCGTGGGTCATGACGCGCGACGAGGCGATCGACGCGGGACTGTTCGGCCCGGTCGCCGAGGCGGTCCGCGAACGTATCGGAGACGTCGTCGTCGCCGCACGCTCGGCCGTCGCGTACTACGACGACCGGCTCACGGACAAGGGACCGCAGAAGATGGTGGGCCAGCACGGCTCACTCACCGCCGAGGAACGCGTCGTGCCGCTCCTACGACTGGGCGCCTTCTCCTGATCTACGCGTCGTCGGAACGAGCGCCGAAGACGATCTCGTCCCACGACGGCATGGAGGTCCGGCCCTTGCGTCGGCTCGCCGCATCCGACGGAGACTCGGGCTCGGGCGCCGCCTCGGGCGGCGACTCCTCGTACCCCGGTTCGAGCGCGTCGAAGAGAGCGACCGGTGCCACCGTACGGGTGGGGGCAGTGTCGGAATCGGTGCCCGGCAGCGGTTCGCGCTGACCACGTCGTCGACGGAGCGCTTCGAGGAGGTCGGCCGTCTCGGACGACGTGACAGGAGCATCGGGGGCGCGCTTGATCGCCGCATCCTGCACGGCGGGCGTCGCGTGCGAGGGAGTCTCGGGTGCGAGGTCGGCCTCGGGCTCGACGATACGGCGGGGACCGAAGGCTCCGCTGTCGAAACGTGTGTCGTCTTTCGCCAGCGGGGTGTCGAGCGCGCGGAGACGGGGGATGAGTCCCTCAGGAAGGGAACCCTGACGCGACAGCTGGATCGCATCGGAGTTCTGCGGGGACAGCGAACTCCTCCGAGGCTCGAAGCCCCATCGGGCGTCGTGGTCGACCTCGTTCGCCGTGAACTCCAGCTTCACGATCCACCCGTTCGGGCCTCGCCAGCTCGTCCAGCGCTCATTGCTCGCGCCGGCCTCCGCCAGCTTCGCCCTGACCGCGGCACCGAAGGTGACGGGTGCGTCGTGCTCGAGGTCGCCGCCCAGCAGCACGGGCACGGCGAGAGCCTGGCCGACGACGTGCTCGCGCTCGGCGAGGACGGGGCGCTCGAAACGCACGACGTCTTCGAGCCTCGCCCCGAGCAGCGTCGCCACCTCTGGAGCGGAGAGCCCGGAGCGGATGTGCGCCTGGATCTCGCGAGGGCTGGCGCGCGGGACGCGCTCATCGCGATCGCGTCGCGTGCGGCGCAGTTCGGCGCGCAGCACTTCGTCGACGGGCAGCGTGAAACGCTCGCCCGATTCGGTCGCGAGCACGAGGACGTCGTCCTCGGTTCCGATGACCTTGAGCTGTTCCATGCGGAAACACCCCTTCGTTCTGCGGTTAGCGCCCATGGTCGCACGCACGGCCCCCGAGTCCGGGAATATCCGGGGCGCGCCGCGAGTTTCATCGCAACGCCTGAGGGCGATCCGAGCGCATTTGCGAAACGGACGCCGTTCATGCAAACTGTGGCCGCCCGTTCGGGCGACACATCCCGCATCACCGGAAGTAGAGACGTTCACGCATGGCCACCGATTACGACGCACCCCGCAAGACCGAGGACGACAGCGAGTCGATCGAGGCCCTCAAGGAGCGCGTCCCCGACAAGATGTCGGGGTCGGTGGATGTCGAGGATTCCGACAACCCCTCCGGCTTCGAACTCCCGGGCGCAGACCTTTCCGATCTCGAGCTCGACGTCGTCGTGCTGCCCCCTCAGGAAGACGAATTCACCTGCATGAGCTGCTTCCTCGTGAAGCACCGCTCGCAGATCGACCACGAAGACGGCCCCGGCTTCATCTGCGTGGAGTGCGCTGCCTGAGCTGAGCACGACGGACGCCGGCCGCGAGGCGGTCGGGCGTCCGAGTAGAAACGACCCATACGGGAGTGGGATCGTCGGGATCGGTGACGGGGATGGTCACGACACCGTCGATCCCCCCGCGGATGAGCATCCACGAACGCGGGTCGAGTCCAGCGCCGCGTGCGGCCCTCGCCTCGAGACCCTCGGTCGGCACGGGATCGCCCAGAAGAGCGACGTCGATGTGCGCCTTGCCGGCGCGCAGCACGCCTCCGTCGATCTCGATCACGGGGGAGAGCAGCACGAAGGCGACGACGATCGCCACCCCGACCACGACTCCCACGACGAGTGCCAGCGTCGTATCGACCGGGGCGAAGACGAGCGCCGCCATCGGAGCGCAGACGGCGGCCGCCACCAGGACCCAGAGCGACGGACTGAGCCGCTCACGATATGCGGGACGTTCACGCATGCTGCACCCTCTTGCCTGCATTACCCTCGTGGGGTGACCGAAACCGTGGACGTCCCCATTATCGCGGCCGAACCTCCGGTGTACGCACATCCCGGTGACGCCGGCGCCGACCTGAGGGCGGCCGAACCGGTGTCGTTGGCACCCGGCGAGAGAGCGCTCGTCGCGACCGGTGTGAGCATCGCGCTCCCCGACGGGTACGTCGGTTTCGTGGTCCCGCGGAGCGGTCTCGCGGCCAAGCACGGCATCACGATCGTCAACGCCCCCGGCACGATCGACGCCGGCTACCGCGGCGAGATCAAGGTCGCCCTTCTCAACACCGACACGACCACGCGGTACGACGTCGCCTCGGGCGACCGGATCGCGCAGCTCATCGTCATGCCCGTGCACCGGGCGACGTTCGTGCCGGTCGATGAACTGCCCGACAGCGTCCGCGGGAGCGGCGGCTTCGGGTCCACCGGATATCAGACGCGGGAAGAAGGCACGGCATGAGCGATGTGTCCACGGGCGAGACGCCCGATCAGTCACCTCTGGGCGACCGCAGCGTCGAAGGGCCCTTCGACGAGTCGGAGGCGAACCCCGTTCGGCCCTACATCGATCTCGGCGGGATCAAGATCCTCCCGCGCGAGGGACTGAACCTCCGCCTCGAGGTCGAGGAGCAGACCAAGCGCATCGTGGCGGTCGGTCTCGACTACGCGGATTCGACTCTGCAGGTGCAGCCGTTCGCGGCTCCGCGCACCGCCGGTCTCTGGGAGGAGACGCGCGAGCAGATCCGAGGGCAGGTGCGACAGCAGGGCGGTCGAGTCGAGGAGCGCGAAGGCCCCCTCGGTCCCGAACTCCTCGCCGAGGTCCCCGTCCAGGCGGAGGGCGCCGGAGCGGGCATGCGGCTGGCTCGGTTCGTCGGCGTCGACGGTCCCCGGTGGTTCCTGCGCGGGGTGATCGGCGGCGCGGCCACGAGCGACGTGCAGGCAGCAGCCCAGGTCGAGGACCTCTTCCGATCGATCGTGGTCGTGCGCGGGAGCGCCCCGATGCCGCCGCGAGACCTCATTCCCCTGCGGATGCCCGCGACCCCCGGCACGCCGTGACCGACGCGCCGACGCCAGACGAGAGCAAGCCGACGAGCCTCGAGCCGCCCTCCGCGTCGGAGGCTCTGAGTTCTGCGCTGGGCGAAGCGGCGCGTCGGGCGGGGCTCGACCCCGCGAAGCACACCTCGACCGGCGCCGCGGTCTGGTCCGCGATGGGGGGATGGCGGGGCATCTTCGAGTCGGTTCTGCCGAGTTTGTTGTTCGTCGTGGTGTTCACCACGACGCAGCAGCTGATCCCCGCACTGATCGCATCGGTCGGCATCGCGGTCGTGTTCACCATCGTCCGCCTCGTGCAGAAATCTCCGCCCTCGGCCGCGATCGGCGGCCTCGTCGCTGCCGGCGCCGCCGCCGCTCTCGCGCTGATCACCGGCAACCCCTCCGACAACTTCGTACCGGGGCTTCTCACGAACGCCGGGTACGGACTCGCGATGCTCGTCTCGGCCCTCGTCGGCTGGCCGATCATCGGATTGGCCGCCGGGTACCTCATGGCGGAGGGCGTCGCCTGGCGGAACGACCGACGGAAGCGCCGCACCTTCTTCTGGTTGACGCTCGCGTGGGCCGCACTGTTCTTCGCCCGCCTGGCGGTGCAGCTGCCGATCTACCTGACGTCGCTCGACCCGGCGAACCGCGAGAGCGCTGTGGCCCTGCTCGGAACGCTCAAGATCGCCATGGGACTGCCGCTGTTCGCTCCGCTCGTGGCGGTCACGTTGCTCGCCGTGCGAGCGCTGTATGTCAAGACCCGCGCGACCGGTTCCTGATATATTTATCTCGACATCAAGATAAATTCCCCACGCGCCACGGTTAGGTCCACCTTGCTAGCCGGTCGTGAGCGACCTGGAGAAGATGGTTCGTGCGGGTAACGCCCGCGCACCGCCGACGAAGGAGACGCACGTGTCCACGGTTGACAGCTTCGGTGCCAAGAGCACCCTGACAGTCGGCAGCACCGACTACGAGATCTTCCGCATCGACACCGTCCCCGGTTACGAGAAGCTCCCGTTCAGCCTCAAGGTGCTGCTGGAGAACCTCCTGCGCACCGAAGACGGCGCCAACGTGACGAAGGAGCAGATCGAGGCGCTCGGATCCTGGGATGCCGCGGCAGAGCCCGACACCGAGATCCAGTTCTCTCCCGCCCGCGTCGTGATGCAGGACTTCACCGGCGTGCCCTGCATCGTCGACCTCGCGACGATGCGCGAGGCGATGGCGGCCCTGGGCGGCGACCCGTCGCGGATCAACCCGCTCTCGCCCGCAGAGATGGTCATCGACCACTCCGTGATCGCCGACCTGTTCGGCAGCGAGAACGCCCTCGAGCGCAACGTCGAGATCGAGTACGAGCGCAACGGCGAGCGGTACCAGTTCCTCCGCTGGGGCCAGACCGCGTTCGACGACTTCAAGGTCGTCCCCCCGGGCACCGGCATCGTGCACCAGGTCAACATCGAGCACCTCGCGAAGGTCACCTACGACCGCTCGTTCGACGGAGTGCTGCGCGCCTACCCCGACACCTGCGTCGGCACCGACTCGCACACCACGATGGTCAACGGCCTGGGCGTGCTCGGCTGGGGCGTCGGTGGTATCGAGGCCGAGGCCGCGATGCTCGGGCAGCCCGTCTCGATGCTCATCCCCAAGGTCGTCGGCTTCAAGCTGACGGGCGCCATCCCGACCGGCGTCACGGCCACCGACGTCGTGCTCACCATCACCGACCTCCTGCGCAAGCACGGGGTCGTCGGGAAGTTCGTGGAGTTCTACGGCGAGGGCGTGGCCTCGGTGCCGCTGGCCAACCGCGCGACCATCGGAAACATGAGCCCCGAGTTCGGATCCACGGCGGCGATGTTCCCCATCGACAGCGTGACGATCGACTATCTGCGCCTCACCGGGCGCAGCGAGCAGTCGCTCGCACTCGTCGAGGCCTACGCCAAGGAGCAGCACCTCTGGCACGACGCCTCGGTGGAGCCGGTATTCAGCGAGTACATGGAGCTCGACCTGTCCACGGTCGTCCCCTCGATCGCCGGCCCGAAGCGCCCGCAGGACCGCATCGAGCTGACGCACGCGAAGCAGCAGTTCGAGAGCGACCTCATCAACTACGCGCAGGTCTCCCACGATCTGGTCGACCTCGAAGGATCCGAGTCGTTCCCGGCATCCGATCCGCCGTCGAACACTCCCGAGGACGAGCACAACGATCACCAGCACCACCACCACAGCCACTCGCCGAAGTCGGCGTCGAAGCCGTCGCCGGTGACGCTGGCCGACGGCGAGTCGTTCGTGCTCGACCACGGCGCGGTCACGATCGCGGCGATCACGTCGTGCACGAACACGTCGAACCCGTCGGTGATGCTCGCCGCGGGCCTGCTCGCCCGCAACGCGGTCAAGAAGGGCCTCAAGGCCAAGCCGTGGGTCAAGACCACGCTGGCACCCGGCTCGAAGGTCGTCACCGACTACTACGAGAAGGCGGGCCTCACGCAGGATCTCGAGGACCTCGGCTTCTACACCGTCGGCTACGGCTGCACGACGTGCATCGGAAACTCCGGCCCCCTGATCGAAGAGGTCTCGACCGCGATCAACGAGAACGACCTGGCCGTCACCGCCGTGCTCTCGGGCAACCGCAACTTCGAGGGTCGCATCAACCCCGACGTGAAGATGAACTACCTCGCGAGCCCGCCGCTCGTGATCGCCTACTCGCTCGCCGGGTCGATGAACTTCGACTTCGAGACCGACGCGCTCGGCAAGGACACCGACGGCAACGACGTCTTCCTCAAGGACATCTGGCCGGATGCTGCGGAGGTGCAGTCCACGATCGACTCGTCGATCAACGAGGAGATGTTCACCCGTCAGTACGCGACCGTCTTCGAGGGCGACGACCGCTGGAAGAACCTGCCCACCCCGACCGGCGACGTGTTCGAGTGGAACGACGAGTCCACCTACGTCCGCAAGCCCCCGTACTTCGAGGGCATGACCATGGAGCTGACCCCGGTCCGCGACATCTCGGGTGCCCGCGTCATGGCGACGCTCGGCGACTCGGTGACGACCGACCACATCAGCCCCGCCGGCAACATCAAGGCCGACAGCCCCGCCGGTCAGTACCTCGTGGAGCACGGCGTCGACCGCAAGGACTTCAACTCCTACGGCTCGCGTCGCGGCAACCACGAGATCATGATCCGCGGCACGTTCGCGAACATCCGACTGAAGAACCAGTTGGTCAGCGCTGTCAACGACGGCGCGGTGGTCGAGGGCGGCTACACCCGCGACTTCACCCAGCCTGAGGGACCGCAGTCGTTCATCTACGACGCCTGCCAGCACTACGCGGAGCAGGGCACGCCGCTCGTCGTCTTCGGCGGCAAGGAGTACGGCTCCGGATCGTCCCGCGACTGGGCGGCGAAGGGCACGAGCCTCCTGGGCGTGAAGGCCGTCATCACCGAGAGCTTCGAGCGCATCCACCGCTCGAACCTCATCGGAATGGGCGTCGTGCCGCTGCAGTTCCCGGCCGGACAGAGCTGGGAGTCGCTCGGCCTCGACGGCACCGAGATCGTCTCGATCGAGGGTCTCGAACAGCTCAACGAGGGCGTCACCCCCAAGACGGTGAAGGTGACCGCAGAGCCGAGCGAGTTCTCGGCCGACGGCAAGCAGACGGTGACCTTCGACGCCACCGTGCGCATCGACACCCCCGGCGAGGCGGACTACTACCGCAACGGCGGCATCCTGCAGTACGTGCTGCGTTCGCTGGTCTGACCGACGAACCACCGTGAAGGGCCCTCGACCTCGGTCGGGGCCCTTTCGCCGTGCCTGCGAGCGTGCTCCACCCCGCCTGTCAACCGGACGCGCCTCCGCCGGCTGCCGGGGGAGCCCGGATTAGACTGTCTGCTGGTCGCCCGTCGATCCTCGGGATCGACGACGAAAGGAGTCCGATGGCTGTTCTGCCGACGATCACGGGGCCGCGTGACCTCGATGCGCTCGACCTGCCGCAGCTCGAGCAGCTGGCCGGCGAGGTGCGCGAGTTCCTCATCGAGAACGTCTCCCGCACCGGTGGCCACCTCGGGCCGAACCTCGGCGTGGTCGAACTGACCATCGCGATCCACAAGATCTTCGACTCGCCCCAGGATCCGATCATCTTCGACACCGGGCATCAGTCCTACGTGCACAAGCTGCTGACCGGGCGGCAGGACTTCTCGGCCCTGCGCTCCCGCGAGGGGCTCGCCGGGTATCCGCAGCGCTCCGAGAGCATCCACGACGTCGTGGAGTCCTCTCATGCGTCGAGCTCGCTCAGTTGGGCCGACGGGGTGTCTCGCGCTCTCACCCGTACCGGACGCCGCGATCGGCACGTCGTGGCCGTGGTCGGCGACGGTGCTCTCACGGGCGGAATGACGTGGGAGGCGCTCAACAACATCTCGGACGACAACGATCGCAATCTCGTGATCGTCGTCAACGACAACGGACGCTCCTACGCACCGACCATCGGCGGTATGGCCCGCTATCTCAATCGCGTCCGCACCGCCGACGCGTACCGCACTCTCCACCGGAGCTCCGACTCGCTCTTCCGGGCGCTCGGCCCGGCCACCCGCGCGGTCTACCGCGGTGTGCGCGGTGCGACGCACGGGTTCCTCTCGCGGTTCACGAACAACGAGGCCCTCTACTCCAACCTCGACATCAAGTACCTCGGCCCCGTCGACGGACACGATCTCGAGACACTGCTCGAGACCCTCACCCTCGCGAAGTCGTACGGCGCGCCCGTCATCGTCCACGCGATCACCGACAAGGGCCGCGGATACGCGCCCGCCCGCAGCGATGAGGCCGACCAGTTCCATGCGGTGGGCAAGATCGATCCGATCACCGGCGAACCCCTCGCGAGCGCCACCGGCGACGGATGGACCGACGTCTTCGCACGCGAGCTGGTCGCGATCGGCGCGGAGCGGGACGACATCATCGCCGTCACCGCGGCGATGCTGCGTCCGACCGGCCTGCAGCTGTTCGCCGAGCGGTTCCCCGAGCGCACCTACGACGTCGGCATCGCCGAACAGCACGCCGTCGCGTCAGCCGCGGGTCTCGCCTTCGGCGGACTGCACCCCGTCGTCGCCATGTACGCCACCTTCATGAATCGCGCCTTCGACCAGGTGCTGATGGATGTCGCGCTGCACCGAGCCGGCGTCACCTTCGCACTCGACCGCGCGGGCGTCACCGGCCCGGACGGACCGAGCCACCACGGCATCTGGGATCTCGCGATGCTGCAGCTCGTGCCGAACATCCGCATCGCGGCGCCGCGCGATGCCGTCCGCCTCAGCGAGGAGCTCCGCGAGGCGGTCGCGGTCTCGGACGCGCCGACCGTCGTGCGCTACCCCAAGGGATCGGCGGCCGCCGATCTCCCGGCCATCGAGCGGCTCGCCGACGGAGTCGACGTGATCTCCCGCGCCGCGACGCACGACGTCCTCATCGTGGGCATCGGACCCATGGTGCATCTCGCCACGGAGGTGGCGGAGCGCCTCGAGGCACAGGGGATCGGCGCCACCGTCGTCGACCCGCGATGGGTCATCCCCGTGCAGCCGTCGATCGTCGAACTCGCGCGCAGCCATCGACTCGTCATCACGATCGAAGACGGCATCCGTGTAGGCGGCGTCGGAACGCGCGTGCGTCAGGTGCTCCGCGAGGCCGGGGTCGATACGGCCGTCGACGAGCTGGGGCTGCCCGACGAGTTCATCCCGCACGCCACCCGCGAACAGATCCTCGAAGACGCCGGTCTCACGGCGGCGAAGATCGCACAGGACGTGGTGTCGCAGGTGCTCGGTACCCGCATCCCCATCGCCCGTCCCAGTGACCAGCAGACGCTCTGGCTCCCGGAAGACGCTCAGCGGCACGACTCGCGCGACTGAGGGTCAGCTCCCTCGCAGCATGTCAATGCCGGCGCCCGCGTACTGCCGGAGCGTGGCATCGGGGAGGAACGCCCTCACGAGAGCCGGACCGATGCGCGCGAGGTCTCCCTCGTCCCGGTAGAGCAGATAGATGGGCTCGTAGCGCGGGTTGAACTTCTGCTTGAAGCGATGCAGGGACCGGAATCCGTACACCGGTTCGAGGATGCTGCTGAGCTGTTCGAGCATCTGGGCGATGCGCCCTTCGTCTTCACCGACCTCGTGCGCGAGGGGCGCCCCCGACAGCGACAGGATCTGCGCGCCCTCCTCGGCGAACACGCGTGCCGACGACCCGATCAAGAACTCCATGACTCCGGCGAACCCGCCGTCGCGCCGCCGCATGAGGTCGAGCGTCCACCCGCGGTGCTCGCCCGCGGGACCGTAGACGGGGAGCCAGCTGAGGAATCCGTCGACATCGCCCTGCGCCGAGATCGCCAGGGCGAGTCGCACTTCGGACGCCTCCGCCTCCTGCAGCGTGCCCAGCGTGAAACGCATCTCAGGCAGTCCTTTGTCTCCCACCCACGATTCGGAGATCGCTCGGAGTTGCTGGCGGATGCCCCATGTCTCGGCGGCGAGGGTGGTCATCCGGAAGGTGATGCCCTCGCGATCGGCCTTGTTGAGCGCGGTGCGCACGTGCGCCCACGGCTTCCCCGTGAAGGCCAGCCCCGGGAGATCGACGATCGTGTCGTCGGCGATGACGAGCGACCGCCATCCGGTGGGGAGCACGTCGCGCACGACCTGGCTGGCGCTGAAGAAGCACGGGATGAGGGCCGAGCGCTCCGCAGCATGGATGAATTCCGCAACGCTCGTCCGCGCGGCCTCGGGCGGCCCGAGGGGATCGGCGAGAGCGACGACGACACCGGCATGCTTCTGGTACGGCACGAGTCGATCCGACGTGCGGAAGTAGTCCATCCCCTCCCACGTCGACATCCACGAGAGAGTGCCGCCGCCGTGGGTCTCGATGAGCTCACGAGCATCGTCGGCCGTCGCCGGGTCGGGCGAGCGCGTGCCGCGCTCGACCCCGAGTTGACGGCGCCTGCGCGTGCCGAACGCGCTCCGAGTGGCGAGAAGGTAGGCGAAGAACAGGAGCCACAGCACCGAGGTCGCGATGGACACATCCGTGTCGCCCCACTCCAGAGGCGCATCGGCGGGGAAAGCGACCGCGAGCACCACGTACAGTCCGGCGACGAGCACGTTGACGCTCGCCCAGATGACCGACAGCGTCCACGCCCATCGCCGTCCGCGACGGAGTCCGTTCGACACGAGGAGGATCACCACGACGTCGACGGCGACCTCGATCCACGATCCGTCCAGGGCCGCGGTCGGTCCGAAAGGACCGTTCGTCGGGATCACCAGGGTGATCAGCTGCACGACGCCGAGTGCGAGGCTGATGGCGAAGGCGAGGAACCGGCGCTCCCGAGTGCTCGCGAGCCTGATGCGGAACGAGCGGTCGATCGCCAGGACCAGGACGACTGCGAACGCATGCTCGAGATCGGCGAGCGTGCCGAAGAACAGCACGCCGATCACGACGTAGCCGAACACGACGATCCACGCCCGCTGTCGCCACGGCGACGCGAACAACCCGACGCACGCCGCGAAACAGGCCATCGTCCCGCCCGACGGCCCGGCATCCAGCGTGCCCGCGAGGGTCACCGCCCATGGCCACGCCAGCATGCCCGCGAGGGCGAGGAACGCCGTGGTCGCGAGGACGGCGAACAGCTGACCACCCACGAAGTACAGCAGTGTCACCCGCGTTCCCCGCTGCCACTCCAGCAGCCCCACCCAGAAGAACGCGATCATGGTCGGCACGTAGGCCCACGGGTCGACGACGAAGAACGTGCCCGTGACCGGCGTCCACCACCGCCCTTCCTGGAGCGACGGGAGGCCGTAGGCGACGGCCGGCCACCACGCCTGCGCTGACGCCGCCGTCCACAGACCCTGCGACGCGATCCCCGCCGCCAGGACGAGCACCACCAACGACGCGGTGGCCGGGATGCGGGAGACGACCCTGATCACGCGGGGCACGGGAGAGCGGTCGGGCTCCTTCGCGACCTCGGCTCCGCCGGTCTTCTGCGACTCGCTCATGTTTCTCAGGATATGGAGACGCCGGCGATCCGCACAGGCTTTCCGTCCAGCGATTCGATGAGTCGCCCCCGATACGTGCGCGGGGACGAGGTTCTCGCATCCTCGTCTTCCCCGAAGCCGCCCGGGCGAATAACGTGCGACTGTGAGTGACCCCGTCAACCCTCCGTCTCGCGAGTCGGAACGTCGCCGGCGCGACGTGCCGATCGGCGTCGTCATGGTCGGGATGGCGGTGATCGTGTGGTGGCCCGCGTTCACCCTGGGTGCGTGGCACGAGGTCTTCTTCGACGACATCCTCGCCGTGTGGGCCGCATCGACGGCCGGGTTCGTGTTCGTGCTGGTCGAGCACCGCCGCGTCGGGCAGAAGCTGCTCAGAGCCTTCGTGCTCCTGGTGCCGTCTTTCTGGCTGCTGCTGAACTTCATCGTCGACGACCAGAGCACCGATCTCGCAGCGGGGTTGCTGGCACTCATGGGGATCTTCGTCGTACTCGTCGGCCTCCCGTTCACGCTCTGGGTGCTCGTTCAGATCACCTGGCCGGACCTCGGCGGCGAGACTCCCCGCCGCGCGAAGGTCAGCATCGCGTTCGTCGTCGTCGCCGTCGTCGGCGGTTCGTTCCTCCTCGGGGTGAACCAGTCCCGTTTCCTCACCTGTGAGGACTTCGCCATCAGCGGCAACTCGGAGCCGCCGGGCTGCACCCCCGCGGGTGCCTGATCACCACGAAGGAGAACCCGGTGGACGCACTTCTGAGATTGCCGATCATCGACTCACCGGCCATGTGGCTGGTCTACGGCGGCGTTGTCGTCCTCGCGATCGTCCTGCTCGCTCGCCCCGTCGGCGACGGCTGGTGGGCGCGGGCGTCGATCGGCCTCGTCGGCGGTGCCGCGGCAGGACTGGTCCTCTTCCTGGTGGCGAATGCCGTCGAGGCCTTCGGCACCGACCTGCCCCTCACCGTGGGGTTCTGGGCGGCCGGATGCTTCGCAGCCGTCGGTCTGGGGGTCGCGTCCTTTCCTCGCTCCCGGCCCTGGCGGCGCGTCGTCGCCGGGGTGGCCGTGGTCTGGTTCCTCGTGAGCGGCGTCATCGGTGTGAACGCCTACTACGGACTCAACCCGACACTCGGATCCCTGCTGGGGGTCGTCGTCGACGCGCCCATCGACGTTCCCCAGACGGGTGGCTCCACCGCCGCGCCCGCGCAGCCCATCTACACGACGTGGAGGGCCCCCGAGGATCTGGCGGCGGCCGGGCAGCAGGGAACGCAGAACATCCCCGGTACGCAGTCGGGGTTCGTCGCCCGTCCCGCCGGGATCTACCTCCCACCTGCCGCGCTGGCCCCCGATGCTCCTGCACTGCCTCTCGTGATCATGATGATGGGCTATCCCGGCAACCCCGACGTGTCGTTCATCGCCGGCGTGCTCGACCAGTACGCCGCCGACCATGACGGCCTCGCCCCGATCGTCATCGTCGCGGATCAGATCGGGGGCACCGGGAGCAGCCAGGATCCCGCGTGCGCCGACTCCGCGGCGTACGGCGCGGCCGAGACGTACATCACGAAGGACGTCACCGCCTGGGCCCGCGCCAATCTGAAGATCATCGACGACCCCCGCTACTGGGTCATCGCCGGATACTCCAACGGAGGCGGCTGCGCGATAAAGTACGGCGCCGCCTACCCGGAGATGTTCTCCAACATCATCGATGTGTCGGGGGAGGAGTTCCCCGGGTCCGAGGACGTGTCCGGCGTGCTCGCCACGATCTACGGCGGCGACCAGGCCGCCTTCGACGCGTCGAAGCCCGTCAACATCATGAGCTCAGCCTCGCCGGGCACCTACGCGGGAACGACCGCGGTCTTCACCGCGGGAAGCGAGGACCCCGGCTTCGTCGCCGCATCCCAGACCGTCGCCGCGGCGGCGCAGCAGGCCGGGATGTCTGTCACGTCTTACGTGGTCCCCGGCGCCGACCACCTCGTCTCCGCCATCACCGGCGGCCTCGACGAGGGGTTCCGGGTTCTCTACCCCGTGCTCGGCCTCTCGGCTCCCTGAGGCGGGGAGGGATTCAGCTCGCGTGTGGCATCACGAGCGAGAGCAGGAAGACCCAGACGCAGACGAAGACGAGCATCCCGAGGCTGTACTTGATGGAAGCGCGCAGGATCTCGCCCTCGCGGCCCGTCAAGCCCACCGCTCCCGCGGCGATGGCGATCGACTGGGGTGACACGACCTTCGCGACGGTGCCGCCCGCAGTGTTCGCAGCCACCAGCAGGGTCGGATCGACGCCGATCTGCTGGGCCGTCACCGACTGCAGGTGCGCGAAGAGGGTGTTGTTGTTCACGACCGACCCGGTGATGAACACTCCGAACCATCCGATGATGGGCGCGAAGAGCGGGAAGAGGAGCCCGACGGCCGCCAGGGCGTTGCCGATGCTCGCCGAGCCTCCCGAGAAGTTCGCGATGTTGGCGACGACCAGGATCAAGGCGATGAGGATCACCGGTCGCCACAGGTCTCGAACGGTCGCCGCCAGCTGAGCCCAGAGATCACGGGTACGCAGCTGCGGGGTCGTCCAGAACGTGATCAGCACCGCCACCAGGATCGCGGTTCCGGTCGCATTCACCGGGGTGAACGCCCAGGCTGTAGCGACCGGGGCGTCCGACCCCGCGGGCACGATGGCTCCCGTCACCCCGGGGATCGGCACGCTGAACACGAGCCATGAGAGCGGCCCGTCCGCAGCGAAGAGCGACTTGAACCACGGGATGCTCCAGACGAAGATCACCGCGGTGAGGATGTAGAACGGGCTCCACGCCACGACCACCTCGCCGAAGTCGTGCTTGTCGACGGCAGGCACGTCACCGCCGTCCTCGCGGTAGATGCGCTGGGGCTGCCACACCCGGCCGATCACGAAGATGACGACCATTCCGAACAGGCCCGGCACGATGTCGGCGAGCTCGGGGCCGAGGAAGATCAGGATGCCGGCTTGGACGACGCTGTACGCAGCGCTGACACCCAGCGTCACCGGCCATGTCTCCCGCACCCCGCGCCACCCGTCGAGGATCATGACGAGAATGAAGGGCACCGCGAAGGTCAGCAGCTGAAGCACCAGCACCATGTCGAGGGTGAGCCCCGACAACCCGACCTCACCGACCTGGGCGCCGATGATGACCGGGATCCCGATGGCTCCGTATGCGCCGGCAGCGACATTCGCCACGAGCGAGAGCATCGCCGCCTTCACGGGGCCGAAACCCAGCTGAACGAGAAGTGCCGCGCAGATCGCGATCGGCACGCCGAAGCCCGCCGCCCCCTCGAGGAAGGCTCCGAACGAGAAGCTGATCAGCAGTACCTGGATGCGCTGGTCGGGGGAGATCCCCGAGATGCTCGCTCGGATGACGTCGAATCGGCCGCTGGCCACGGCGAGCTTGTACAGCCATACGGCGGCGACGATGATGTACGCGATCGGCCAGACGGCGGTGAGGATGCCCAGGAGACCCGCCCCGGCGATGGATTCCGCCGGCATCCCGAACGGCCATGCCGCGATCACCACCTGGAGCACGACGGCGATGATTCCCGCCGTGATCCCCTTGAGCTTGAAGACCACGAGACACAGCAGGAAGACGAGGATCGGCACGACCGCGACGAGAGCCGAGAGCCAGAGCTGCCCGGTGGGATCGATCGACTGGGTCCACATAGGTCACCGCTCCGGGTTCGGCCGCGCGACGCGGCGCCGCACGACGAGATAGACGCCGCCCAGGATGACGAACCACAGCGGCGTCCAGAGCAGCGGTACCCGCGTGCTCTCGAAGAGCGCGAGGATCACGACCATCGCACCGAAGAACGCCAGCACCAGCCAGCACAGCGGAACACCCCACCGGAGCCGGTAGGTGGAGGAAGCGTGGAGGTCGGGGCGGCGGCGGCGATAGACGAGGTACGCGACCAGGATGACCGACCAGACGAAGAGGAAGAGTATGGACGACACCGTGGTGATGAGCTGGAACGCGTCGTCGAAGATCATGCCGATAGAGCCGCTCACCAGCACGATGACGCACGAGAGCACGAGCGCGAATCCGGGCACCGCCGTACGGGTGAGTCGGGAGAAGACTGCCGGAGCCTGATGGGTCGTCGCCAACCCGTAGACCATCCGGCTCGATGAGAACACGCCGCTGTTGGCTGCGGATGTCGCCGAGCTGATGACGACCGCGTTGATGACCCCGGCCGCACCCGCGAAACCTACGAGGGTGAAGAGCGCGACGAACGGGCTCTCGGACGGGTCGACCTCGGTCCACGGCGTCACGCAGACGATCACACCCAGGGCGAGCACGTAGAAGAACAGGATGCGCAGCGGCACCTGGTTGATCGCCTTCGGCAGATTCTTCTCGGGGTCTTTCGCCTCGGCCGCGGTGGTGCCGACCAGTTCGATCCCCGCGAACGCGAAGATGGCGATCTGGAAGCCGCCGAGGAAGCCCACGAACCCGTTCGGGAAGAACCCGCCCTCGTCCCACAGATGAGTCACGCTGGCCTGGTCGCCGTTCGGCGAGGTGAACCCGATGACGATCAGGACGACTCCGACGACGATCAGCACGAGGATGGTGACGACCTTGATGAGCGCGAACCAGAACTCCGCCTCTCCGAACGCCCTCACCGCGACCAGATTGAGCCCGAGGACGAAGACCACGGCGATCGTCATGGGGACCCAGCCGGGCAGCTCGGGCCACCAGAATCTCGCATACGTCTGGATGCCCACGACGTCGGCGGCTGCGATGGAGAGGAGGCACAACCAGTAGGTCCACCCGACGAAGAATCGCGCCCAGTCCCCGAGATAGTCGGCGGCGAAGTCTTGAAAGGTGCGGTACCCGAGATTGGAGAGCAGCAGCTCTCCCATCGCCCGCATCATGACGAACAGCATCAGTCCGACGACGACGTAGACCAGGAGGATGGACGGTCCGGACGCATGGATCCCGATGCCGGAACCGAGGAAGAGACCGGTGCCGATCGCGCCGCCGATCGCGATGAGCTGGATGTGGCGGTTGCTGAGGCCGCGCTCGAGCTCCGTCGTTCCCGCGGTGGCCTGCGTCGTCATCCGTCGTGTCCTCAGACCGGGAGTGCGCCGTAGGCGAGGGTGACAGTCCAGCTGCCGTGAGAGAGATCGGCGAGCTGATAGTGCACCCGTCGATCGGGGACCCACCCCCTCACGAGAGCCGGGTCGATCATGACCTCCTCCGGCCGTATGCGTGCGCGCCCGTCAGCGTGCCGGACGGCCTGGACGCGCGTCCAGTGGGTCAGGAGGGCATCGCGGCTGACGCCGGGGAACAGGTGAGAGTGCTGACGCATCTGCTCGAGCTCGTCGGCGGCGGGCCGCGCGGAGCGAAGGTCGATTCCCAACGGCACGACGCTGTCGGCCACCACGACGACGGTCGACGAGCCGGCGGCGGCGCTGGTGATCGCCAGGGGAACCACTGCTCCGGCCACTCTCGCCACCAGCCGGGTGTGGTATCCGAACTGTGCGGGCGACTCCCGCTCCACCCGCACGTCGTCCTCTCTGACGTGGAGCCTCGCTGCGACGATCTCCCTGGCCAGCTGACGTTTGCGATCGTGGTCTTCGGCGTGCGCATCGGATCCGAGCCGCGCGGAGATCCCGTCCGGTGCATTCAGCAGAACCGTCTCCATGCACGTTCTCCCGCCTCCATCGCGCGAGCCGCGACGGGTGAACTCATCATCGTCGCACCCGGAGCATCTGCGCCAGGTGCAAAATTGCACCTGCCGCGCAGCACGCCGCACTGGCAGACTGTGCGCGAGGACCGAGCCGATCGTGGTGGAGGACTCAGGATTCGCACCTGACAGGGCGCCTCATGTGCGCGTCCCCCGAGACCGTGATCATATCCACAGCGAGGGCAGAAGCGCGAGAGGCAACACGACGCCGAAGGTACGGACGACGCTGTCCGACTCGATCGAACGGACGACCAACGAAGGGTGCCACCCATGACATTGACCGCTGACGAGATCCGCCGCGCGTTCCTCGAGTACATGGAGGAGCGAGGACACACGGTCATCCCACGTGCCCCGCTGATCCCGCGGGACGACCCGACCACCCTCTTCACCGGGAGCGGCATGCAGCCCCTCCTTCCGTACCTGCTGGGTGCGCGGCATCCCGCCGGCACTCGGCTCGCCGACAGCCAGACCTGCCTCCGCGTTCAGGACATCGAGGAGGTCGGCGACAACCGGCACACGACCTTCTTCGAGATGCTCGGCAATTGGAGCTTGGGGGACTACTTCAAGCAGCAGCAGATCCCTCAGATCTGGGCATTTCTCACCGAGCGTGTGGGTCTGTCGGCCGACCGGATCTTCGTCTCGTGCTTCAGCGGAGATCCGGACCACGGGATCCCGAAGGACGAAGAGTCCGCGGGTATCTGGTCGCGGCTGTTCGAAGAGCAGGGCATCCGCGCCGACCACGTCGACCTCGGCACCGAAGAGCATGCGGCCGCGGTCGGCACCGGGGGAGCGCGGATCGCCTTCTACAGCAAGAAGAACTGGTGGTGTCGAGGCGGCAGCGCCGCCGATATGCCCGTCGGCGAACCCGGCGGACCCGACACGGAGATCTTCTACCTCTTCCCCCAGATCGAGCATGACCCGGCGTTCGGAGAGCACTGCCACCAGAACTGCGACTGCGGGCGTTTCATCGAACTCGGCAACTCGGTGTTCATGGAGTACCAGCGCACGGAGGAGGGTTTCGCCCCGCTTCCGCGCCGCAATGTCGACTACGGCGGAGGGCTGGCGCGGATCGCCGCTGCCGCGATGGACAGCCCCGACGTCTTCCGCATCGGACTCCTCTGGCCGATCATCGAGCGGCTGCAGGAGCTCTCAGGACGCACGTACGACGAGCACACCCGTGCCATGCGGGTCATCGCCGATCACCTGCGGGGGGCGACGTTCCTCGCCGTCGACGGGGTGACCCCGAGCAACAAGGCGCAGGGCTACGTGATGCGCAGGCTCATCCGGCGCGCGATCCGTTTCGCCTTCGACCTCGGCCTGGAGGAGAACTTCTTCCCGCAGATCATCCCCACAATCGCCGGCATCTACGAGGAGCACTTCCCCGAGGTGGGCGAGCACACGGCCGACGTGCAACGCATCCTGGAGAAGGAGGAGCAGGCGTTCCGTCGAACGCTGCGGAAGGGCCTCCGGCAGCTCAACCAGTACTCCCGAACGGGGGTGACGGGTCGTGAGCTGTTCGTGCTCTACGACACGTTCGGCTTCCCCGTGGAGCTGTCGACGGAGGAAGCAGCCCGCAACGCGATCGTCGTCAGCGAGAACTGGCGCGAGGAGTTCGACGAGCAGATGGCCATCCAGCGCGCGCAGTCGCAGCGCGGCACGACCCTGCACGTCTGACGCCGGCCGCATGGCCGACGGCCCGCCACCGAGCAGGTGACGGGCCGTCGATCGTGGTGCGCCTCAGCTCCCCACGCCGCGCAGCGGCGGGTGGTGGAACGTATCGCCGAAGGCGCGTTCGGACGCCCCCTCGCGATCGAGGTAGGCGGAGGCGCCGCCGTCGATGAACGGCCAGGCGGCACCCAGGATGAGACCGAGATCGATGTCTTCGACCTCCGGTACGACGCCCTCGTCGAGCATGATCCTGATCTCCTGCGCGAGGCCGTCCTGCACACGCGCCAGGATCGTCGCCTCGGACGCCGGGGCAGAACCGGTCTCGAGCACCTTCTGGGCGCTCTTGCTCCAGCCCGTCACCTTGCCATTCTTGTCCTTCTCGACGACCTCCGGCAGCTCCGCCAGGCGGTGGAAGTTCTCCGACGCGAAGAACCGGTCGGGGAACGCACCCGCCATCGTGTCCTGCACGTGGGCGGCGACCTTCCAGCCGACGAGGTCGATCAGCTGGAACGGGGTCATCGGGAGGCCGAGGGGCGCGAACGCCTTCTCGACGGTCAGCAGCGGAGTGCCCTCGTAGACGGCGCGCGCCGCTTCTCCCATGACCTTGGCGAGCAGGCGGTTCACGACGAAACCGGGTGCGTCGGCGGTGAGGATCGCGTTCTTGCCGAGGTTCTTCGCGACGACGAACGCGGTCGACAGCGCAGCATCCGTCACCGTCGGGGTCTTCACGACCTCGATCAGCGGCATGACGGCGACCGGGTTGAAGAAGTGGAACCCGACCAGGCGTTCAGGGTGGGCCAGCTTCGCGCCGATCTCCTCCACCGACAGGGACGAGGTGTTCGTCGCGAGGATCGCGTCGTCCGCGATGAGCGGCTCGATCTCCGCGAAAACCTGCTGCTTCACTCCGACCTCTTCGAAGACCGCCTCGATGACGAAGTCGCAGTCGGCGAACTCGGTCTTGTCGGTGGTGCCGTGCACGAGAGCGCGCAGACGGTTCGCCGAGTCGCCGTCGAGCCGTCCCTTCGCCTCGAGCTTGCCGATCTCGTCACGGATGTAGGCGAGGCCCTTGTCGACGCGCGCCTGATCGAGGTCGGTGATGAGCACCGGCACCTGGAGCTTGCGCACGAAGAGCAGCGCGAACTGGCTGGCCATGAGGCCTGCCCCGATGATCCCGACCTTGGCGACCTTCTTGGCCAGCGACTTGTCGGGTGCTCCGACCGGTCGCTTGGCGCGCTTCTGGATGAGATCGAAGGCATACATCGATGCGACGAACTGATCGCCGCTGATGAGGTCGGCGAGGGCTTCGTCCTCGCGGGTGAAGCCCTCGGCCTTCGTGCCGCTCTTGGCCTTGTCGAGGAGGTCGAGGGCGACGTACGGAGAGCGCGGAACGGTGCCGATGCGGCTCTCCAGCATCCCGCGCGCCATCTTGATCGCGATCGGCCACTTGGTCAGTCGCTCGATCTTGCCCGGCTCGTTCTTGCGATCGACCTTCACCCGTCCGGTCAGGACGCCGTCGGCCCAGCGGAGCGAATCCTCGAGGTAGTTCGACGCGGGGAAGATGGCATCGACCATCCCGAGCTCGAAGGCCTGACGAGGCTTGAGGGTGCGGTTCTGCTTCAGCGGATTCGAGATGACGACCTCGAGGGCGTTCTCGATGCCGATGAGGTTCGGCAGCAGGTACGCGCCGCCCCAGCCCGGGATCAACCCGAGGAAGACCTCCGGCAGCGCGATCGCTGCGGCCGAGGCATCCACCGTGCGATACGTGGAGTTCAGCGCGATCTCCACGCCGCCGCCGAGCGCGAGGCCGTTGACGAACGCGAAAGAAGGAACGCCGAGCTCGGAGAGCGACCCGAGCACCTGGTGTCCGCGCTGGGCGATGAGGCGGGCGATGTCCTTCGACGGCAGCTGAGCGACCTGCGAGAGATCAGCGCCGGCCGCGAGGATGTACTGCTTCCCGGTGATGCCGACGGCATCGATCTCGCCTGCGGCCGCGCGCGCCTTCAGCCCGGTGAGCGTCTCGCCGAGCTCCTTCAGCGTGCCGGGCCCGAGGGTGTTCGGTCGCGTGTGGTCACGACCGTTGTCGAGCGTGATGAGCGCCAGCACCTTGCCCGAAGCCAGGCGAACGTCGCGCACTCGCGAGTGCGTGACCACCTCGTCCACGGCGAGGGCGTCGAGGGGAGCGAAGTCGATCTCGTCGTAGTTCGTCATGCCCGTCCTCCCTTGCGCTTCTTGCCGGTGAAGTGCGGGTTCTCCCAGATCACCGTGCCGCCCTGACCGAGCCCGACGCACATGGCGGTGAGGCCGTACCGCACGTCGGGTCGCTCGGCGAAGTGCGCGGCGAGCTGGATCATGAGACGCACACCGGATGCTGCGAGCGGGTGCCCCAGCGCGATCGCACCGCCCCACGGGTTCACCCGAGGGTCGTCGTCGGCGATGCCGAAGTGGTCGAGCAGCGAGATCACCTGGATCGCGAACGCCTCGTTGAGCTCGAAGAGCCCGATGTCGTCGATGGACAACCCTGCCTTGCGGAGCGCCTTCTCGGTCGCCGGGATGGGGCCGATGCCCATGATCTCGGGCTCGACGCCGGCGAACGCGAACGACACCATGCGCATCTTCGGGGTGAGGCCGAGTTCCTTCACCGCGTCGCCGCCCGCGAGGAGGCTCACGGTCGCTCCGTCGGTGAGGGGCGAGGAGGTGCCGGCGGTCACGCGACCGTGCGGACGGAAAGGGGTCTTGAGAGAAGCGAGACCCTCCATCGTGGTCTCGGGACGGCGCCCCTCGTCCTCAGTTGCGAGGCCCCAGGCACCCTCGGCGTCCTTCACGGCCACCGAGACGAGGTCGGGCTGGAACTTGCCCGCCTCGTAGGCGGTCTGCGCCTTGTGCTGGCTCAGCATGCCGAAGCGGTCGGCACGTTCCTTCGTGAGGTGTGGGAAGCGGTCGTGGATGCGCTCAGCCGTGACGCCCATGTTGAGGGCACCCGGGTCGACGAGGCGCTCCGCGACGAAGCGCGGGTTCGGGTCGGCGTTGGCCCCGATGGGGTGACGGCCCATGTGCTCGACGCCGCCGGCCAGGGCGAGATCGTATTGTCCGAAGCCGATGGAGGCGCCCATCGTCGTCACGCTCGTCATGGCGCCCGCGCACATGCGGTCGATCGCCAGACCGGGAACCGACATCGGGAGCCCCGCGAGGATCGCCGCGGTGCGGCCGAGGGTGAGCCCCTGATCGCCGGTCTGCGACGTGGCCGCGATCGCCACGTCGTCGATCCTGTCTTTCGGCACCGCATCATTGCGCTCGAGCAGACCGATGATCGCCTTCACGACCAGGTCATCCGCGCGGGTGTTCCAGTACATTCCTTTTTCGCCCGCGCGCCCGAAAGGGGTGCGCATTCCATCGACGAAGAAGACGTCCGAGAGCTCGGCCACTCTGCCTCCAAAACTAGGGATGACGCCAGCCTAGGGAGGGCGCCGAATCGCCCGGAATCGGTTGGGTCGAACCTACGAAGGGTCGGCGGCGACCTCGGCCGGGGCGTTGACGGAATCCACAAAGGCATCGGCGATCAGCTGTGCAGTCTGCTCAATCTGCCATGGCCGCGCACCGTGCTCGGCGAGGATCGCGCCGACCGATTCCGCGTTGAGCGACGCCGGGGGAGACCACGCGACGCGCCGCAGAGTCTCAGGGGTCAGAAGGTTCTCGGTCGGCATGCCGAGCTGCTCAGCCCGTTCCTCCACGACCGGGCGAGCCGCACGCAGGCGTGCGTCGGCCGACGGGTTGCGATCAGCCCACGCGCGCGGCGGCGGCAGCGCATCGGACGGGACGCGGTCGCTCGGGAGCTCCTCGGTCGCCCGCCCCTCCTGGATCGCGTTCCACCAGCGGTCGAGCTGCGTGCGACTGGCCCGTCCGTTGAACTCCTTCAATGCCGCGAGGGCCTGCTTCGACGGGGGATCGGCGATCACCGCCGCGACGAGCGAGCGATCGGGCACGAGTCGACCGGGGGAGACGTCCTGTTCACGGGCGTAGTCCTCCCTGGCCTGCCACAGCGCGCGAGCCACGGCCAGCGAACGGCGTCCGCGCACGGTGTGCAGGCCGCTCAACCGGCGCCAGGGATCCTCGCGCGGAGGCTTGGGCAGACGCTCGAGCACCGCGGCGAACTCCTGCGCCGCGATCTCGGTCTTCTCCTGCTCGACGAGCTGGTCGGCCAACGCGTCGCGCACATCGACCAGATGCTCGACGTCGAGGGCCGCGTACTCGAGCCACGACTGCGGAAGCGGGCGCGTCGACCAATCGGCCGCGGAGTGCGCCTTGGCGAGCGTGATGCCGAGCGTCGACTCCACCACCGCGCCGAGACCGACGCGCTCGTGACCGAGGATCCGGGCGGCGAGCTCGGTGTCGAAGATGCGCGACGGCTCGAGCGAGCGCTCGCGCAGCGACGGCAGATCCTGGCTCGCCGCGTGAAAGACCCATTCGGCGTCGCCGATCGCAGCCTGCAACAGGGTGAAGTCGGCGATCGTGGCGGGGTCGAACAGGAAGACCCCGGCTCCCCGGCGGAAGACCTGGATGAGGTACGCACGCTGGGAGTAGCGGAACCCGGACGCTCGCTCCACGTCGACGGCCACGGGGCCGTCGGCGGAGGCGAGCGCCTCGGCCGCATCGGCGAGAGCGGCGTCGTCTTCGATCACGACGTATTCAGTCACGGGCTGCCCTCCGGGCTCCGAGCGTGGCGATTCCCTCGGTTCCCGGAGGGAGACCTGCCAGCATGCAAACGAGCTCGGCCCACGCCTCCACGTGTGGTCCGAATGGTCCTTCAGGCGACCAGGAGGCGCGCAGCTCTATCTGCGCGCCATCTCCCTGTGCCGCCAACGAGCCGAATCCTTTGGACAGGGTCTTCGTGGCCGTTCCCGACGCCGAGTGGTGCCGGGCACCGCGCGATGAGAGAGCGTCGACCAGCCACGACCAGGCGACGTCGGCTAGAAGCGCGTCCGATCCGATCTCGGGCTCGAGAGGCGCCTGGGCGAAGCACACGATCCGCCAGGGCGCACCCCACGGATCGGGCTCCTCGGGGTCGTGCAGAAGAATGAACCGACCGATCCCGTAGGGCGAGTCGACGCCCTCGACGTCGGGTCGCACGTCGGCCGCGAGCGCGAGGGCCTCGGGGGCGAGTCCTGTCGGAGCGGAGATCTCGCGCACGAGCAGATCGTCACGGAACGAGGTCGAACGAAGTTCGTCGACCGCCCGTGCGAACGGCGTCAACGCCTCGGGAGGACGAACATCGGTCACCCGCACAGACTAGAGTGAGGCCGAGATGAACGCGTCCAGGCACGCCGCGCCCGATGGCGGCTCCCGACAGTACGCCGGCGCCCTGCGCACCTCCATCGCTCTCGTCGCGATCGCCTCCGCAGCGGTGGTCACGGCCGTCGGAGCGATCGCGATCCGCGTCGCTCGTCGCGTGGTCACTCCCGCTCCGCGCCTCCCCGACACCCGGATCGTCGCGGTCGACGCACCGGCGCAGACCGTGACCCTGGCCCGCACGCCCGACACCGAGCTTCCGGGTCGATACGGGCTGTTCACGACGGGCTCGAAGTCCTACGTGAAGCTCGGTCAGGTGCTGTCGTCCGACGCCACGTCCGTCACCCGCAAACTGCTCACCCACGTCGGGGCGGGAGAGCAGCTCGCGCCGGACGCCGCCTTCAGCGGCTGGTACTTCGACAGCCCCGATGAGCTCCACGTCCCGTACCGGAGCGAGCTCATCGGCAGCTCGGTCGGTCCGTGCCCGGCATGGGTGTTCCCGGCAGAGGTCGAAACCGACGTCTGGGTCGTGCAGGTGCACGGCCGCGGGACGACCCGCGCGGAGGCGCTGCGCGCCGTCCCGGTCTTCCGCGCACTCGGCATCACGTCTCTCCTGGTGTCGTACCGTAACGACGGCGAGGCGCCGCGCAGCCGGGCCGGAACCTATGCCCTCGGCGCCACCGAGTGGCGCGACGTCGACGCCGCCATCGGCTACGCGCGCCGAGCGGGAGCCCGCAGGGTGATCGTCATGGGCTGGTCGATGGGTGGAGCCGTCGCCCTGCAGGTCGAGCTGTCGTCCCCGCACCAAGAGCTGCTCGTCGGCCTCATCCTCGAGTCGCCCGTTGTGGACTGGCGGGTGGTGCTCGACTACCAGGGACGGATGCTGCGCCTCCCGACGCCCGTGACGAACCTCGCGATCGGCGCGCTCGGCTCAGATTGGGCGACGCCGGTGACACGCGCGGGGCATGCGATTCCCTTCGACCGGCTCGACGGAGTCGCGCGAGCGGACGAACTGACGCATCCGATCCTCATCCTGCACAGCGACGACGACGGCTTCGTGCCGTCGGAAGCCTCCCACGGTCTGGCAGCAGCCCGGCCCGACCTCGTGCAGCTCGAGACCTTCTCGGTGGCCCGTCACACGAAGCTCTGGAACTACGACCAGGACCGCTGGACGCGGACGATCACCGAGTGGCTGCGCCGGCAGGGCCTCACGAACGAGCCCGCAGCCGGAAGTAGCTGAACGCCGCGTCGTCGACGAGCATCCCCGTCGGCTCCGTGCGGGGCGCGCTCCCTGCGGTCAGCGGAAGGAAAGGGTGCTCCGCGGGTTCGAGCACCGGTGCGATCGTCACGCAGTACTCGTCGATCACGCCCGCTGACGCGAAGCGCCCGGCGAGGGTGGGACCGCCTTCGCAGACGATGCGCGGGTGTCCTCGGTGGGCGAGGGCGGAGACGATCGCCGCCGGATGGAGGTCATCGCCGCCGTCCACGGCCACGACCTCCGCGGCCGTCAGACCCGAGCGCTCCTGCACCGCATCCGCTCTCCCGGCCGGACAGACGAGGAGGATCGACGCACCGTCGTCTTCGAAACGGTGACCGCTGAGGTCTCCCGAGACAGTGACGACTGCGAGTCGCGTCGACCGGGGGAGCAGATACCCCTCGGCCCGCACGGTAGCCGCCCCGACCACGACCACGTCGGCATGCGCGCGGATGATGCCGAGGATCGCGCGATCGATGCGGCTGGTGAGCGTCTCGCTCGTGCCGTCGCCTCCTGCCGCGGCGCCGGTGATGCTCGTGATCATGTTGAGCCGCACGTAGGAGGCGTCGTCGCGGGCGTAGACGGATTCCAGCCACGCCCGCCCCTCCGGCGTAGCGGGGTCGTGGGCGATCCCCGTTGCGGGGAGCACCTCGGAGACGCGCACGGTCAGACGCGCTTCGCGCGCACCTGGCGCTTCGCTCGCATCAGCATCCCGGTCATCCCGGCGATACGCAGCGGGCTCACTGCCCGCATAAGACCGATGGTCTGAGGGAAGTCGTCAGGGATGGCCAGCACCTCATCGGCGGTGAGGCCGCTGATGCCCTGGACGAGGATGCTGGCGAATCCGCGGGTGGTCGGCGCCTCGGCCGGAGCCGTCGCGTGCATCGCCACGATGCCGTCCTCGTCCACGTCGACGACGATGTACACGGGCGACTGGCACTCCGCGACGCGCTCGCACATCTCGGGGTGACCGTCGTACTCCGGCGGCACGGCCGGAAGCTCCTGCGAGTACTCCAGGAGCAGCTGAAGCCGTTCAGGTTCGGCGAGCTCGAGGAACTCGTCGCGGATTTCAGCGAGGGTTTCGGGGAGAGCGGTCTCGGTCACCCTCGTCATCCTTCCACGCCGCCGGGGGGCCGGCTCGGACGGCTCGGTGACGGGGGACCGGCGGCGAGGCGCCTGCCGGTCCCACCCCGTCAGCGGGAGCCGGGCTCGGCGCCCGTCACGATCGGCACGCGCACCGCGCTGCCCCACTCGGTCCAGGATCCGTCGTAGTTGCGGACGTCGTCGAACCCGAGCAGGTGCTTCAGCACGAACCAGGTGTGGCTCGACCGCTCGCCGATACGGCAGTACGCCACGATCGGCTCGCCGTCGGTGAGACCGGCACCGTCGCGGTAGATCGCGTCGAGTTCTGCGCGCGACTTGAATCCGCCGTCCTCCGCGACCGCCTTCGCCCACGGTACGTTCTGCGCGGTGGGGATGTGTCCTGCGCGGAGCGCTCCCTCCTCGGGGTAGGCGGGCGCCGTCGTGCGCTCTCCCGAGTACTCCTCCGGGGAACGGACGTCGATCAGCGGGTGGCCGAGGTGCGACAGCACGTCGTCCTTGTATGCGCGGAGCTTGCTGTCGTCGCGCTCGACGACGGGATAGTCCGTCGCCGTCACCGCGGTCGCATCGGTCGTGATCGGACGGCCCTCGCCGATCCATTTGTCCCGCCCGCCGTCGAGCAGTCGAACGTCGTCGTGACCGAACAGCGAGAAGACCCACAGCGCATAAGCGGCCCACCAGTTGTTCTTGTCGCCGTAGATGACGACCGTGTCATAACGCGAGATGCCCTTGCGGCTGAGGAGCTCGGAGAAACCCGCGCCGTCGACGTAGTCGCGGACGACCGGGTCGTTCAGCTCGGTGTGCCAGTCGATCTTCACGGCACCGGGGATGTGCCCGGTCTCGTAGAGGAGGACGTCTTCGTCGGACTCCACGACGACGAGGCCGGGCTCTCCGAGGCGGGCTTCGAGCCATTCCCCGGTCACGAGTCGGCCGGGCTCGGAGTACTCGGCGAACTTGGACGATGTGGTGTCGAATTCGATGGTCACGGAAGGCTCCTCGGAGTCGGGGCTGCAGTGCGACGGCGTAGGGTGGACACCGCCCTTCCGACCCTATGCGGGCCGTGATAACAGCGCACTCGATGCGTAAGACTGCGACACAGGACGGCCGAATGACCGCTGCATCCGCCACCACCGGCATCGTCCATCTCGCGGACCGCGACCCGGCGGTCTCGGGGACCGACATGGTCGCCTCGCTCGTGCCGCCGCCGCAGTTCGACGGCGCGACCTTCCAGTCGTACCGCGCCGACCCCGCGTATCCCTCGCAGGAGGATGCGAAGGAGCGACTCAGCGCGTTCGCGCGGCCCGCAGCATCCGCCCCTCGCGGCGGGTTCTTCCGGCGCGCGAAGAAAGAGCCGGAGACCAAGCCCGGCGTGTACCTCGACGGCGGGTTCGGCGTCGGCAAGACGCACTTGCTGGCGGCCATCTTCCACGCGATGCCGGCCCGCCGGAAGTACTTCGGCTCGTTCATCGAGTACACCGCGCTCGTGGGCGCGCTGGGATATCAGAAGACCGTCGAGCTGTTCCGCGGCTCGGATCTGCTCTGCATCGACGAGTTCGAGCTCGACGATCCGGGCGACACCATGGTGATGACACGACTGCTCGGTGAGCTGGTCACGTCGGGCACGCGTCTGGCGGCGACCTCCAACACCCCGCCCAACGCGCTCGGCGAAGGACGCTTCGCCGCGCAGGACTTCCTGCGTGAGATCCAGGCCATGTCGGCGAGCTTCGAGACGCTCCGCATCGACGGAACCGACTATCGCCAGCGCGCGATCGACGGCGAGGCGAAGGTGTGGACGGATGCGGCGTACGCGGAGGCTCTCGACGAGGCCTCGCTGAGAGGCGTCGTCTCGGACGACGCGTTCGACGGGCTGGTCGCGCATCTCGCCCGTGTGCACCCCTCCCGCTATCTGCGGCTGCTCGACGGGGTGGACGTCATCGGACTTCGCGGCGTTCACACGCTCTTCGACCAGGCCGCCGCCCTCCGGCTCGTCGCCTTCGTCGACCGCGCCTACGACGCGCAGATCCCCATCCGCGCCACGGGGGAGTCGCTGAGCTCGGTGTTCGGCGACGACATGCTCGCCGGCGGGTACCGCAAGAAGTACCTGCGCGCGGTCTCTCGTCTGGTCGCCCTGACGCACTCCTGACGCCCTCGCCGAGGCCGCTTTCGCCGCCGACGCCAGGGCGAGCACCGCTTTCGTCGAGATCTCGCGGCCGCACGAAACGCGATGTTTACACGAGCCCGAGTCTTGTAACGCCCTCGAAACAAGACCCCGCCGACGTTGGAAACCGCGCGTCGCGAAACTGTTGACGCCCCGCGAGATCGCTACCCGACACAGCGCATGCCGCGGGTCCCTCAGTAACACGACACACAGATGAGGAACCTCATGGACAGCGGAAATCTCGCCTGGGCCGTCGCCGCAACGGCGCTCGTGCTCTTTATGACGCCCGGTGTGGCGTTCTTCTACGGCGGTCTGGTCAAGGCCAAGAGCGTCGTCAGCATGATGATGATGAGCTTCGGCGCGCTCGGACTGATCAGCGTGCTCTGGATCCTGTACGGCTTCAACATGAGCGCCGTCGACAGCACCTGGGCCTTCGCCGGAAACCCCTTCGCCGACCTCGGTCTGGCGTCGCTCGATGACAACGCCCTCGTCGGAGCCGCTTACGGCGCGACGTTCGCGATCATCACCGTCGCGCTCATCTCGGGTGCGATCGCCGACCGCGCCAAGTTCGGCGCCTGGATGATCTTCGCCGGCATCTGGGCCACCGTGGTCTACTTCCCCGTCGCAGCCTGGGTCTGGGGCGGCGGCTGGATCATGGGCCTCGGTGAGACCTTCGGCTTCGACGTCAGCGTCATCGACTACGCCGGTGGAACCGCGGTGCACATCAACGCCGGTGCCGCCGCGCTCGCGCTGTCGCTCGTGCTCGGACGCCGCGTGCTCTTCCAGAAGGGCGTTCACAAGCCCCACAACGTGCCGCTCGTCATGCTCGGTGCCGCCATCCTGTGGTTCGGCTGGTTCGGCTTCAATGCCGGCGCCGAGGGCACGTTCGGCCTGCTGGGCACCGAGGACTCCTCGGTCGGCCTCATCATCGTCAACACGATCGGTGCGACCGCGGCCGCCATCATCGGTTGGCTCATCGTCGAGAAGCTCAAGGACGGCAAGGCCACGTCGGTCGGCGCCGCATCCGGTGCCGTCGCCGGTCTGGTCGCCATCACCCCCGCGTGTGCGAACCTCACCCCCGGCTGGGCTCTGCTGCTGGGTATCGTCACGGGTGCCGTCTGCGCCCTGGCCATCGAGCTCAAGTGGAAGTGGGGCTTCGACGACTCGCTCGACGTGGTCGGCATCCACCTCGTCGGTGGTCTCATCGGAACCATCTACCTCGGCTTCTTCGCCACCGAGACCGGCCTGTTCGTCGGCGGCAACGCCGACCAGCTGGTGGTCCAGGTCATCGCCGCCCTCGGCGTGCTGATCTACTCGTTCGTCGTCGCCTTCATCATCGGCTTCGCGATCGAGAAGACCATCGGCTTCCGCGTCAAGAACGAAGACGAGATCGCCGGCATCGACACCACCGTTCACGGTGAGGAGGGCTACGCCCTCGTCGAGACCAACCCCTGATCTCGACACTCGACGGACGGCGTCGCGGGCTTCGGCCTGCGGCGCCGTCCGCGTTTTGGCCGCGGTCTAGGGTGGCGAGGTGAGCCTTCTCAGCCGCCTCGGTTCCGTTCTCGCCCGCGCCCTCCGTCCGAGCGGACGGGCGCCCGTCTCGGATTCCGCGCGCGTCACCGCCGTCGACAGCCCCGGACGGTCCGGCGCGACCGCCACGAGGGCGGTGAGCCCTCCGTCGGCCCGGGGTCTGACGATCGCGTACGCGCCGATGCGCGACGGCGACGCAGACGCCGGCGAGATCGTGTGGACCTGGGTGCCGTACGAGGAGAACGACGGACGCGGGAAGGACCGCCCCGTGCTGGTGATCGCGCCACACGATGCCGATCACGTGTACGCGGTGCGCCTCACGAGCACCCCGCACCAGGGCTCGCGCGACTTCGTGCCGCTCGGGGCGGGGGAGTGGGACCCCCAGCGGCGCCCCTCGTGGGTCGACATCGAGCAGCTCTACAGCGTCCACGTGCGCGGCCTGAGGCGCGAAGCATCCGCTCTTCCGCGCGACCGCTTCGCCGTCGTCGCCGCCGCGCTGCGCCAGCGCTACGGCTGGCGCATCTCCGCGCGCTGAACGCGTGCCAGGGCCTCCGAACACACCCTCCGGCCGAAACACCACGCCGGGCGGTGTTTCTCGGCCGAAACGGGTGTCTCGACGTCGGATGGATGCTGCGCCGGCAGCGATCCACGCGGCGCCCGTGCTGAGGCAGGATTGAGGCGTGAGTGTCGTGCTTCGCCCGTGGAACCGCAGCGATGCTTCGGCGCTGAGCGACGCCTTTCAGAGCACTCCCGATCTGGCGACTCAGTTCGGCGACGCCGACCTGTCGACCAGGCCAGCCGCTGAGGCGTTCATCGAACAGGCGTTGCGACTCGACGAGCACGTGAAGAACTGGGCTGTCGTCGAGGATGGCGTTGCCGTCGGCAACGTCGGAGCGTCCGCGATCGAGTTTCGGCACGAGACCGCGTGGATGTACTACTGGCTTGCGGCCTCAGCGCGCGGCAGGGGGTATGCGACCGGGGCTCTCATCGCCGCGAGCGACTGGGCCTTTGAGAACGGGCTGTACCGGCTCGAGCTCGGGCACCGGGTGAACAATCCGGGCTCATGTCGGGTGGCGACCGCGGCGGGTTTCCGAGTCGAGGGCATCGAGCGAGAGAAGCTCCGTTACGGGAGCGACCGTTACGACGTCGAGACGCACGCCCGGCTGGCTGTCGACCCCGCTCCCGAGGCTGCAGCCGTGGTGTCGATGACAGGATGAGTGACCACTCCGCTGGTGACCCGCTGGGTGCGCCCCACAGATGCCCCACGGCCCGCGTGAACCCCACGCCGGAAACCAAAAACCCCCGGCTGACCGGGGGTTTCATGGTGGGCGATGCGGGACTTGAACCCACGACCTCTTCCGTGTGAAGGAAGCGCGCTACCAGCTGCGCCAATCGCCCTGACGCCCCGAAGGGCTTCATCGATCGTACCCGATTCGCGGACCGTTCACGGACGCAGTAACCCTCGACACGCGGGTGGCGTCTCGGTTTGTCGCTGCGCTCGGAATGGGCTAAAGTCGTACGAGTGCCCGGGGCAACCAGGGACACGCGGATGTAGCGCAGTGGTAGCGCATCACCTTGCCAAGGTGAGGGTCGCGAGTTCGAATCTCGTCATCCGCTCGAGTGCGAGGTCGTCATACGGAGTGATCCGGAAGGCGACCACGACACGTGGGCCGAACCCCACGCGGTGGCGTGGCCGAGCGGCTAGGCACCGGCCTGCAAAGCCGTTTACACGGGTTCGAATCCCGTCGCCACCTCGACGACAACTTAATAGCCCATTACGGGCGCGATTGGCGCAGCGGTAGCGCGCTTCCCTGACACGGAAGAGGTCACTGGTTCGATCCCAGTATCGCGCACAGACAAACCCCCGGGAGACCGGGGGTTTTTTCGTTCCCTTGGACGGCCCGTGCATTTCCTCGCACTACGCATCTGCACCATGCACCCGGACACTCGCATCGAGCCAATACTCGAGCGCAAAATGCAAACAGAGCGGATGGCCTCTCGGAGTTGTGCAGCCTCGCTGAGATACCTCACACTGATCTCGGATGCTCCATGTCGCGAGCGTCCTCGCGATCCTGGGGGATTTTTACTTCATGCGTCTACACACGCGCGTCGGCAGCGCCGCTATCGCCTTCCTGCTTCTCATGACTCTCGCGCCCGCTGCGGCGACCGCCCTCGAGTCCGCGCCGACCGAGTCGTTCCACGACGTGGACGTTCTGAGCGATCAAGCTCCCGCCGCGACCATGTCAGTCGAATCCGCGGCTGCCGCCGAGCCCGTATCGGTGTACCGGTTCTGGAGCCCTGTCTACCAAGCGCACTTCTTCACGACGGACGTTGCCGAGCGCGATGCCATCAACGCGCGATGGTCCAACATCTGGACGTACGAAGGGCCGAGGTACACCGCGTTTTCGACTCAAGTAGCCGGCACGATTCCTTTGTATCGATTCTGGTCCGCACAGCTGAACGGCCACTTCTACACGGCTGATGTGTCCGAGCGCGACGCGGTCATCGCTCGATGGCCCGACACGTGGTCTTACGAAGGGGTCGCGTACTACGTCTATCCGAACACCACCAGTGCCCCCGATACCGTTCCGGTTGCTCGCTTCTGGAGCTCGGCCTCCCAGCACCACTTCTATACCGCGAGCGTGACGGAGCGCGATGGCGTTATTCGCAACTGGTCTGCGACCTGGTCCTATGAGGGCGATAATTTCCGAGTTCCTGCTGCCGGTGTCCCCGTCGACCAGCCGCCCGTCCCAAATCCCGGTCCCTCCCAGCCGGGTAATCCCGGCGACACGAAGAACTGCTCCGACTTCCGCAATTACACGGAGGCGAAGGCGTGGTTCGACACGTACTACCCCTACTACGGGGATATCGCCAAGCTCGACGGGAACAACGACGGGATTCCCTGCGAGAGTCTTCCCGGCGCTCCGTAGGTCCTCGATCCGGCCGTTGGCGCCGATCGCTCGGTGAATGTCAGGCGGGGAGCGGCGAGCGGCAGGTACGCTAGGCCCGTGTCGGCGAAGGAATCTGAGGAGCAGCAGCAGTCTGCGACCGAGCTGCTCGCCAACCGCCTGCGCACGCTGATGGATGTCGTCGAGGCGCGCACCGGCGAAGAGGTCACCTTCACCGCCATCTCCGACTACCTCTCCGGCCGCGGTGTGACCCTGAGCCGGTCACGATGGTCGTACATCCTCAACGGACATCGCCGCATCGACGATGTCGCATTGCTGGACGCGCTGTCCGACTTCTTCGAGATGCCGCACGGGTACCTCCGGGGAGAGGCCGGAGTCCCCGAGCCGATCACAGCACAGCTCGATCTCGTCCGCGCGATGCGGGCGGCCAAGGTGCGCTCGTTCGCCGCGCGCACGCTCGGCGACCTGTCGCCGGAGACTCTGAGCGCCATCACCACCTACCTGGATAAGGAAGCAGAGCGCGTCCGCGGACCGCAGAGCTGAGGACATCCCATGCGAGATTGGATCGAAGAAGGCCGACCGCACCTGCCCGTCGACATCGAGCCCGGCATCACCCTCGCTGAGCTGACGCGCCGCGTCCAGGTGGCCAGAGGCAGGCCGTTGCGCATCGACGAGCTCCCCGCGCTCTCCGACAGCGACGGAGCGCTCTGCGGCCTCTGGCTCGCCACCGACGACGTCGACATCATCCTTCACGCCCCCAGCGAGTCGAGACTGCATCGCGAGCAGTTCATCCTTCACGAGCTCGCGCACATGCTGCTCCTCCATGACCGGGTCGACGACAAGGTCGAGTACGTCACCGGCAGCGTCCTCCCCGACATGGAGCCGGCCACCGTCATCAAGGCCCTCGCCCGAGACAGCATCAACGACGAGTACGAGCGGCGCGCGGAGCGACTCGCCGACGTCATCGCCACGTACATCCGCAGCCAGCCCGTGTCTCGGTTCTCGGAGATCTTCGGCTGATGGTGGAACTCACCATCAGCGCCCTGATGTGGGCGCTCGTCGTCGTCCTCGTCGTCTTCCGCCGCGCCCGGAAGGAACGCTCCGTCCTCTACGCCGCCATCACCATCGCCGTCACCATGATGCTCAACAACGACGACCTCTACATGCTCGTCGACGGGTGGTTCGGCGCCCGCGACATCGTGCACCTGCTCAGCGCCATCATCCTCATGGTCGGCGTGCACTTCCTCGCGCAGGGGATATCTCGAGCCGGCGCCCCGCGATATCTCCGCGGGGTCCCCGCGCTGGTGGTGCTGTGGGCTGCCATCGTCGTCACCACGGTCGCATTCTTCCTCGTGCCGCATCGGGGCGGCACGAGCGAGAGCTTCATGCGCGAGTACGGCGATTACCCCGCGGCCGCGGTCTACTCCTGCGCGCAATACGTCTACTTCCTCATCGTCTTCAGCGCACTTCTCCTGACCGCGGTCTCGACCATCCGGCAGAGCACCCTCACCCGCGAGCGGATCGCGGGCGCGCTCCTGCTCGTCGGATCGCTCTGCACGATGGCTCTGTCCGTCACCGTCATCGGGATGAGCACCGCTCAGCTCATCGGTGGGCTCCCCGCGGCCGAGCCGTGGCGCCCCGCCTACTACGGCCTCCAGGTCAGCACCTTCCTCTTCCTCACCGCCGGTCTGGCGTCCGCGCCGATCGTGCGATGGGTCGGGCAGTCTCGACGGGAGCGGAATGTCCGTCGGTACCTCGACCGCATCACCCCTCTCTGGCAGGAAGCCATCGAAGCTCGCGCCTCGCTCCGCCTCGAGACGGCCGAGGTCGACGCCACCCACCGACTCCACCGCCGCATCGTGGAGATCCGCGACGCCGCCATGGACGGCCGGAATCAATTCGCTCTCACCGCCGACGATCGCCGGCTGCTCGCCGAGGCGGAGGACCGGCTCGGCGCGGGCGCAGTGTGACCCTCGGATACGCGATGGCGCGGCGTCTCACCGCCCCGCCGCGTCCCCGGCGACACCGCCTGACCGTTCTGCCGTCGGCTCCCGGCTTCCTCACGGTGCCCGCCACGGAATCGACCATGCAGGCAGGGGAGTGGGGCGTCTTCCTCGACAGCGGCGCGCACCTGCGCGTCTCAGGCGAGCCACGACGGAACGGGCCGACGGTGACGTGGCGGATCGACGAGCGCTGCGGGCCACCGGAGGAGGGCCGGCGCGCGGCGTGGAGCGGCATCGTCGCGGTCGACCCCGCGTCAGCGGCACGCACCTACGTCGATCACCCGGTCCCCGCGCGAGCCGGCGCCGTGCCCACATGGTTCTTCGACAGCGCACCGGGCGACGAGCACCCGGTATGGGCCGTTCACATCTTCGGTCTCGGGTCGACCCGATCGGGCATGTTGCGGAGCGTCGGCATCGCCTCTGATGAGGGGATCCCGTCCGCCGTTCCCGCATATCGCAACACGCTCGAGGGGCCGACGGTGGGCCGCGGCCGGTCGCACCTCGGCGCGACGGAGGTCGACGACGTCGCGGATGTGCTCGGCGCGCTGTCCGTGACTGGCGGGGAGAGATTCGTGCTCTTCGGGTGGTCCATGGGCGCGCAGATAGCCCTGCAGTTGGCGGACAGCGCCGCCTGGGGTTCTCGGATCGACCGCCTGGTTCTCGATTCTCCGGTGCTCGACTGGCGAAGCGTCCTGGACGCGAATGCGGCGCGAGCGAAGGTCCCGCCGAGGCTCGCGCGTCTCGCCATCCCGTGGCTCGAGGGGCGTCGTCGCGCTCGGGCCGTGGGCTTGTCGTCACCGGTGGATCTCGACCGGCTGGACTGGGTGCGCCGAGCCGAGCGCATCACGCAGCCCGTGCTCGTCCATCACGGATCCCGCGACTGGTCCGTACCCCTCGACGACTCCCGGGCATTCGCGGAGCGCGCACCCCGTGCCACCCTGGTGCCTTCCGCGGGCGGCCACACGACAGGATGGAATGCCGGGCCGGCCGACTACATCGCGAGCACCGCGCGCTTCCTCAGAGCCGACGACGTCTGAGGCCGCTGCGCGGAGCGTCGTCGCCCTCCGCGTTGGACATGTCTAACGCGCACGGTTACAGTCGAGGTTGGGGGAAGCCCGAGGTACGCGACGGGGCTATCTCGGCCGAACAGTGGAGGGGGCCGCCAGCTTGGGGCTTGCGAGAAAGCCATTGTTCACTTGTCGGTCCGCTCCGTCCGGGGGGAGCGTGAGCGGACCGGCATACCCCACACGCCATCGGGTGACCCTCACCTCAGAGGTCAGCAGGATGCTGCGAATCCCCGGATCACGCGGAGGGCGAGAACCCCGCGTCGCCGGTGTTCTCTCCACCCTTCGACCGGGTCGGACGCACGCCGGCGACATCCGGTTCGGCGCCCTCTCCGAATCATTGACGGACCCGCCGGGCCGCGGCCCCTTCGCACCCGGCGGGTCCACCTCATGAAGAAGACCTCCTCGAACCCATCGGGGGATGACGGGTTCGAGGAGGCCTCTCGTGTTCCGCGCCGAAGCAACGGGGATCTTGAGCGTCCCACCGCCCCCGGCTCGTGGGTAGGGGGGAAGGCCCGAAACATTGTTGTACGCCGTTCAGCCGACCCCGAGGGTGTCACGCACCGGCACGGGAAGCGGTGCCCGCCCGCAGCGACTCCGTACTGTTGCCGCATGAGGTCTGTGCGCGTGGCGTCGATCGCCCTGGGAGCGCTTGTGCTGCTCGCGGGATGCACGAGCCCCGACGCCGCGGCACCCGAGCCTCCCGAGACGAGCGCGAGCGCGAGCACGCCCGCACCGGCGGCCAGCGCCGCGCCGTCCCTCTCGCCGACCGCGTCGCCGACGCCCAGCGACACGGCGCCGCCGACCGCGGGGGCACCCGTGACCTGCGACACGATGATCGACGAAGCCGTCGCCGCGCAGTATCGCGCGGAAGGTCTCGAACCGCTGGCCAAGCCTTTCCTCACCGCCCACGGGGTGGAGGTCGAAGGCGGCATCTCTTGCCCGTGGGGACCAGCCGGCGCCCCCGGACAGCAGGCGACCTACGTGTACTCGTGGGGCCCGCTGGCGCCGGGCCAGGCCGCGGATGTCATCGACGAGCTGCAGGCGCGAGAGCCCTTCGAGGTCTCGACCGGCGAGGGCGGCACCTACTTGAGCACGACGTACTCCGACGGACCCGGTGCGGTGTTCTTCGTCACCGACCGGTCCATCCGGTTCGCCGAGACGCGGGAGTCGCTGCGCAACATCGTCTGGGTGGGCTGAGCGACCCGCCCGATTCCGGCGACCGCGCGCCGACCCCCGCCCTACCCGCGCAGGGCGAGCGGCACGACGGCGGCGGCGACGGTCAGCGGACCGATGAGGCACCCCAGCACGATGAATCGCCGCCACGAGATCTCGACGCCCTGCGAGCGCAGCCGGTCGTGCCACAGCAGCGTCGCGAGGGATGCCCACGGTGTGATCAGCGGTCCGGCGTTGACGCCGATCAGCAGAGCGGCGAGTCGGGCGGGCGAGCCGGCCGTTGACTCGAGCGCGAGGTAGGCCGGAAGGTTGTTGCCGATGTTGGCGGCGAGCGCACCGATTCCGGCGACCTGCCAGAGGGAGAAGAGGTCTTCCCCGTTGCCCACCACGTTCGCCAGGAGGGCCTGCGACCCGAGGCCTTCGAGCACCCCGACGGCGAGGAAGAGTCCCGAGGCGAAGACGACGAGCTGCCATGGCACCATCTGCAGCCGCAGAGTCCGCCGAGCGCGCACCGCGAAGACGATCACCAGCACGACGGCGGCCGCTGACGCCGGCATCCACGGCGGGAGCCCGACCACGAGCGCCGGAAGCAGCAGGGCCGTCACGACCGCCGAGACGACGAGCAGCGGTCGATCGACGGTGCGCAGCGGGGGCGCGTCCGAGAACCGCACCGGCACCCGGCGGAGGAACACCGCGGCGAGCACCGCGATGGAGACGAGGGCGGCCACCAGCGCGGACGGGCCCACGAGCGCGAGGAAGGGCAGCGGGTCGTGAGTGCCGAGGACGTCGGCGGCGAGCAGGTTCGTGAGGTTCGACACCGGCAGGGCGAGCGACGCGGTGTTCGCGAGCACGACCGTGACGAAGACGAACGGAACGGGGTCCAGGCGGTGCCGGCGGGCGAGGGCGATGACCACGGGCGTCAGCAGCACGGCGGTCGTGTCGAGCGACAGGAAGGCCGTGACGAACACGGCGAGTACGACGGTGAGCGCCCAGAGCACGCGCGCGCGGCCGCGGGCGACCCGTGCGAGCACCGCGGCGACGGCGTCGAAGACACCCGCCGACGACGCGAGTTCGGCGACGATCGTCACCGCCACGACGAAGAGCAGGATGGGCCAGACGCGATCGGCGATCGTCAGTGCGTCGTCGGTCGTGAGGACGCCCGTGAGCAGCCCGACGCCCCCGGCGACGAGCAGAACGATGCCGATGACCGCGAGCTTCACGGCATCCATCATCCTCTGCCGCGCGGCAGGATCGCTCCACGGCGATAGCCTGGATGCCGAGCCACTTTGGAGACCTTTCGTGACCGACGCCGCCCTGCCCGTTGACGTGTCCTACCCCGCCGACGGATTCACCCTGTTCCCCGACCGCTCCGTCGTCGCGCTACGCGTCAACGGCGAGCTGCGCGACCTCGCGACGAAGGTCGAGCAGACGGATGCTGTCGAGCCCGTCGGCATCGACACCCCCGACGGACTGAACATCCTCCGCCACTCCGCCGCCCACGTGCTGGCGCAGGCGGTGCAGCGGATCAACCCGCAGGCGAACCTCGGGATCGGGCCCCCGGTCACGGACGGCTTCTACTACGACTTCGGCGTCGACCAGCCCTTCACCCCGGAAGACCTCAAGGCCATCAAGAAGGAGATGGAGCGCATCGTCCGCGAGGGCCAGCGCTTCGTCCGTCGCGTCGTCACCGACGACGAGGCGCGCGCCGAACTCGCCGACGAGCCGTTCAAGCTGGAGCTCATCGGCCTGAAGGGCGGCAAGGAAGCAGCCGAGGGCGCGAGCGTCGAGGTGGGCGCGGGCGAGCTCACCATCTACGACAACGTCAACCGCGACGGCGAGACCGTCTGGAAAGACCTGTGCCGCGGCCCGCACGTGCCCAGCACCCGCACCATCGGCAACGGGTGGGCGCTCACGCGCATCGCCGGTGCCTACTGGCGGGGGAGCGAGAAGAACCCCCAGCTGCAGCGCATCTACGGCACCGCGTGGCCGACGAAAAACGAACTGCGCGCCTACGAGGAGCGCCTCGCGGAAGCCGCGAAGCGCGACCATCGCAAGCTCGGCAAGGAGCTCGACCTCTTCTCCTTCCCCGAGGAGATCGGTTCGGGCCTGTCGGTCTGGCACCCCCGAGGCGGCGTCGTGCGCCAGGAGATGGAGCAGCACGCACTGCGACGTCACCGTGCCGCCGGCTACACCTACGTCTACACGCCGCACATCTCCAAGGAAGACCTCTTCCTCACCTCGAACCACCTCGTGACGTACAAGGAGGGGATGTTCCCGCCCATCGTCATGGACGAGGAGCGCGACGCCGACGGGCACGTCACCAAGGAGGGCCAGGACTACTACCTGAAGCCCATGAACTGCCCGATGCACATCCTCATCTACAGGGAGCGCGCACGGAGCTACCGCGACCTGCCGATGCGTCTCGCCGAGAACGGCACCGTCTACCGCAACGAGCTGTCGGGCGCCCTGCACGGTCTCACCCGCGTCCGCGGCTTCACGCAGGACGACTCCCATCTGTTCGTCACCCCCGACCAGCTCGAGGAGGAGACGACCCGCGTGCTCGAGTTCGTCATCTCGATGCTGCGCGACTTCGGGCTCGAGGACTTCGAGCTCGAGCTCTCCATGCGCGATGACGAGAAGTCGAAGTGGATCGGGAGCGACGAGTTCTGGGAGTACTCCACGAACGCCCTGCGCAACGTCGCTCACGCCAGCGGGCTCAAGGTGACCGAGGTGCCGGGGGAGGCCGCTTTCTACGGTCCGAAGATCGACCTGAAGACGAAGGACGCCATCGGTCGCACCTGGCAGCTGTCCACGGTGCAGGTCGACGTGAACCTGCCCGAGCGGTTCGAGCTCGAGTTCACCGACCGCGACGGGCAGAAGAAGCGCCCGATCATGATCCACCGCGCCCTGTTCGGCTCCATCGAACGCTTCTTCGCGATCCTCCTCGAGCACTACGCCGGTGCCTTCCCGGTCTGGCTCGCGCCGCTCCAGGTGATCGGCATCCCTGTGGCCGAGGAGTACGCCGACTACCTCGGCGAGATCGTCACGCGCCTGCGCGAAGACGGGGTCCGCGCCGAGCTCGACACGAGCGACGAGCGCATGCAGAAGAAGATCCGCACGCACACCACCCAGAAGGTGCCGCTGCAGCTCATCGCCGGCGAGCAGGACCGCGCGGGCGGGACGGTCTCGTTCCGCTTCCGCGACGGCACGCAGCTCAACGGCATCCCCGTCGACGAGGCGATCCGCCGCATCCATTCGTCGATCGACGCGAAGACCCTCGTCGACTCCGCCGACGACCTGGCGTGAGCGGGCGACGAAGATGACGGATGCTGCGAACCCCGGCGGTCGGTCGGAGCCCGCGATCGACGGGCTCGAGTCGGCGGCCGGGTTCGCGGGCGTGCCCGACGAGTTCCAACGGCTGTGGACGCCCCACCGGATGGCCTACATCCAGGCGGGGCCGCAGCCGTTGCGCGACGAATGCCCGTTCTGCGCGACGCCGCACAAATCGGACGAGGACGGCCTCATCGTCGCTCGCGGTCGAACGGCCTACGTGCTGCTGAACCTGTTCCCGTACAACTCGGGCCACCTGCTCGTCTGCCCGTACCGGCACATCGCCACGTACGACCTGGCGACCCCCGAGGAGGTCGCCGAGATCGGTTCGCTCACGCAGACCGCGATGCGGGTGCTGCGAGACGTCTCACGATGCGACGGCTTCAACCTGGGGATGAACCAAGGAGCGGTCGCCGGCGCCGGCGTCGACGGCCACCTGCACCAGCACGTCGTGCCGCGCTGGGCGACCGACGCGAACTTCTTCCCGATCATCGCGCGCACCAAGGCTCTGCCTCAGCTGCTCGGCGAGGTGCGGGAGGCCGTCGCGAACGCCTGGCCCGAAGAGGGTTCGACGCACTCGGCCGACCGTCAGCGCACCTGACGCACGGCGAACTGCAGGCGCGGGTGGGCGTAGGCCTCCTGCGACTCGACGAGCTGCAGTTCGCGCTCGCCCGACAGGTGGGTGCGCTCGAGCAGGTCGAACACGCTCGACGTGGTGCGGGCGAGGGCGTCGGCGGCGTCGCCCGTGCGACGGTAATGCGCCGTGAAGAGGGCCGCCGTCACGTCGCCCGAGCCGTTCGCCTTCATCGGCAGCAGGGGGGTCTGCACGATCCAGGCGCCCTCGTCGTCGGCGACGAGCATCTCGATCGTGCCGTCCTCCCGGTCGGGGCGCTCGACGCTCGTGACGAGCACCGTCCGCGGGCCCGTCGCACGCACGGCGTCGGCCGAGGCGAGCGTCTCGTCGAGGGTGTGCGGGTCGGTCCCGGTGAGGAACCCGAGCTCGAACTGGTTCGGGGTGATGATGTCGGCGACGGGGACGACGCGCTCGCGCAGGAGCTCCGGGATCGCGGGGGCGACGAAGCATCCCGACTTCGCATTGCCCATCACGGGGTCGCACGCGTAGATCGCGGAGGGGTTCGCCGCCTTGACGCGTGAGACCGCATCGATGATCACGTCGCCGATGCCCTCGCCGCCCTGGTAGCCCGACAGCACCACGTCGATCGACCCGAACACGCCGCGGTCCTCGATGCCGGCGATGACATCGCGCACGTCGTCGGGGCTGATGAGCGGCCCGCGCCACGCGCCGTACCCGGTGTGGTTCGAGAAGTTCACCGTGTAGACCGGCAGCACCTCCACGCCGATGCGCTGGAGGGGGAACACGGCCGCAGAGTTGCCGACGTGGCCGTAAGCGACCGCCGACTGGATGGAGAGGATCTTCACGCTCTCGATCCTCCCACCGCGCGGGACGTCATGCGGCCGAGAGCCGCGGTCCAACGCAATACACTTGGCCGTCATGACCCTCAGCGACGCCCCCGAAGGCACCGAGCAGACCTCCGCAGCATCCACCGGCTCCACCCGCGTGAAGAGGGGACTGGCCGAGATGCTCAAGGGCGGCGTGATCATGGACGTCGTCACCGCCGACCAGGCCAAGATCGCCGAAGACGCCGGAGCCGTCGCGGTGATGGCGCTCGAGCGCGTACCCGCCGACATCCGCGCACAGGGGGGAGTCGCGCGCATGAGCGACCCCGACCTCATCGACCAGATCATCGCGTCGGTCTCGATCCCCGTCATGGCCAAGGCCCGCATCGGCCACTTCGTCGAAGCACAGGTGCTCCAGGAGCTCGGCGTCGACTACATCGACGAGTCCGAAGTGCTCTCGCCGGCCGACTACGTCAACCACATCGACAAGTGGGGCTTCACCGTCCCGTTCGTCTGCGGGGCGACCAACCTCGGCGAGGCGCTGCGACGCATCACCGAGGGAGCGGCGATGATCCGTTCCAAGGGCGAGGCCGGCACCGGCGACGTCTCGGAGGCGACGAAGCACATCCGCACGATCCAGGGCGAGATCAACGCCCTGCGCTCGCGCACGAAAGACGAGCTGTACGTCGCGGCGAAAGAGCTGCAGGCGCCCTACGAGCTCGTCGCCGAGATCGCGGAGACCGGCAAGCTCCCGGTCGTCCTCTTCACCGCCGGCGGCGTCGCGACGCCCGCCGACGCGGCCCTCATGATGCAGCTGGGCGCCGACGGCGTCTTCGTCGGCTCGGGCATCTTCAAGTCGGGCAACCCCGCCGAGCGAGCGGCGGCGATCGTGAAGGCGACGACCTTCTTCGACGACGCCGGCGTGATCGCCGAGGCGTCGCGCGGGCTCGGCGAGGCGATGGTCGGCATCAACGTGGCCGATCTGCCTGCACCCCACCGCCTCTCCGAGCGCGGCTGGTAACCGTGGCGGGTCGTCCCCGCGTCGGCGTGCTCGCCCTGCAGGGCGACGTGCGCGAGCATCTCGCGATGCTCGCGCGGCTGGGGGCGGACGCTGCGCCCGTCCGCCGCCCCGACGAGCTCGCGGGCGTGGACGGGCTGGTGCTCCCCGGCGGGGAGTCCAGCGTGATCGACAAGCTCGCGCGAGCGTTCGGCATGCAGCATCCGATCCGCTCCGCCATCGCCGACGGTATGCCGGTCTACGGGACCTGCGCGGGCCTGATCCTGCTCGCCGACCGCATCACCGGTGCCATCGACGGTCAGGAGACATTCGGGGGCCTCGATGCGGTGGTCGCGCGCAACGCCTTCGGCGGGCAGACCGAGTCGTTCGAGACCGACCTCGAGATCGACGGGTTCGTCGGCGGCCCCGTGCACGCGGCGTTCATCCGCGCGCCGATCGTCAGCTCGGTGGGGGAGAGAGCGAAGGCGATCGGCGCGCTGCCCGACGGGCGCATCGTCGCCGTCGAGCAGGGCAATTTGCTCGGCACCGCCTTCCACCCCGAGGTCTCCGGCGAGACCCGCTTCCACGAGCGGTTCCTGGCGAAGGTCCGCGCGCGCCGCTGACGCCTCCCGCGCGCGACTCCCCGGCACGAATGCGCCACTTTCCGGTGACGGCCCCCATGAATCGGTGGTGTCAGTCGCGGGAATGCGCCACATTCCGGTGAAATGGGGATGTGACCGAATGGGTGGCGCTGCTGCGCGGGGTGAATGTCGGGGGCGTCACGATCCGCGGTGCCGAACTGCGCGACGTCGCCACGTCGATCGGACTCGATGACGCGCGCACCGTGCTGGCGAGCGGCAACCTGCTCTTCCGCGCGGCGGGGGCGCGCGGCGACCTCACGGCGCGGATCGAGAAGGCGCTGAGTGCACGCTTCGACTACGACGCGCGGATCGTGCTCGTGACACGTGACGAGGTGGCCGCGGCCATAGCGGGGTTCCCCTTCGACGAGGAGGACGGCGAGCGGCAGCCCTACGTCGTGTTCTGTCTCCGCGAGCAGACGCGGAGGGCGCTCGTGGATGCGGCGGCCGACCTCGACGGCGAGGTGGACCCGGTCGCCGACGCACCCGGCGTCGTCTACTGGAACCCCGCGAAAGGCACCACGGTGTCGACCCCGTTCGCCAAGGTCCTCGCCGGGAGGGCGTACCGCGAGACGACCACGAATCGGAACCTCCGCACGTTGCGCAAGATCGCGGGCTGAGCGTTTCGTACACTGGTCGTTATGTCCGGCCACTCCAAGTGGGCGACCACCAAGCACAAGAAGGCCGTCATCGACAGCCGCCGTGCGAAGTCGTTCGCCAAACTCATCAAGAACATCGAGGTCGCCGCGAAGATGGGCGGCGCCGACCTCGCAGGCAACCCGACCCTCTTCGACGCGATCCAGAAGGCGAAGAAGACCTCGGTCCCCAACGACAACATCGACCGCGCCGTCAAGCGCGGTGCGGGCGTCGGCGGCGAAGCGGTCGACTACCAGACGATCCTCTACGAAGGCTACGGTCCCAACGGTGTCGCGCTCATGATCGAGTGCCTCACCGATAACAAGAACCGCGCCGCCGCCGAAGTTCGCACCGCGCTCAGCCGCAACGGCGGCAGCCTCGCCGACCCGGGCAGCGTCGCCTACAACTTCGCGCGCAAGGGCGTCATCGTCGTGGCGAGCGAGAGTGCGAGCGAGGACGACGTCATGCTCGCCGTGCTCGAAGCCGGTGCCGAGGAGGTCGAGCCGCACGGCGACGGCTACGCGGTCGTCACCGAAGCGACCGATCTCGTGACCGTTCGCACCGCGCTGCAGGAGGCCGGCATCGACTACGAGTCGGCCGACGTCGAGTTCGTGCCCTCGCTGAAGGTCGAGATCGACGCCGACACGGCGCGCAAGGTCTTCCGCCTCATCGACGCGCTGGAGGACAGCGACGACGTGCAGAGCGTCTTCAGCAACTTCGACCTCACCGCCGAGGTGCAGGCCGAGCTCGAGAACGACGAGTAGGCCCGCGCGCCTGGGTCGGGTGCCGAGGCGAGCGCTTAGCGTGGGGGAGTGACCTCCCGAACGCTCCGCGTGCTCGGCATCGACCCGGGCCTCACCCGGTGCGGAGTCGGCGTCGTCGACGTCGCCCGCGACCGGTCGGCCACGCTCGTGCACGTGGGAGTCATCCGCTCAGCGGTGGACGACCCCATCGAGCGCCGCCTGGCGACCATCGCAGCGGGCATCCGCGCCGTCGTCGCCGAGCACGGCCCGGCGGTCGTGGCCGTGGAGCGCGTCTTCGCACAGCACAACCGCAGCACCGTCATGGGCACCGCCCAGGCCAGCGGCATCGCGCTGCTCGTCGCCGCGGAGGCGGGTCTCCCGGCGGCGACCCACACGCCCAGCGAGGTGAAGGCGGCCGTGACCGGGTACGGCGCGGCCGACAAGCGCCAGGTGCAGACCATGGTCGCCCGCGTGCTGCGCCTGGACGCCCTCCCTCAGCCGGCGGATGCTGCGGACGCGCTCGCGCTCGCGCTGTGCCACGCGTGGCGCACGCCGGCCTCGACCCCCGCGGCCGGCGGCGGCCTCACCCCGGCGCAGCGGGCATGGGCGGAGGCCGAGTCGCGGTCGAAGTCGCCGACGCGTGTCGCTCGAACAAAGATCCGAACCGGCGCGTAGGGTCGGAGCATGATCTCCTCGCTCCAGGGCACCGCTGCGTCCGTCGGCGACGACTCGCTCGTCATCGTGGTCGGCGGCGTCGGATTCTCCGTCGCCGTCACGCCCCAGGTCGCGCGCGCAACGCATGTCGGCGCAGAGGTGCATCTGCACACCAACCTCATCGTCCGCGAAGACGCCCTCTCGCTCTACGGCTTCGAGAACCGCGAGGAGCTGGTCGTCTTCACGCAGCTCATCGGCGTCACCGGGGTCGGGCCGAAGTCGGCGCTCGGGGTGTTGTCGTCCCTCACCGTCCCGCAGATCGCCGAGGCCGTCGCGTCCGACGACGACGCGCCGTTCCGCCGCGTGTCGGGCATCGGGCCGAAGACGGCCAAGCTCATCGTCGTGCAGCTGGCCGGCCGTCTCGCACCGCCCACGGCGGGCGGCGCTCCCGCAGCATCCGTCGCCCCCGGCGTGCCGCTGCAGGTCACCCAGGCCCTGATGGGACTCGGATGGTCGGAGCGCACCGCCGGCGAGGCGGTCGCCGCGACGCTGGAAGATGCGACCGACGCCGACAAGGCCACGGTGCAGGCGCTTCTCCGGCGCACGTTGAGCACGCTCGGCCCCGCGCGCAAGGAGACCGCCGGTGGATGAGGTCCGCGACGTCGGCACTCCCATCGACGACAGCGAACTCGCGATCGAGGGGGCGCTGCGGCCCGAATCCCTCGCCGAGTTCGTCGGGCAGCACAAAGTGCGAGGGCAGCTGCAACTGCTGCTCGACGCCGCTCGCATCCAGCAGCGCCCGCCCGACCACATCCTGCTCTCAGGCCCTCCGGGGCTGGGCAAGACGACGCTGGCGATGATCGTCGCCCACGAGACCGGTCGGCCCTTGCGCATGTCGAGCGGACCCGCCATCCAGCATGCCGGCGACCTCGCGGCCCTCCTGTCGAGCCTCACGCCGGGCGAGGTGCTCTTCATCGACGAGGTGCATCGCATGGCCCGCTCGGCCGAGGAGATGCTCTACCTCGCGATGGAGGACTTCCGTATCGACATCATGGTCGGCAAGGGCGCCGGGGCCACCAGCATCCCGCTCGAGCTGGCTCCCTTCACCCTCGTCGGCGCGACCACGCGCTCGGGCCTGCTGCCCAATCCGCTCCGCGATCGGTTCGGCTTCACGGCCCACCTCGAGTACTACGAGCCGGAGGAGCTCGAGCTGGTCGTCGACCGCGCCGCCGCGATGCTCGCCGTCACTCTGCCGCACGACGGTCGCGCCGAGATCGCACGGCGTTCGCGGGGAACCCCCCGCATCGCGAACCGCCTGCTGAGGCGCGTTCGCGACTTCCAAGTGGTGCACGGCGACCGGAAGGGCGTCGACGCCGTGCGGGCCGCGCTGGAGCTCTACGACGTCGACGAGATCGGGCTCGATCGCCTCGACCGCGCCGTCCTCGACGCTCTGGTGCGCAGGTTCCGCGGCGGACCTGTCGGGCTCGGCACTCTCTCCGTCGCAGTGGGCGAAGAGGCCGAGACGATCGAATCGGTCGTCGAGCCGTATCTCGTGCGGATCGGCTTCATGGGCCGCACCCCGCGCGGGCGGATCGCGACGCCCCCCGCCTACGCGCACCTCGGGATCCCGCACGCGGACGGCGCCCTCAGATTCGACGAGGCGTGAATGACCTATAATCGGCGGAGGCTTTCGCCGACATCCCCTTTAGGCGACGCTCCCGTGTGCGCCTGATCCGAAAGGTTCTCCTTTTCTCATGGCTCTTGCCGACTTCTTCGCCAACTACGGCATCATCATCCTGCTGGTGCTCCTGCTGGTCTTCATGTTCTTCAGCTCGCGACGTCGCGTGCAGAAGCAGAAGGCCGAGCAGGAGCAGAAGGCACGTCAGACCGTTCCCGGTTCCGAGGTGCTCCTCCAGGGTGGCCTGTACGGCACGATCGTCGAGTACGACGCTGAAGACCTCGACAAGCCCGCTGTCGTGTCGATCGCCCCGGGCGTCGAGATCCGCGTGCACAGCCAGGCCATCCTCCGCATCGTGAACCCGGCCGAGGGCTTCGTCACGGAAGACGAGTTCATCGAGGCCGAGGAGAGCGAAGCCGAGTACATCGCCGGTGTCGCGGACGGCGACATCACCTCGATCAGCGACGACCAGAAGCGCCTGCGCGCCGAGGCCGTCGACGACGTCGACCCGGAGAACCGCAACAAGCCCCAGGCCTGATCCGCCTCCTGCTCCAGAGAAAGTCGACCCGTCGTGGCCACTTCCACCCCCGTCCGGCACGCCTGGCGTGCACTGATCGGACTCCTTGCGATCACGGGCGTCCTGTTCGGGATCAACGCGCTGGGCGTCTACGGCTTCCAGCAGAGCTCGTGGGTCCCCGAACTCGCGCTCGACCTGCAGGGCGGCACCCAGATCATCCTCGAGGCGCAGACCGCCGACGGGGCGAACCCGACCAACGACCAGCTGACCCAGGCCGTGTCGATCATCCGCCAGCGCGTCGACGCCTCCGGTGTCGCCGAAGCGGATGTGACGACCGAGGGCGGCAAGAACGTCGTCGTGCAGCTCCCCGGCGAAGCCGACCAGGCCACGCGCGACCGGATCGAAGCATCCGCCCAGCTCCAGCTGCGCGCGGTGCTCTACGCCGGAGCACCCGCCAACACCTTCGTCGGTGAGGACCAGGTCGAGACGCCGTACCCGACCCCCGACCCCTCGCTGGAGTCGACGCCGACGACGGCGCCCACGAACGGCAGCGACACCGCGTACATCACGCCGGCTCTGCAGGCGGAGTTCCTCGCCTACAACTGCGCCGATCCCGCCAACGATCCCGCCGCGGCACCCGCCGACCAGCCGCTGATCACCTGCGACGCCGACGGAACCGCCAAGTACATCCTCGGACCGGTCGAGCTCGACGGTTCGTCGATCGACGACGCGACCAACGGCCTCGAATCGCAGACCAACCGCTGGGTGGTCAACCTCAACTTCAACGACGAGGGCACCCAGACGTTCGGCCAGATCAGCCAGCGGCTGTACGGGGCGACGTCGCCCCTGAACCAGTTCGCCTTCGTCCTCGACGGCTCCGTGCTCTCGGCCCCGTCGATGAACGGCGTGATCCTCGACGGCAACCCGAGCATCTCGGGAAGCTTCACCCAGGAGTCGTCGAAGATCCTCGCCGACCAGTTGAAGTACGGCGCCCTGCCGCTCAGCTTCGAGGTCGTGAGCTCCGACACGATCTCGGCGACGCTCGGTTCGCAGCAGTTGCAGATCGGTCTGATCGCCGGTCTCATCGGTCTTGCCCTCGTCGCGATCTACTCGCTGATCGTGTACCGCGCACTCGGCTTCGTCATCATCGCCTCGCTGGCCGTGATGGGCGTGCTGACCTACATCGCGCTGTGCATCCTCGCCTGGCGCATGGGCTTCCGCCTGTCACTCGCCGGCGTCGCGGGACTCATCGTGACCATCGGCTTCACCGCCGACTCGTTCATCGTCTACTTCGAACGCATCCGAGATGAGCTGCGCGACGGCAAGTCGATCACCGGTGCCGTCGAGGACGGCTGGGCGCGCGCGAAGCGGACGATCTACATCTCGAAGTCGATCAACATCCTCGCCGCCGTCGTGCTGTACATCCTGGCCGACGCCACGGTGAAGGGCTTCGCGTTCACGCTCGGCCTCACCACCGCGATCGACATCCTGATCTTCATCCTCTTCACCCACCCGGTGATGCAGCTGCTCTCCCGCACCCGGTTCTTCGGATCGGGTCACCCGCTGTCGGGTATGGACCCGAACGCCCTCGGCGCCGTGTACCGGGGTCGGGCCGAGTTCCGCGCGCCGGTGTCGCGCGAAGGACGAACGGCCCGCTCACGCGGTGAGGCCCAGCGTCGCCAGACCATCGCGGAACGCAAACAGGCGGAGCTGTCCGCCACGAACGACCGCGGCACACGCACCGCCGTCAAGGAGGGCGACGACTGATGCGTTCCATGAATCAGCTCGGCAACGATCTCTACACCGGGAAGACGTCGTTCCCCTTCGTCGGACGCCGCCGACTGTGGTTCATCATCGCCGCGGTCTTCGTCATCGCCGCGTGCCTCGTGCCGCTCGTGCGCCCGGTGCAGTTCTCGATCGAGTTCACCGGCGGATCGCAGTTCACCGTCTCGGGCGTCAGCTCGCCCGACCAGACGGCGGCGACCGATGCGGTGCTCCAGGTCGCGCCCGGCGCGACCACGAAGGTCACCGTCATCGGCGAGAACGCCGTGCGCGTGCAGACCGAAGAGATCGCCGACGCCGACGACGTGCAGGCGGTCACGACCGCTCTCGCCGAGGCGTACGGGGTCCCGACGTCCGAGGTCACCTCGTCCCTCATCGGGCCGAGCTGGGGCGCCGACGTCACCCGTCAGTCGCTCTGGGGTCTCGCGATCTTCCTCGCCCTGACGTTCGTCATCCTCGCGCTGTACTTCCGCACCTGGAAGATGTCGGTGGCCGCCATCATCGGCCTCGTCGACGTGCTCGTCATCACGATCGGCATCTACGCCCTCGCCGGGTTCGAGATCTCGCCCGCGGCGGTGATCGGCTTCCTCACGATCCTCTCCTACTCGCTGTACGACACCACCGTCGTCTTCGACAAGGTCCGGGAGAACACCCGGGAGGACGGCGAGATATCCGGGCGCACCTTCGGCGAGTCGGTGAACCTCGCGGTCAACCAGACCCTCATCCGGTCGATCAACACGACCGTCGTGGCGATCCTCCCCGTCGGAGCGATCCTGTTCATCGGTGCCATCTGGCTCGGTGCGCGCACCCTGAGCGACATCTCGCTGTCGATCTTCGTCGGCACGATCGTCGCGGCCTACTCGACGCTGTTCGTCGCCGCGCCGCTGTTCTCGCTCATGCGCGAGAACGAGCCGGCGATCAAGGCGCGCGATCAGCGCATCCTCGCGGCGCGCGAGCTCGCACGCGTCCCGGCCTGAGCGACGATCACCGGCTGAGTGCGGCGTAGGATTGTGAGATTCGTCGACAGGTGGAGGTGACCGGGTGACCGAGATCGTTCCTCCTGCCGCGCAGACCTCCAGCCTGCGCCGCCTCGTGCCGCGCATCTTCTCGCGCGCGGCGCGCCGCGACGACGTCGACAAGCTCGTGCAGACGGTGCGCACGCACCACCCGAAGGGCGACCTCGGGATCATCACGCGGGCGTACACGGTCGCCGAGAAGGCGCATCGCGAACAGAAGCGCCAGAGCGGCGAGCCGTACATCACGCACCCGCTCGCCGTTGCGCAGATCCTGGCCGATCTCGGACTCGGACCGCGCGCCATCGCGGCGGCCCTCCTTCACGACACCGTCGAAGACACCGGCTATCCGCTCGACGAGTTGGCCGCCGACTTCGGCGACGAGGTCGCGATGCTCGTCGACGGGGTCACGAAGCTCGACAAGGTCAAGTACGGCGAGAGCGCCCAGGCCGAGACCGTCCGCAAGATGATCGTCGCGATGTCGCGCGACATCCGGGTTCTGCTGATCAAGCTCGCCGACCGACTCCACAACGCCCGCACGTGGGGCTTCGTCCCGCCCGAGAAGGCGGCGAAGAAGGCCACCGAGACGCTCGAGATCTACGCTCCGCTGGCGAACCGCCTCGGCATCCAGGCGATCAAGTCCGAACTGGAAGATCTCTCGTTCGCGGTCCTCCACCCGAAGCTGTACGCAGAGATCGACAGCCTCGTCAAACAGCGCACCCCGCAGCGCGAGCAGTACGTGCAGAACGTCATCGCCGCCGTCGACGCCGACCTTCGCGAGCTCCGCATCCGCGGACGGGTGATGGGACGACCCAAGCAGCTCTACTCCGTGTACCAGAAGATGGTCGTGCGGGGCCGCGAGTTCGACGACATCTATGACCTCATCGGCATCCGCATCCTCGTCGGCACCGTCCGCGACTGCTACGCCGTGCTCGGCGCGATACACGCGCGCTGGACCCCGCTCCCGGGGCGCTTCAAGGACTACATCGCCACACCGAAGTTCAACCTGTACCAGTCGCTCCACACCACGGTGATCGGGCCGTCAGGACGCACGGTCGAGCTGCAGATCCGCACGAACGAGATGCACCACCAGGCGGAGTACGGCGTCGCTGCGCACTGGAAGTACAAAGAGCGCATGGCCGGCGGAAAGGCCGACTCGAAGTCGCTCGACGCCGATATGGCGTGGCTGGCGCACATCTCCGACTGGCAGGCCGAGACCGCCGACCCGAGCGAGTTCCTCGATTCGCTGCGGTTCGAGATCGGTGCCAAGGAGGTCTACGTCTTCACGCCCAAGGGGCGCGTGGTGGGACTGCCCGCCGGTGCCACCCCGGTCGACTTCGCCTACGCCGTCCACACCGAGATCGGTCACCGCACGATGGGTGCGAAGGTCAACGGCCGCCTCGTCCCGCTGGAGTCGGAGCTCAAGAGCGGCGACGTGGTGGAGGTCTTCACCTCGAAGAACCCCGATGCCGGCCCCAGCCAGGACTGGCTCGGCTTCGTGCGCAGCACCCGCGCCCGCAACAAGATCCGCGGATGGTTCACCAAAGAGCGCCGCGAAGAGGCCATCGAGCAGGGCAAGGACGCCATCGCACGCGCGATGCGTCGGCAGAACCTGCCGCTCCAGCGCCTCATGAACCAGGACTCGTTCTCCGAGGTCGCCCACCAGCTCAAGTACGAAGACGTCTCGGCCCTGTACGCCGCCGTCGGCGAGGGCAACGTCTCGACGCAGTCGGTCATCGAGAAGGTCACCGCGCTCGTCAGCGCGGGCGACACATCGACCGGCCCCATCGACATCCCGCACGTGGGCCGCAGCCATGCCCCGCGCGGCGGCGATTCGGGCGTTCTCGTGCGCGGTGCTCCCGACATCCTGGTGAAGCTCGCGAAGTGCTGCACGCCGGTGCCCGGCGACGAGGTCATCGGTTTCGTCACGCGGGGGAGCGGTGTCTCCGTTCACCGCACCGACTGCACGAACGTCACGGCTCTCCGCAACGACCCCGAACGCATCATCGAGGTCGAGTGGGCACCGACGTCGAAGAGCGTCTTCCTCGTGCAGATCCAGGTCGAGGCACTCGATCGCTCGGCGCTGCTGAGCGACGTCACCCGGGTGCTCAGCGAGCATCACGTGAATATCCTCTCGGCGACCGTCTCGACGACGAACGACCGGCTCGCGCTGAGCCGCTTCGTCTTCGAGATGGGCGACACCGTGCATCTCGACCGGGTGCTCAACGCCGTGCGTCGCATCGACGCGGTCTACGACGTCTACCGCGTCACGACGTCCTGACCGAGGCCAGCAGCATCCGCGCGTTCCTCTTGTGGGGGATGCTGCGATGCCGCTCGAGCCACGCCAGGGATTCGGCGGCGTCGTCGGGCCGTTCTAGCGCCCAGCGGCGCGCGAGAGCCCGGCTCGACGACTCGGGGCTGCGCGCGAGATCGGCCAGCGTGCGCGCGGGGGTGCTCACACGGACGCGGGCGATCTCGAGCAGGTCGGACCCCTCGATGAACGGGTCGCGGTAGAGGAGCCGGCGGGAGACGACGTGGTGCAGCCGCCTGTCGACCGCGCGCTGAACACTGTGCCGCGCGGGCGGCTCATCGAGCCGCCCCAGGATCCACGCCGCGCTCTCGTGGGTAGCCGCGAGGGTGGTGCCGAGCAGGTGCGCCACCGATGCCGCTCGCAGCACCGTGCTCTCGACCACGTCTGCCGGGATGTAGCCATCGCCGAGGGCGACGACGTGCCCGTCGAGGCACGCCGCGGACAGCTCGGCCTCCGTCAGACGAACGCCCGGGAGGTACACGAACGGCGAGGGCATCCTCGAAGTCTGCCGCTCGGCTCGACGCCGTGCGCCGGATCGAGGACGACTGTGGACAAGAGCCCGGGCTCGCGACCCGGGGGAGGACTCAGCCGCCGACGGCGCGCAACCACGCGCGACGGGCTTCGAGGGCCTCGGACGCCTGAGCCGCCGCACGCTTGTCGCCGCGTGCGTTCGCCTCGGCGACCTCGGCTTCGAGCTTGTCGATCGCGTCGGTGAGCTGGCGCGTCATATCGTTCGTGCGCGCCTTCGTTTCGGGGTTGTTGCTCTTCCATTCGGCGTCTTCGCGCGTGCGCACGCTCTGCTCGACCTTGCGGAGCTCGTCGTCGAGGACGCGCTCCTGGTCGCGCGGGAAGATGCGGCCGATCTCGTCCCACTTGCGCTGGATCGCAGTGAGCGAGGCGCGCGCGCGTGCGAGATCGCGCTCGTCGACGATCGGAGCGGCCTCGACCAGGAGGGCCTTCTTCTGCTCGATCTTCTCGCGGGAGTCCTCGACCTCGGCGGCCTCGCGCTCGGTCCGGGCGGAGTAGAGGGCATCGCCCGCCGCCTTGAAACGAGCCCAGAGCGCGTCGTCGGCCTTCTTGCCGGCGCGGCCGGCAGCCTTCCACTGGTCGAGGAGGTCGCGGTACGAACCGATTCCGTCCTCCCCGCGCGGAGCGAGCGCTTCGGCACGCTCGACGAGGCGGGTCTTGGCGTCGCGGGCCGACTTCTGCGTCTCGTCGAGCTCTGCGTAGAACTCGCGGCGGTGGCGGTCGACGGTGCCGCGAGCGTCGCGGAAGCGGCGCCACAGCTGCTGAGCGAGAGACTTCGGAAGCCGCGGGCCGTTCTGCTGGTGGCTCTGCCACTGATCGAACAGGGCCGTCATGTCGGCCGAGGCCTGCTTCCACTGCACCGTCTTGGGGTCGCGGGCGGCCAGCGCCTCGGCACGCTCGACCAGAGCGGTGCGCTCGCGCACCGCCTCGTCGACGGCTTCCTTCGCGGCGGCGGCCTCTGTCTCGGTCGCCTCGGCGAGAGCGCCGGTGAGCGTCTCGAGGCGAGCGAGCAGCGCGGCGAGGTCTCCGACCGCCGATGCGCCCTCGATACGGCCGCGCAGCGTCGACGCGGTGCTCCGCAGGTCGGACGCCGAAGCACCGGCGCGGCGGTGGCGCACCTCGAGGAGCGTCACCTCTCCGGCGAGATCGGCGAACTTGCGCTCGTAGTAGGCGAGCGCCTCTTCGGCGGTGCCGTCGGGGTACTGGCCGACCACACGCCAGCCGTCGGATTCTCGAACCGATACGGTTCCGTCTTCATCGACGCGACCCCACGGGGTCGGAGTTGTTTCGGGGAGGTCTGCGCCAGCAGTCACGTGTTGTTACCCTCATCGCGGCTCGCGCCGTAGGCGTGCATGGACGGACCTGAGCCTAGTACGACCGGCAGACGCTCGCAGGATCAGGGCGTCGGTGTGGCGGCGGGCTCCGTCGCATCGGGCGTCGGCGCTTGCGTCGACTCCGTGCCGGGTGCGGTGCTCGTCGAGGGGGACGGCTCGCTCGTGGCTACGGGCTCGGGCGCTCCCGGGCCGGCGGTGAAGTAGGCGACCTGCGCGCCGATGGCCGCGAGCACGATCACCGCGCCGGCGACCCCGGCAATCAGGTTGTCGCGCGTGCGACGCTGCTTCTGCGCGGCGTGCAGCTCCTGGCGGGCCTGGTAGATCCTCGCGCGTTCGCGAGCCGCTTTCGCGCTTCGGTCCTTGCCACCTGTCGCCACGCGGGCCTCCTCCGTCCGGTGCGTCCGGGCGCGAGAAATCCTACGCAGGGCGGATGCGGCGCACCAAACGCGCGCGGAACCGATGTCGCGTGTCGCGATTAGCCTGTTCGAGTGACTCCCTCCGCCGCCCTCTTCCCCGGGCAGACGCCGTTGGCGGTGCGGATGCGGCCGACGAGCCTCGACGAGGTCGCCGGCCAGGGCCACCTCCTTCGTCCCGGATCGCCCCTCGTCACGCTGGCCTCGTCGGATGCATCGAGTCCGGGCACCGCGGCCTCCGTGATCCTGTGGGGCCCTCCGGGAACAGGCAAGACCACTCTCGCCCAGGCGATCGCCCGATCATCGGGCCGCCGTTTCGTAGAGCTGTCGGCGGTGACGGCGGGGGTGAAGGACGTGCGCGAGGTCATGCAGGAGGCCTTGACGCAGCGCGACCTCTACGACTCCTCGACGATCCTCTTCCTCGATGAGATCCACCGCTTCACCAAGGCGCAGCAGGACGCGCTGCTCCCGGGCGTCGAGAACGGCTGGGTCGTCCTGATCGCGGCGACGACAGAGAACCCGTCGTTCTCGGTCATCTCTCCCTTGCTCTCCCGGTCGCTCCTGCTCACCCTCCGTCCGCTCGAAGACGACGACCTCGCCGGGCTCATCGACCGGGCGGTCAGCGATCCCCGAGGACTCGCCGGGTCGGTGGTGCTCGACGACGACGCGCGGAGCGCCCTGGTACGACTGGCCTCGGGCGACGCACGACGCGCCCTCACGGCGCTCGAGGCCGCAGCATCCGTCGCCCTCGACACCGACGACGCCGACCCGACGATCACCGCCGACCACATCGCGCAGGCCGTCGACCGCGCGCTCCTGCGGTACGACCGCCAGGGCGACGAGCACTACGACGTCATCAGCGCCTTCATCAAGTCGATCCGCGGATCCGACGTCGATGCCGCGATGCACTACCTCGCTCGGATGGTCGAGGCGGGGGAGGACCCCCGTTTCATCGCGCGCCGTCTCGTCATCTCCGCGGCGGAAGACATCGGCCTCGCCGACCCGCAGGCGCTCCAGATCGCGATCGCGGCCGCCGACGCCGTCGCGTTCATCGGCATGCCGGAGGGGCGCATCCCCCTGGCCGAAGCCACGGCGTACCTCGCGACGACGGCGAAGTCGAACGCGGCCTACAACGCGATCAACAGCGCCATCGCCGATGTCCGCGCCGGCGGCTTCGGGCGCGTGCCCCCGCATCTGCGCGACGCGCACTACCCGGGCGCGAAGCGTCTGGGCCACGGCAAGGGCTACCTCTATCCGCACGACAGCGACATCGGCATCGTGACACAGCAGTACCTGCCCGACGAGCTCCGCGGGCGTCGGTACTACGACCCGACCACGCACGGGCAGGAGCGCGACATCTCGGCGCGTCTGGCCAAGATCCGCCGGATCGTCGACGGCGAGTGACGCGGAGAGGGCGTCCCAGCTCCGTCTGTTAGGCTGGATCGGCTCGAAACACAGTTTTCGGGCATCCCCTTCTTCCTCGATCACCTTCCGGTATGCCCCGACGTGCGCACCGGTAGGGCGGGAGCGGGTGATACGTCCGTGAGCTGCGAGATGCGCGGCCACGTCCCAGAAGGAGTTCTTCGTGCCTACGAAGTCCCAGGACCGCCGCAAGGTCCGTATGTCCCGAGCGCTCGGTATCGCGCTCACCCCGAAGGCCGCCCGCTACCTCGAGAAGCGTCCCTACGCTCCCGGCGAGCATGGCCGTACCAAGCGCAAGACCGACAGCGACTACGCCGTCCGTCTCCGCGAGAAGCAGCGTCTGCGCGAGCAGTACGGCATCCGCGAGAAGCAGATGCGCAACGCGTTCAACGAGGCGCGCCGCACCCAGGGCCTGACCGGTGAGAACCTCGTCGAGCTCCTCGAGATGCGTCTGGACGCGCTCGTCCTGCGTTCGGGCTTCGCCCGCACCACGGCGCAGGCCCGCCAGCTCGTCGTGCACCGCCACATCCTGGTCGACGGCCAGACGGTCGACCGCCCGTCGTTCCGCGTGAAGCCGGGTCAGCTCATCCACGTCAAGACCAAGAGCGAAGGCCTCGAGCCCTTCCAGGTCGCAGCCGCCGGCGGTCACGCCGAGGTGCTGCCCCTGGTTCCGGGGTACATCGAGGTCGACCTCACCACGCTGCAGTCGCGCCTCGTGCGTCGTCCGAAGCGTGCCGAGGTGCCCGTCACGTGCGACGTGCAGCTCGTCGTCGAGTACTACGCGGCGCGCTAAGCGCTCAGCGTTACCGCTCAGAAGGGCGTCGGGGGTTCACCCCGGCGCCCTTCCGCGTCTGCGCAGTACGATGAAAAGGACGCCGTGTTCGCGGCTCCTCGCGAGAAAATGGTGACTATGAAGACCTTCGTCTGGTTCGTGCTCGGTATCGCCGGTGGCTTCGTCGTCGCCCACCTGGTGAACAAAGACCCGCGCGGACACGAGATGCTCTCGCAGGTCGATGCCCGCATCGGTGAGTTCACCGACCGCATGGGTGACGCCTACCGCGACCAGGAGGCGCAGTTCGTCGACCTCGTCGCAGAGGCCAAGACCGCCGCATCCGATGCGGTCGCCGCCGCCGGCAACGTCGCCGCCGACGCTGCCGAGGCCGCGAAGAACGCCACCGCCAAGCTCACCGACTGAACCGTCGCCACCGACGCCCCTCGCGGGCGCGCACGATCCTGCCCTCCGGAGACTCCATCCCATGAAGACCGCCGACATCGCTCAGCGCTATCTCGACTACTTCGAGAAGAACGACCACACCATCGTCCCGTCGGCCTCCCTGGTCAGCGACGACCCGTCGATCCTTTTCACGATCGCCGGCATGGTCCCGTTCATCCCGTACCTCACCGGAGTCGTGCCGGCGCCGTATCCACGCGCCGCCGATGTGCAGAAGTGCATCCGCACCAATGACATCGAAGAGGTCGGCAAGACCGCTCGGCACGGCACGTTCTTCCAGATGATGGGCAACTGGTCGTTCGGCGACTACTTCAAAGAGGGCGCGATCTCCTACGCGTGGGAGCTGCTGACCTCCGCCGAGTCCGACGGCGGTCTCGGGTTCGCCGAGCGCGACCTGTGGGTCACCGTCTACGAAGACGACGACGAGGCGGTCGCGCTCTGGCAGAAGGTCGCGGGGCTGCCCGCTTCTCGCATCCAGCGCCTCGGTCGCGAGGACAACTACTGGACGACCGGTCAGCCCGGACCCGCCGGGCCCTGCTCGGAGATCTACTTCGACCGCGGCCCGAAGTACGGCCGCGACGGCGGCCCCGTCGCCGACGACAACAGGTTCACCGAGATCTGGAACCTCGTCTTCATGCAGTACGCGATCAACAACGTGCGTTCGAAGGTCGACTTCGACGTCGTCGGCGAGCTGCCGAAGAAGAACATCGACACCGGCATGGGTCTCGAGCGCGTCGCCTTCATCAAGCAGGGCGTCGAGAACATGTACGAGATCGACCAGGTGCGCCCGGTGCTCGACCGCGCGGTCGAGCTGTCGGGCCGCAAGTACGGCGCCGTTCACGAGGACGACGTGCGCTTCCGCGTGATCGCCGACCACGTGCGCTCGTCGCTCATGCTCCTCTCCGACGGCGTCACGCCCTCGAACGAGGGACGCGGGTACATCCTCCGCCGCCTCATGCGGCGCTCCGTGCGCTCCATGCGCCTCCTCGGCGTCGAGGGCGCGACCTTCCCCGAGCTGTTCACCGCGTCACGCGACGCGATGAAGGACGCCTACCCCATCGTCTCCGACGACTGGTCGCGCATCGCGCCCTACGCCTACGCCGAGGAGGAGACCTTCCTCCGTACGCTCGCGTCGGGATCGACCATTCTCGATCTCGCGGTCTCGCAGACGAAGGATGCCGGCGGCTCTGCCATCACCGGATCCGAGGCGTTCCTGCTGCACGACACCTACGGGTTCCCCGTCGATCTCACCCTCGAGGTCGCCGAGGAAGCCGGCCTGACGGTCGACCGCGCCGCGTTCGACGCGCTGATGCAGGAGCAGCGTCAGCGCGCGAAGGACGATGCCAAATCGCGTCGCCGCGCGATCGCCGACCACACCGTCTACCGCGACTTCCGTGCGCTGGGCGAGACCGTCTTCACGGGCTACACCGACCTTCAGACGCCGTCGACGATCCTCGGGGTCCTGGTCGACGGGGTGTCGGTCGACCGGGCCCGCGAGGGACAGATCGCCGAGGTGATCCTCGCCGAGACCGCACTCTACGCGGAGTCGGGCGGACAGGTCGCCGACAAGGGCGTCATCGTCGGTCCCGGCTACGAGCTCGACGTGATCGACGTCCAGAAGCCGGTGCCCGGTCTGGTCAGCCACACGGTCGAGGTGAAGATCGGCGAGGTCGCGGCCGGTCAGCCTGCGACGAGCGTCGTCGATGCGGCCAACCGTCGTGCTGCGCGCCAGGCGCACTCGGCGACGCACCTCGTGCACGCCGCCCTCCGCGACACGCTCGGCAGGAGCGCGACGCAGTCCGGCTCGCTGAACCGAGCAGGCTACCTCCGCTTCGACTTCAGCTGGGGGCAGGCGCTCTCGCCCGAGACGCGTTCGGAGATCGAGGAGATCGCCAACAACGCGGTACGCGACAACCTCGAGGTCACCACTCGGGTGCTCTCGCTCGACGAGGCCAAAGAGGCCGGCGCCATGGCGCTGTTCGGCGAGAAGTACGGGCAGACGGTACGGATGGTCGACATAGGCGGGCCGTGGTCGCGCGAGCTCTGCGCCGGCACGCACGTCGGATCCAGCTCCGAGGTCGGCCTCATCAACCTCGTCGGCGAGTCGTCGGTGGGCGCGTCGAACCGCCGCGTCGAGGCCCTCGTCGGCCTGGACGCGTTCCGAGAACTCGCCGCCGAGCGCGCCATCGTGTCGCAGCTGACCGGGTCGCTCAAGACTCCGCGCGACCAGCTGCCCGCGAAGATCGCGGAGCTGGCGGCGAGCCTCAAGGCCGCCGAGAAGAAGATCGCCGCCTTCGAGTCGCGCGCCCTCGCCGATCGTCTGCCGCAGCTGGTCGACTCTGCGGTCGCCGCGGGTTCGGTCCGCGTCGTCGCCCAGTCGCTCGGCACGGCCGCGACCGCCGACGACGTACGCTCGCTGGCTCTGCAGGTGCGCGATCGCCTCGGCTCCGAGCCGGCGGTTGCCGCTCTCGGCGCGCTGGTCGGGGATCGTGTCGCCGTCGTCGTCGCGACGAACGACGCCGCCCGTGCTCGCGGCATTAAGGCCGGCGCCCTGGCCAAGGCGGCGGCTGCGGCGCTCGGCGGCGGCGGCGGCGGGCGTGACGACGTCGCCCAGGGTGGGGGAACGGATGCTGCGGCGCTGCCGGGTGCCCTGGATGCCATCGTGGCGGCCGTGAGGACGACCGCCGCGTGACGTTGCGTCGCGGCGTGCGCCTCGGGGTCGATGTCGGCCGCGCGAGGGTCGGTGTCGCGCGCAGCGATCCCGACGCGCTCCTGGCGGTGCCGGTCGAGACCGTGGCGCGCGTCGGCACCCCGATCGCGCGGATCGTGGAGATCGCGACGGAGTACGACGCGCTCGAGATCCTCGTCGGACTCCCGGTCAGTCTGAGCGGGGGAGAGACCGCATCGACCGCCGACGCACGGGCGTTCGCCGACGAGCTCGCCGCAGCGAGCGACCTTCCGATACGGCTGGTCGATGAGCGGCTCAGCACCGTCACCGCGCACGATGCGCTCCGTCGATCCGGGCGTTCTCAGCGAAAGTCTCGTAGCATTGTCGACCAGGTCGCCGCCGTTGTCCTTCTGCAACAGGCGCTCGATGTCGAGAGACAGTCCGGTAACCCGGCCGGAACCGCCGTAGCTTCGGGACAGGAGCCCGCCTGACATGCCCGACAATTCCTCCCCGTTCGACGATCCGCTCGCCGATCTGTACGGAAAACTGCCCGACCCGCGCCGCGATCAGGGCGGTGCGCCCACCCCCGGCGGCGCCCCGACGTCGCGCCGTGCCGCGCGCGCCGCGAGAGCAGACACCGGGCCGACCGACGCTCGCCCCCCGATCACCCGCCCGCCGGCCGAGCCCGTCGCCGCACCGCGGGCGGCCGCCCAGCCGGAGCCGCAGGGACGGCCGACGGCGACGCAGACCCAGACGCGTCCCGCTCCGCCGATCCCGCGCCCCGAGGCGGGCCGAGCCGGCCCGCCCCCCGCAGCAGGGACGCTCGACGACCTGTTCACCGGTCGCCGCAGCACCGACGAGCTGGGTTCGACGCCACCGCCGAAGGAGCGCCGCAAGCGACGCATCGGCGGCTGGATCGCTCTCGCGATCGCCGTGGTCATCATCGGCGGCATCACGCTCGGCGGGTTCTGGGCGGTCAACACCTTCGGCGCGCAGATCCAGGGGATCTTCGCTCCCGACGTGCGCGAGGACTTCGAACCCGGTATCGCGCAGGGCGAGGCCACGATCACGATCGTCAGCGGCGACGCAGGGCCGCAGGTGTCGCAGAAGCTCTACGACGCCGGCGTCACGAAGGCCCCGACCTCGTTCTACGACTACCTGATCGAGACGTCGACCCCGTTCACGTTCCAGCCCGGCGTCTTCCGCTTCCAGCAGCAGATGACCTCGGAGGCGGTCCTGGTGGCCTTCCGCGATCCCGCGAACCACCTGACCAACACCGCGCAGCTTCCCGAGGGACTCACGGTGGAGCAGACGATCTCCCGGATGTCGGAGCAGACCGAGATCCCTCTCGAGGATCTCCAGGCCGCCGTGGCCGATCCCGCCGCCTACGGTGTCTCCGCGTCGAGCCTGGAGGGCTGGCTCTTCCCCGCGACCTACACCTTCGATCCGGGCACGACCGCGTCGGCGGCGATCCAGACCATGGTCACCCGCACCATCCAGTCGCTGGATGCCGCCGGGGTCCCCGTCGACGACCGCCAGCGCGTTCTGACCGTCGCCTCGATCGTGCAGCGCGAAGCGCGGCAATCCGAGGACTTCTACAAGGTCTCACGCGTCATCCAGAACCGTCTGGACCAGGGCATGCAGCTGCAGATGGACTCGACGGCGCAGTACGGCTACGGCGAGCTGCACGCGGGCTCGGCGAGCACCTCGGGCGAGGCGCAGTTCGACGACAACCCGTGGAACACCTACGTGATCTCCGGTCTGCCGGCCGGCCCCATCTCCAACCCTGGCGACCAGGCGATCGACGCCGCCATGCACCCGGCGGACGGCACGTGGCTCTTCTTCGTGACGGTGAACCTCGACACGGGGGAGACGGTCTTCACCTCGACGGCCGACGAACACCAGGCCGCGGTGAACCAGTGGATCCAGTGGTGCCGCGACAACCCCGACTCGGGATGCTGACCGGTACGAAGCTGGCGGTGTGGGGCGACCCGGTCGCCCACAGCATGTCGCCGCGCCTGCACGCGGCGGCCTACCGCGTGCTCGGGCTCGACTGGGAGTACGACCGCCGACGGATCGACGAGGCATCGTTCGACGACGCCCTCGCCGGCCTCGACGACGGCTGGCGAGGACTCTCGCTCACGATGCCGCTCAAGCGGTCCGCCGCAGCAGCCGCCCGCTCCCTGGACGAGCGCGCACGCCTGACGGGAGCGGTGAACACCCTGCTCCTCGCTGACGACGGCCCGCACGGCTTCAACACCGACGTCGGGGGACTGGTCGCCACCATCCGCGAGCAGGGCGTGGACGAGGTGCCGTTCGGGCGCATCCTCGGCGCCGGCGCCACGGCAGGATCGGCTCTCGTCGCTCTGGCCGAACTCGGAGCGCGTCGCGTCGACGTGATCGCCCGTCGGCCGGAGGCCGCCGACCCCCTCGTCGCCCTGGGCGAAGCGCTCGGCGTCGACGTCGAGCCCGCGGACTTCGCGCGTGCCCCCTCGCCGGACGCCACCGTGACGATCGCGACGCTCCCGGGCGGAACCGACCTCGGCGCGAGCGCCGACCCGTACGCCGCGCGCGGCGGTCTGCTCGTCGACGTCGTGTACGGTTCGTGGCCGACGCCGCTCGCCACCACCTGGGAGCGCAGCGGAGGTCGCGCGATCTCGGGACTCGGGATGCTGCTGCACCAGGCGGTCCTGCAGGTGCGCGTGTTCGTCTCCGGCTCGACCGAACTCGCGCTGACCGACGAACCCCGGGTGCTGGCGGCGATGCGCGAAGCGGTCATGGGAGACTAGACGAATGCTCCGCGTGCTCACTGCCGGCGAATCGCACGGCCCCGAACTCGTCGCCATCATGGAGGGTCTGCCCTCCGGCGTCCCCATCTCGCTCGCCGCGATCCGCGCCGACCTCGCCCGTCGCAAGCTCGGCTACGGCCGCGGCTCGCGCATGAAGTTCGAGGAGGACGAGCTGAACGTCTCGTCCGGCGTCGTGCACGGCCTGAGCCTCGGCAGCCCGATCGCCATCCGAATCGGCAACACCGAGTGGCCCAAGTGGGTCGAGGTGATGAGTCCCGAGCCTGCGGAGCTGACCGAGAAGTCCCGCGGCCGCGGTGCCGCGCTCACCCGTCCGCGTCCCGGTCACGCCGACCTGGTGGGCATGCAGAAGTACGACTTCGACGAAGCGCGCCCCATCCTGGAGCGCGCGAGCGCCCGGGAGACCGCGGCACGCGTCGCACTCGGCGCCCTCGCCCGCGCCTTCCTGTCGGAGCTGGGCATCCGGCTCGTCAGCCACACGGTGTCGATCGGCACCGTCGCCGTTCCGGAAGGGGCCGCATTCCCGGCCCCCGACGACGTCGACGCCCTCGACGCCGATCCGCTGCGGTGCTTCGACGCCGCGACGAGCGAGCGCATGGTCGCCGAGGTCGACGCCGCGAAGAAGGACGGCGACACGCTCGGCGGCATCGTGGAGGTTCTCGCCTACGGCCTCCCGCCCGGACTCGGCTCGCACGTGCACTGGGACCGCCGCCTCGACGGCAAGCTCGCCCAGGCGCTCATGAGCATCCAGGCCATCAAGGGCGTCGAGGTCGGCGACGGCTTCCTCACGACGACCCGTCGCGGATCCGAGGCGCACGACGAGCTGTTCACCACGGCCGACGGCATCACCCGGTCCACCGACCGCGCGGGCGGAACCGAGGGCGGAATGTCCACCGGCACCGTGCTGCGCGTGCGCGCCGGCATGAAGCCGATCGCGACCGTGCCCCGCGCCCTCCGCACCGTCGACGTCGCCACGGGCGAGACTGCGGCCGCGCACCACCAGCGGTCCGACGTCTGCGCCGTGCCGGCCGCCGGCGTCGTCGCCGAGGCGATGACCGCGATCGTGCTCGTCGACGTCGTGCTCGAGAAGTTCGGGGGCGACAGCGTCGGCGAGACCCGTCGCAACATCGAGACCTACCTCGCCCACCTGCCGACGACCCTTCGCACCACCGCCGACAGCGACGCGTCGCTGGCCGCGCATGACCTCGTCGGCTGAGGCGCTCGTCCTGATCGGCCCGATGGGGGCCGGAAAGACGAGCGTCGGCCGGAGGGTCGCGAAGGCTCTCGGCACGTCGTTCACCGACACCGACATCGCCCTCGTGCGCGAGCACGGCCCGATCCCGCAGATCTTCGCCGACCACGGTGAAGCCCACTTCCGCCGGATCGAGCGCGATGCCGTCCGCACGTCGCTCGTGGCCGGCGGGGTGGTCTCGCTCGGCGGGGGAGCGATCCTCGACCCTCAGACGCGCGACGACCTCCGTGCGCATCGCGTGGTGCTCCTGACCGTCCACCCCCGGGTGGTGGCCGCACGCCTGCGTGACGACTCCCGCCCGCTGCTGGCGGGCGACGACGCGATGCGGCGCTGGACGGCGATCTATGCCGAGCGCCGTCCGCTGTACGAGGAGGCGGCCGACGCCACCTTCGATACGAGTTCGGGCCCCCTGCAGGCGGTCGTCGACGCGATCGCGACCTGGGCACGCACCCCCACCCCCACCGAGGAGCACGCATGACCGACCTCACCACGATCTCCGTCGCCGGCGACGCCCCCTACGACGTCACCATCGGTCGCGGCATCCTCGCGGGCCTCGGCGACGTGCTCCCGCCCGACGCGCGCAAGGTGCTCATCATCCACGCGCCGACGCTCGCCGAGAAGGCGGAGGAACTGCGTCAGCAGCTCGTCGGCGACCGCGAGGTGCTGCTGGCCGAGATCCCCGATGCCGAGCAGGGCAAGCGCATCGAGGTGGCGGCGTTCTGCTGGCAGATCCTCGGCAAGTCGGACTTCACCCGCACCGACGTCGTCGTGGGCTTCGGCGGCGGCTCGGTCACCGACCTCGCCGGCTTCGTCGCCGCCACGTGGCTCCGCGGCGTGTCGGTCGTCCAGGTGCCGACGACGGTCCTCGCGATGGTCGACGCGGCCGTCGGCGGCAAGACCGGGGTCAACACCGCCGAGGGCAAGAACCTGGTCGGGGCGTTCTGGCCGCCGCGTGCCGTGGTATGCGACCTGGCGCTTCTGGACTCGCTCTCGCGCAACGAGGCCACTGCCGGGTTCGCCGAGGTCGTGAAGGCCGGGTTCATCTGGCACCCCGAGATCCTCGATCTCATCGAAGCCGATCCGGAGGGTGTGGTCGACTCCCGCGGCGACGCGTTCCGCCGGTGCATCGAGCTGGCGATCGACATGAAGGCGCGGGTCGTCGGCGAAGACCTGCGCGAAGCGGGACTGCGCGAAGTGCTCAACTACGGACACACCGTGGGGCACGCGATCGAGCACGCCGAGCGGTACCGCTGGCGTCACGGAGCGGCGATCTCGGTGGGCATGGTCTTCGCCGCGGAGCTCTCGCGACTGGCCGGGCGGCTTCCGGATGCTGTCGCCCAGCGACACCGCGACGTCCTCGGCGCGCTGGGGCTGCCGGTCAGCTACCGGCCGGGCGCGTGGCCGCAGCTGCTCTCGACGATCCAGCGAGACAAGAAGAGCCGCGGCGGAATGCTGCGATTCATCGTGCTGGACGATCTCGCTCGCCCGACAGTGCTCCAGGCACCCGACGAGTCGCTGCTGTTCGCGGCCTACCAGGAAGTCGCCGGCTGACCTTTTCCCTCTCGACATAGGTAAGCTCAGGGCATGGCGACGAAGCCCCCCGCACACGACATCGACGAATCCGACGTCACCGTCGGCTCCCGCAAGAAGGTGGCCGTCGGAGTCCCGGCCGTCCTCCACGCCCTGAAGATCTCGGTCGACCAGATGGGCGTCACGCGCTCGGCGCAGACGCTTCTCCGCGTGAACCAGAAGGACGGGTTCGACTGCCCCGGCTGCGCCTGGCCGGAGGAGGACAAGCGCCACATCGCCGAGTTCTGCGAGAACGGTGCGAAGGCGGTCGCCGAGGAGGCGACGGTCAGACGCGTCGACGCCGCCTTCTTCGCCCAGCACTCCGTCTCCGAGCTGAACGAGCACGACGACTGGTGGCTCGGGCAGCAGGGCCGCCTCACCGAGCCGATGATGCTCGACGAGGGCGCGACGCACTACCGACCCATCTCCTGGGACGACGCGCTGCAGACGGTGGCCGACGCCCTCCGCGCGCTCGACGACCCGAACGAGGCGATCTTCTACACCTCGGGTCGCACCTCCAACGAGGCCGCGTTCCTCTACCAGCTCCTCGTGCGGGGAACCGGCACCAACAACCTTCCCGACTGCTCGAACATGTGTCACGAGTCCAGCGGTTCGGCGCTCGTGGAGACGATCGGCATCGGCAAGGGCACGGTCTCGCTGGAGGACATCCACCGCGCCGACCTGCTCATCGTCGCCGGGCAGAACCCCGGTACCAACCACCCCCGCATGCTCAGCGCCCTCGAGAAGGCGAAGCAGAACGGCGCCACGATCATCGCGGTGAACCCGCTCCCCGAGGCGGGCCTGATGCGCTTCGAGAACCCGCAGACCCCGCGCGGCGTGCTGCTGGGCGGCACGAAGCTCGCCGACGAGTTCGTGCAGATCCGGCTCGGCGGGGACCAGGCGTTGTTCCAGGCGATCGCGAAGCACCTCTTCGAGGTCGAGGGGGAGCGCGGCGGGGTACTCGACCGTTCGTTCATCGAGCGCCACACGAGCGGGTTCGACGACTTCGAGCGCGCGATGAACGACGCGTCGTGGTCGGAGTTCGAGACCGCGACCGGTATCGACGAGACGGAGCTCCGCCGCATCGCCGAGATCGTGCGCGGCTCGACGTCGACGATCGTCTGCTGGGCGATGGGTCTCACCCAGCACAAGCACTCCGTCCCCACCCTCCGCGACGTGGTCAACCTCCTTCTGATGCAGGGCAACCTGGGGCGCACCGGCGCCGGGCTCTGTCCCGTGCGCGGGCACTCCAACGTGCAGGGGGACCGCACGATGGGCATCTACGAGAAGCCGCACGAGGGCTTCCTCGCCTCGCTCGACGAGGAGTTCGACTTCTATGCTCCGCGAGAGCACGGCTACGACACGGTCGAGGCGATCCGAGCCATGCGCGACGGCAAGGCGCGCGTGTTCATGGCGATGGGCGGGAACTTCGTCAGTGCGACGCCCGACACGCTCGTGACGGAAGCGGCGATGCGCTCGGTCGATCTGACGGTTCAGGTATCGACGAAGCTCAACCGCTCCCACGCGGTCACCGGCAAACGGGCTCTCATCATCCCCACGCTCGGGCGTACCGACCGCGATGTGCGGGGGACCGGCGAACAGCGCGTCACGGTCGAGGACTCCATGAGCGCCGTGCACGGCTCGCGAGGACGCCTGCGCCCCCCGGCGGACGATCTGCTGTCGGAACCCGCCATCCTCGCGCGCATCTGCAACCTCGTCTTCGGCGACCGCGCCGATTCCCCCAACGTGCCGCGCGCCGACTGGCGGCGTCTCGAGAACGACTACACGCTCATCCGGGATCACATCTCCCGCGTGGTCCCGGGTTTCGCCGACTACGAGGCACGCATCGCCAAGGGGCGCACGTTCGTCCTTCCGAACGGACCCCGCGACGACCGCACGTTCGCAACACCCGACGGCCTCGCTCACTTCACGGCGAATGCACTGGAGTACCCGGTCATCCCCGAGGGGCGCGTGCTGCTGCAGACCCTGCGGTCGCACGACCAGTACAACACCACGATCTACGGCAAGGACGACCGCTATCGGGGCGTCCACGGCGGGCGCCGCGTCGTCTTCGTGAACCGCGACGACATCGCCGAACAGGGGCTCTCCGACGGCGAGATCGTCGACCTCGTCTCGGAGTGGACCGCCCACGACGGCACCGTCGAGGAACGTCGCGCCGAGGCGTTCCGCGTGATCGCCTACGACACGCCCCGGGGGAACGCAGCCGCGTACTACCCCGAGACGAACGTGCTCGTGCCCCTCGACTCGGTCGCCGACACGAGCGGCACGCCGACCTCCAAGTCGGTCATCGTGCGGATCGAGCGCCGCGAGGTCTGAGCCTCAGCCGGCGCCGTGCGCGGCGGCGAGCCGGGTGATCTCCGCCACCGCCGCGCGGACCTGCTCGGGCGAACCGCCCGCGCGACCGGCGACGAGCCCCGCCACATATGCGCTGAACGGGGCGGCCGGGCGGGCGACGCCGTTCGCGACGTCCCGGGCGAGATCGAGGATGAGGGCGATCGGCAGATCGTCCTCGGAGAGGCCGAAGCGATCGCGGAGCACCGAGGCCCAGGCGTCGAGCGCCTCGGGCGGGAGGGTACGGGAGGAGGAATCGGCCATGGTGGTCTCCGTTCCGGCGCCGACGCGTCGCCGAGCCTCGCGGAGATGATCCCACGTATCCACGTCGGCCGCTGCCGCCGCTCCGGCTCCGACCCGCGCCACGCGCAGCGCGTCCAGCAGCCGACGGGCGGGGAGCCCCTCGACACCGTCCCCGAACGCTGCGAGCCGCTCGCTCAGAGCCGCGGTGCGGTAGAGGCCCGTGAGCCACTGCTCCCGACCGTCGTCGTCGACGAGGCAGACACCGTCGCCGTCGCGACCCGCATCCACCAGGGCACGCGCCGCATCACGCGGCGAGACGAGGTCGGCCGGCAGCACCAGCACCCGTTCGGCCGCGACGAGCGGCAGCGCGGCAGCAAGCGCCGCGACCGGTCCGCCGAACGGTGGATCCTCGCGCGCCCACCGCACACGTCGCAGGCCCTCGACGCGCGGACCGACGACCACGATCGCGTCGCAGCCCACGGCGTGCGCCGCATCCACCGCCCGCCCCAGGAGCGTCGAGCCACCCATCTCCAGGAGGGGCTTCGCGATGCCGCCCATACGGCTTCCCCGTCCCCCGGCGAGAATGATCGCAGCGATCCTCGTCACGACAGCAGCATCACGTCGACGAGGTCGCCGGGACCGATATCGGGCGATCCCGGCTCGACGACCGCGTAGGCGTCGGCGCGTCCGAGGGCGCCCGCACGGTGCGCGCCGGACCCTTCGGCGACGACCGTCGAGACGGTCCACCGCCCTGGATCGTCGCGGATCACCCGCACGGGCACGTACTGGCGCCGCGCCGGGGGAGTGCGCCACCCCGACGCCGCAGGCAGCCGCAGCACCGGACGATCGAGGTCGGCGCGCCCCTGCAGCCGGAGGAGCGCGGGCCGGACGAACAGCTCGAACGACACGGCGACGCCGACGGGGTTGCCCGGGAGCCCGAAGAAGAGCGCGCCCCCGGGGAGCGCGCCGAACGCCTGAGGGCGACCCGGCTGCATGGCGACGGACACGAATCGCACCGAGTCCTCGCCGCCGAGAGCGATCTTCACCACCTCGAAGGCTCCGGCGCTGACGCCGCCCGAGGTCACGACGACGTCCGCGCCCGCCGCACGGGCGCGATCGAGCACCGCGAAGAAGGCACCGGCCTCGTCGCCGACGCTCTCGCGGAGCACGATGTCGGCATCCGCCTCGGTCACCAAGGTCGCAAGGAGGGTCGCGTTCGATTCCGGGATCTGCCCTCGACGCAGCGCCGATCCCAGGGGTCTCAACTCGTCGCCCGTCGAGACGACAGCGACCCGTGGAGCGCGTGTCACGCGCACGGTCGAGGCGCCGGCCGCTGCCGCCGCACCCATCTGCCACGCGCCGAGTCGTGCGCCGGCCGGGAGGACGACGTCGCCGACGGCGATGTCGTCGGCGCGTCTGCGCACGTGCGCGCCGAGGGCGCGGGGCGCTGCGACGACCGTCGTGGCGCTCAGCGAGTCGGCGAGCCCCGTGCGAGTGGCCTCGAAGGGCACGACGGTGTCGGCCGCCGTTGGCAGCGGTGCACCGGTCATGATCCGGGCGGCCTCGCCGTCGCGCAGCGGCGGGTCGGCCTCGGAACCCGCCGGCACGTCGGCGACGACCCGCAGCGAGACGGGGGCATCGGGCGAGGCGGCACGCACGTCGGCGAAGCGGACGGCGAAGCCGTCCATCGCCGCGTTGTCCCACAGCGGCAGGTCGAGAGCGGTGACCACGTCGGCGGCGAGCGTCCGACCGGCGGCGATGGTGAGCGGCACCTCATCGGCCGGCAGCCGCCGCACGGCACCGAGCACGTGCGCCCGGTGCTCCGCAACAGTGCGCATGACCATCCGGCCAGCGTAACGACAGCGCGACCGGCCGCGGGCCTGCCGTGCGTCTTAGGCTGGGGGAAAGAGCCGATGGAGGCGCGAATGGGACGCATCACCGTGCGCAAACCGATCCTCACGCTGCGCGTGGACGGGGAGGAACGCCGCCGCCCCGACACGCTCGCCGTGGAGGAGCCCCTCGAGATCCGCATCGGCGGCACTCCGCTCGCCGTCACGATGCGCACGCCCGGGCACGACGTCGAACTCGCGGCGGGGTTCCTCGTCTCCGAGGCCGTGATCTCCCGCGGCGACGAGTTCTCCGGCGCCATCCACTGCGGTGGGCCGGGCACCGGAGGGGTGGAGAACACCTACAACGTGCTCGACGTCACGCTCGCACCGGGTGTGCGCCCGCCGTCACCCGACCTCGCCCGCTCGTTCTACACGACGAGTTCCTGCGGGGTCTGCGGGAAGGCCTCGATCGACGCCGTCGAGACCGTGTCGAGCTACGACGTCTCCACCGACCGGGCGACCGTGGACCTCCCGCTGCTCGCGTCGCTCCCGGATCTCTTACGCGCCCAGCAGGCGGTCTTCGACAAGACCGGCGGACTCCACGCCGCGGGCCTGTTCGACGCCGCGACCGGCGATCTGCTCGTCCTGCGCGAGGATGTCGGGCGCCACAACGCCGTCGACAAGGTCGTCGGGTGGGCCGCCCTCCACGATCGGCTGCCGCTGCGCGGCACCGTGCTGCAGGTCTCCGGCCGCGCCAGCTTCGAACTCGTGCAGAAGGCGGCGATGGCGGGGATCCCGATCCTTGCGGCCGTCTCCGCGCCCTCGTCGTTGGCCGTCGACCTCGCGGAGGCTCGCGGGATCACCCTCGTCGGCTTCTCGCGCGGGCAGTCGCTCAACGTCTACAGCAGAGCCGACCGCATCCTGACCTCGACGACGACTCCCGCAGCCGCCGACGCCCTCGCTGATATGTTGCCCCGGTGACCACCCCGCGACGACTCCTCCTTCTGAACGGCCCGAACCTCAACCTGCTGGGCACCCGCGAGCCCGCCATCTACGGCACTGAGACCCTCGCCGACGTCGAGCGGCTCACCGCCGACACCGCCCGCGCGCGGGGCTTCGAGGTGCGCGCCGTGCAGAGCAACCACGAGGGTGTGCTGATCGACGCGATCCACGCCGCCCGCGAGGACTGCGCGGGCATCGTCATCAACCCGGGCGGGCTCACGCACACCTCGGTCGTGCTGCGCGACGCGCTGTCGGGCGTCGACCTCCCCGTGGCCGAGGTGCACATCTCCGATGTGCGGGCACGAGAGCCGTTCCGCCACCACTCCTATGTCGCCGACGTCGCCGTGGTGCACGTGATCGGCGAGGGCGTCGCCGGGTACGCCCGAGCCGTCACCCTGCTCTGCGACGTCGTCACCGGGCGAGCCGAGGGCTGAACCCGGCGCTGCGCGCGCCCATCCCGTAGAATCGACCCTCGGGCCGCGCTCCGACGAGCGCACCGCCCGCAGACCCTCCTACGAACGGACTCCCTTCAGCCATGGCTTCCACCGCAGATATCAAGAACGGCGTCGTCCTCAACATCGACGGGCAGCTCTGGAGCGTGGTGGAGTTCCAGCACGTCAAGCCGGGCAAGGGCGGCGCATTCGTCCGCACCAAGATGAAGAGCATCATGACCGGCAAGGTCGTCGACCGCACCTACAACGCCGGCGCCAAGATCGACATCGAGAACGTCGACCGCCAGGACTTCACCTATCTGTACAACGACGGTGAAGGCTTCGTCTTCATGAACACCGACGACTACGACCAGATCACCGTGCCCGCCACGATCGTCGGCGACGCGGCCAACTACCTGCTCGAGAACCAGCAGGTCACCCTCGCGACCAACAACGGCAACCCGCTCTACGTCGAGCTGCCGGCATCGGTCGTGCTCGAGATCACCTACACCGAGCCCGGGCTGCAGGGCGACCGCTCGTCGGCGGGTACGAAGCCGGCCACCCTCGAGACCGGTCACGAGATCCAGGTGCCGCTTTTCGTCGAGAACAACACGAAGGTCAAGGTCGACACCCGCACGGGCGACTACCTCGGCCGCGTCAGCTGACGCGCCCTCACGATGAGTGCACGCACGAAGGCCCGCAAGCGCGCCCTCGACATCCTGTTCCAGTCCGATGTCCGCGGTGAAGAGCTGCCGGTGATCCTGGCCGCCGAGGCGAAGCGCGCGGCGAACGAGCCGGCCCGCGAGTCGTCCTGGTTGTACGCCCGGGACATCGTCGACGGGATCATCGACCACGGAGACGAGATCGACGAGCAGATCGTGACGTTCGCGAAGGACTGGTCGCTCGCCCGCATGCCCGCCGTCGACCGCGCACTGCTGCGGATCGGCACGTGGGAGGTGCTCTTCAACGACGAGGTCCCCGCCGCGGTGGCGATCGACGAGGCGGTGGAGCTCGCGAAGGAGTTCTCGACCGAGGAGTCGGGCTCGTTCGTCCACGGAGTGCTCGGCCGCATCTCCCGCGCGGGCTGAGACTCGCGCTGCGCGCTCGGCCTGTCGGAGAGCCCTGAGAGGATCTCCGCGTGAACGCGCCCGCCGATCGACCGCACCACGACGCGTCGCCGCTGTCGTGGCGCGATCTCGTCGCGAGCTCGTCGACCTCTGCGCACGCCCCGCTGGCGCTGGGCGTCGAGCTGCGGCAGCGCGAGCCGCACGACCCGCGCCGATGGGATCCGCGCACCACCGACGCGGTCGCCCCTCGCGCGCTGGCCCGGCGGCAGGACGAGCTCCAGCTCGCGGTGCGCCCCCTCACGCGCGGGGCGCGGGGCGGGTGGGTGAAGAAGGACGCCGCCTGGGACGACGTCCGACGGTCGACGTCGCGCTTCGCCCCCGAGGCGGTGCGATGGTTCACCGAGCTGTTCGCCATCGCGCGCCCCTCCGCCGCGGTGGGCGCGTTCTCGTCGGTGTCGGAGTGGGTGCCCCTCGGACCGTCGTCGTCGTCGCTCCTGTGGATGCACCTGCGCGCCGCCGAACGTGCGGGGGTCGCCCTGGTCGCGACTCATCCCCAGCAGTCGATCGCCCTCGCAGGCACGGCGGCGGTCGACGTCCTGGTCGGCCCGGAGAGCGGTGGCACGCTGCGCGTCGCCGCACGGATCAGCGTCGACGGCGCCCCCACCGACGTCTCACGCGTGCGACCGCTCGGCACGGGCGCGTTCTTCTCCTTCACCCTCGACACCGAGGTCATCGGGATCACGATCGCCCCTGCGACCCTCGACGACACCGTGACCGCCCTCCTGGGCGCCCCCGAGGGCGTCGAGGTACCGGCGCACGAGGCGGTGGAATTCGTGCGCGAGGCATACCCCCGCCTCGCCCGACGCACGAGGGTGACGCCGGTCGGCGGACTCGATCCGCCGCCCGCGCCCCGGCCGAGCCTGCGGCTCACGGCGGCGTTCGACGTAGACACCGTGACCTACGCGCTCGAGTGGATCTACCCCGGGCTCCCGCCCTTTCCCTATCCAGCCGTAGAGCACCCCGAGCGCGATACGGCGGCCGAGGCGGAACGGGCTGCGGCGCTGACCCTCGCGTGGGCCGGCGCATCCGATCTCCCCTTCGCCGCGTCGGGCACACTGCGCGGCCCCGACGCGGGCGAGTTCTCGACGCAGATCGTGCCCGCGCTGCAGCAGCTCGACGATGTCCGCGTGGAGATCACGGGGGTGCGCCCCTCGGTGCGGGAGCTCACAGGAGCCCCCGAGGTGTCGGTCACCACGGTGCCGACCGACGATCCCGACTGGTTCGACCTCGGCGTGATCGTCACGATCGAAGGCCGCTGGGTGCCGCTCGCGCCGCTGCTCACCGCGCTGGCGCGGGGGCGCCGGCGCATGAGGCTGTCCGACGGCGCCTACTTCTCGCTCGCCCATCCCGCGCTCACACGACTCAAGGAGCTGCTCGACGAAGCCGCTTCGCTCGACGAGTGGGAGACCGGTGAGCGCATCCACCGTCACCAGACCGCGCTGTGGTCGGACTTCGAAGACCTCGCCGACCAGGCGGAGCCCGCGCAGGCGTGGCGACGGCTCGTGCGCGGCCTCGCTTCCGTCGAAGGCATCGAGGAGACGGAGCTTCCGGAAGGGCTCCAGGCGGACCTGCGCGGATATCAGAAGCGCGGCTTCGACTGGCTCGCCTTCCTGTGGCGCCATCGGCTCGGCGGCATCCTCGCCGACGACATGGGGCTCGGCAAGACGCTCCAGCTGCTCGCCCTGATGCTGCACGCCCGAGAGCGGGGCGAGCAGCGCCCGTTCCTCGTCGTCGCCCCGACGTCGGTGCTCGCGACGTGGCGCGAGGAGGCCGAGCGCTTCGCCCCGGGCCTCGTCGTCCGCACCATCGAGGCGACGGTGACGAAGACGGGGATGACCGTGACGGATGCTTCGGCCGGCGCCGATGTCGTCGTCACGTCGTATGCGATCCTCCGGCTCGACGAGACGTCGTTCACGGCGGAGCGATGGGCCGGGGTCGTCCTCGACGAGGCCCAGTTCGTGAAGAACCCCCAGACCTCGGGCCATCGCGCCGCCAAGAACCTGACGGCCGATATGACGATCGCCCTCACCGGCACGCCGCTCGAGAACGGACTGGGCGATCTGTGGGCGCTGTTCTCGCTCACGGCACCGGGGCTCTTCCCCTCGGCGCGGCGATTCCGCGAAGAGTACGTGCTCCCGATCGAGAACGCGCGACGCGACGACGCGACGGCGAGTGCGCACGGCGCCGAGAGACTCGCACGCCTACGGCGCCGCATCCGCCCGCTGATGCTGCGGCGCACCAAGGAGCTGGTCGCCCCCGATCTGCCGCCGAAGCAGGAGCAGGATCTGCACATCGACCTGTCGCCAGAGCACCGGGCCCTCTACGACACCGTGCTGCACCGCGAGCGGCAGAAGGTTCTGGGTCTCCTCGACGACCTCGACCGGCACCGCTTCATCGTCTTCCGTTCGTTGACACTGCTGCGGATGCTGAGCCTGCACCCCGCGCTGATCGACGAGCGCCACGCACCCATCGGGTCGAGCAAGCTCGACGCGCTGCTCACCCGTCTGACCGAGGTGATCGCCGAAGGGCACCGCGCGCTGGTGTTCAGCCAATTCACGTCGTTCCTGTCCTTGGCGGCAGATCGCCTCGACGCCGCGGGCATCGCGTACGCGCACCTCGACGGGTCGACCCTGCGACGAGGGGAGGTGGTGGAAGGCTTCCGCTCGGGCGAGGCCCCGGTCTTCCTCATCAGCCTCAAGGCCGGAGGTTTCGGACTGACCCTCACCGAGGCCGACTATGTGTTCCTGCTCGACCCCTGGTGGAACCCCGCGGCCGAGGCGCAGGCGATCGACCGCGTGCACCGCATCGGTCAGGACCGCCACGTCTTCGTCTACCGGATGCTGGCGTCCGACACGATCGAGGAGAAGGTACGGCTGCTGCAGCAGCGCAAGTCCGAGCTCTTCGATGCGGTGGTCGACGACGGCGACCTGTTCGCCGAATCGCTGAGCGCCGACGACATCCGCGGGCTCCTCGACCTCTGAGACGACCGAGCGGACCCAGGGCCGGTCCAGCGGGGCGACGTAGACTCGATCGGTCAGACACGAGAGGTATCCATGCGCATCACAGGGCTCGGGCACGCGGGAATGTTCATCGAGACGGCGGGCGGCAGCATCCTCTGCGACCCGGTCATCGGTCCGAGCTTCTTCGGTTCGTGGTTTCCGTTCCCCGACAACCGCGGTCTCGACTGGGAGCGCTTCGGCGCGGCCGATTTCCTCTACATCTCGCACCGTCACCGCGACCACTTCGACCCGGCGCTGTTGCGCAGATTCGTTCCCACCAGCATCCGCGTCCTGCTGCCCGACTACCCGACCGACGACCTCGAGTCGGATCTGCGTGCGCTCGGCTACGACAACATCGTCTACACCCACGCGGGGGAGCCTCTGGAGTTCGGCGACCTGAAGCTCATGGTGACCCCGCTGCGGGCTCCCAGCGACGGACCCATCGGCGACTCCTCGCTGAGCGTCGACGACGGCACTGCCAGCGTGCTGAACCAGAACGACTCCCACCCGCTCGACCTCGACAAGCTGTTCGCATTCGGCAAGCCCGACGCGTATTTCACCCAGGTCTCGGGGGCCATCTGGTGGCCGATGGTCTACGACCTCCCGCAGGATGCCAAGCAGAACTTCGCCCAGCTCAAGCGCGATGCGCAGAACAAGCGGGCGATGTACTACATCGACAAGGTCGATGCCGAGCACGTCTTCCCGATGGCCGGTCCGCCGATGTTCCTGCGCGAGGAGCTCTTCCGCTACAACGGGGTCGGGCTGGAGAACGACTCGATCTTCACCGACCAGAGCCAGTTCCTCGCGCACATGAGCGAGCAGCGCCCGGCGCAGAAGGGCTACCTGTTCGTCCCGGGCACGCAGGTCGACGTGCACCACAGCGACGTCAAGGTCACGCAGACGCTCTTCACCGACGAGGAGATCGAGCGGATCTTCACCGACAAGTGGGCCTACCTCGCCGAGCAGCGCGACAGCCGCCAGGCAGAGGTGCAGGCGGAGGAGGCTTCGCGGGCGGACATCCTGCCGCCGGCCGAGATGCTCGCCGCGATCAAGGAGTGGTGGGAGCCCCTGATCCGCCGGGCGCGCACGATCCGCAACGGCGTGGGCGGCAACGTGCGCTTCCGCATCGGCGAGCTCGACATGGTCGTGGACTTCCCGAAGGCCAAGGTGCGCGAGTACGCGGGGGAGGAGTGCGTCTACTGGTACACGATCCCCGCCGACCTCGTCTCCACCAACATCCGCGACCACGAGATCGACTGGTCGAATTCGATCTTCCTGTCGATGCAGTTCTCCGTCGGCCGCAGCGGGAAGTTCAACGAGTTCCTCACGACGTTCCTCAAGTGCCTCTCGCGCGACCGCATCGAGTACGTCGAGAACTGGTACGCCGAGCAGTCCGATCAGACCGAAGACGCGGAGATCGATGGGTGGACCGTGCAGCGTCGCTGCCCGCACCTGCGCGCCGATCTGACGAAGACGGGCAAGATCGAGGACGGCGTGCTCACGTGCAGCCTCCACGACTGGAAGTGGGACCTGACCAGCGGCAAGTGCCTGACGACCCAGGGCCACCCGATCCGCGCGAGCCTCGCCGACGCATCCGTCCCCACCGCCTGAGCGCGCCGGCCGCCGTACGAAACACACCTATCGGCCGACACATCCCGCCAGGCGGGGCGTGTTCGCCGGTTCTGGTGTCTCACGCGGCGTCCGCGCTCGGACCGGCTAGGCTGGGGGAGCACCACAGCAACCTTTAACACCGTCCAGAGAGGCGGAGAAGGGAGCGGCGGATGAGCACGCGAACTGTGCTTCATGAGGCCGACATCGCCCGCGCACTGACTCGGATCTCCCACGAGATCCTCGAGTCCAACAAGGGCCCCGACGATCTGGTCGTCCTCGGCATACCCACCCGCGGCGTCACGCTCGCCCATCGCATCGCCGCGCTCGTCGGCGAGTTCGGCGGCGCGGAGGTCCCCGTCGGAGCGCTCGACGTCACGATGTACCGCGACGACCTGCATCGCAACCCCACGCGCACCCCGCAGCCGACGCAGATCCCGCCGGGCGGGATCGACGGCAAGGTCGTCGTGCTGGTGGACGACGTGCTCTTCTCGGGGCGCAGCATCCGTTCGGCCCTCGACGCCCTGCAGGACATCGGTCGTCCTGCGGCCGTCCGCCTCGCCATCCTCGTCGACCGAGGCCACCGAGAACTGCCCATCCGCCCCGACTTCATCGGCAAGAACCTGCCGAGCGGCCGCGACGAGCGGGTCAACGTGCGCCTGACCGAGCACGACGGCATCGAAGCCGTCACGATCGAGGGGCCGGTGACGGGCGCATGAGGAACCTGCTCGATACCCGCACGCTCTCCCGCGAAGACGCACTGCGCATCCTCGACGTCGCCGAAGACATGGCCGACACCCAGCGACGCGAGGTGAAGAAGCTCCCGACGCTGCGCGGCAAGACCGTCGTCAACCTGTTCTTCGAGGACTCCACCCGCACGCGCATCTCGTTCGAGGCGGCCGCGAAGCGGCTCTCGGCCGACGTCATCAACTTCTCGGCCAAGGGCTCGAGCGTGTCGAAGGGCGAGTCGCTCCAGGACACCGCGCAGACCCTCCAGGCCATGGGGGCGGATGCTGTCGTCATCCGCCACGGCGCGTCGGGGGCCCCGCAGACCCTGGCCACCAGCGGGTGGATCACCGCGGGGGTGGTCAACGCGGGCGACGGAACCCACGAGCACCCGACCCAGGCGCTGCTCGACGCCTTCACGATCCGCAAGCGCACGTTCGGCGACGACAGTCGCGGGCGCGACCTCGAGGGCCTCGCGGTCACGATCGTGGGCGACGTGCTGCACTCGCGGGTCGCCCGCTCGAACGTGTGGCTGCTGCACACCCTCGGCGCCTCGGTGACGCTCGTCGCGCCGCCCACGCTCGTGCCCCAGGACGTCTCGACCTGGCCTGTGGAGATCGTCTACGACCTCGACGAGGCGATCGGCCGCGGGCCCGACGCCCTGATGATGCTGCGCATCCAGCTGGAGCGCATGAATGCCGCGTATTTCCCCACTGAACGGGAGTATTCCCGGAGGTGGGGTCTCGACGCGCGGCGTGCGGCGGCCCTACCGGACGGTAGCATTGTGCTGCACCCCGGGCCGATGAACCGGGGTATGGAGATCTCCGCCGAAGCCGCCGATTCGCCTCGCTCGACGGTGCTCGAGCAGGTCGCGAACGGTGTGTCGGTGCGGATGGCCGTGCTCTACCTGCTGCTCGCGGGGGAGCGCACCGAGAACGCCACTAGCGCAGGGAATGCCCGCAGCGCGGGGATGCACGAGGAGGACGCACGATGACCGGAGTCCTGATTCTTCGCGGAGCGAGCATCGAGGGCGGTCAGGCGGCCGACATCGTGCTCGACGACGGAGTGATCGCCGAGATCGGCACGAGCCTGTCCCGTACGGGCGCGACGGTCGTCGATGCCGCGGGCCTCGTCGCCCTCCCCGGCCTGGTCGACCTCCACACCCATCTCCGAGAGCCCGGATACGAAGCATCCGAGACCATCCTCACCGGCTCGCGCGCCGCGGCGGCCGGCGGATACACGGCGGTGTTCGCCATGCCGAACACCTCGCCCGTGGCCGACACGGCCGGCGTGGTCGAGCAGGAGCTCGCCCTGGGCGAGGCCGCCGGGTACGTCCACGTGCAGCCCATCGGCGCCGTCACGGTCGGACAGAAGGGCGAGCGTCTCGCCGAGCTCGGCGCGATGGCCGACTCCCGCGCCCGCGTGCGGGTGTTCAGCGACGACGGCTTCTGCGTCTGGGACCCGCTGATCATGCGGCGCGCGCTCGAGTACGTGAAGGCGTTCGACGGCGTCGTCGCGCAGCACGCGCAGGACCCCCGACTGACCGAGGGCGCCCAGATGAACGAGGGCTCCGTGTCGGCCGAACTCGGTCTCGCCGGGTGGCCGGCGGTCGCGGAGGAGTCGATCATCGCCCGCGACGTGCTGCTCGCCGAGCACGTCGGCTCTCGCCTGCACGTCTGCCATCTCTCCACGGCGGGGTCGGTCGACATCATCCGCTGGGCGAAGAAGCGCGGCGTCGCGGTGACCGCCGAGGTCACGCCGCACCATCTGCTCCTCACCGACGAACTGGTTCGCGGGTACGACGCGCGGTTCAAGGTGAACCCGCCGCTGCGCCGCGAAGAGGACGTGATGGCGGTGCGCGAAGGGCTCGCGGACGGCACCATCGACATCGTCGCGACCGACCACGCCCCGCACCCCACCGAGGCGAAGGCCTGCGAGTGGCAGGCGGCGGCGAACGGGATGGTCGGGCTCGAGAGCGCCCTGCGCGTCGTGCAGCAGGCCGTCGTCGACACCGGGATGCTGACGTGGGGCGACGTGGCGCGCGTCATGTCGCGGATGCCCGCCCGCATCGGCCGCCTCGCCGACCACGGCACGCCCCTGACGGTCGGAAGCCCGGCGAACATCACCCTCTACGACCCGCGGCCCGCGCGCACGTTCGGTACAGCCGACCTGCGCGGCCGAAGCACGAACTCGCCGTACGTCGGACGCGAGCTCCCCGGTGACGTGCGATGGACCATCCATCGCGGTCGCGTCACCGTCGCCGACGGCGCGCTGCGCGACGATCCGGCGGCCTCGCTATGACCCGCGAAGCGCTCCTGACGATCATGATCGGGCTCGCCCTGCTCTGCCTGGGCCTGCTCGCGTGGTCGTGGTGGCGTCGCGCGCGTCGCGACGCGGCGTACCCGGCGCCGTTCGGCGAGCTGCCCGAGGGCGCCCGGACGACGGCGACGTTCACCACCCTCTACGTCGCGACGACCCGCCACGGAGAGCCGCTCGAGCGCCTGGCCATCCGCGGCCTCGGGTTCCGCTCCCGTGCCGACGTCACGGTGACCGACAAGGGCATCGCCCTCGACCTCGCCGGCAAGCCCCGCATGACGATCACCCCCGACCGTCTCGTGGACGCCGCACAAGCCACCGTCGCCATCGATCGCGTGGTCGAACGCGACGGCCTCACCCGCATCACGTGGCGCGTGTCACCCGACACCCTCGTGGACTCTTACATCCGCCCGCAGGAGGCATCGGCGCGCCAACTCGCCGACGCCATCCGCCCGCTCCTCCCGACAGGAAACGCATGACCGCCACGCCCCACACGGAGTCCGCCGTCCTCGTCCTCGAAGACGGCACACGTCACGTCGGCCGCGCCTACGGCGCCGTCGGCACGACCCTCGGCGAGGTCGTCTTCGCCACCGGCATGACCGGCTACCAGGAGACGCTCACCGACCCCTCGTACGCCGGCCAGATCGTCCTGCAGACCGCACCGCACATCGGCAACACCGGCATGAACGCCGAAGACCGCGAGTCCCGCCGCATCTGGGTGTCGGGATACGTCGTGCGCGACCCCTCGCGCGTCGTGTCGAACTGGCGCTCCGAGGAGACCCTCGACGACGCGCTCGAGAACGACGGCGTCGTGGGCATCAGCGGCATCGACACCCGCGCCGTGACCCGCCGCATCCGTTCGGTCGGCTCGATGCGCGGCGGCATCTTCTCGGGAGATGCAGCGAGCATCGACGCAGAGGAGCAGGTGCGCATCGTCCGCGAGGCGCCGCAGATGGCCGGACTCAACCTCTCGGCCGAGGTCTCGGTCGACGTCACCGAGGTGACCGAGGCGACGGGCGAGCGCGTGGGCAACCTCGCGGTGCTCGACCTCGGCGTCAAGCAGGCGACGATCCTGAACCTGGCCGCGCGCGGCTTCGACGTGCACGTGCTCCCGCAGAGCGCGACGATCGACGACATCCGCGCGATCGACCCGGTCGCGGTGTTCTACTCCAACGGACCGGGTGACCCCGCGGCATCCGACGACCACGTGGAGCTGCTGCGCGCCGTGCTCGACGACCGCCTGCCGTTCTTCGGCATCTGCTTCGGCAACCAGCTGCTGGGCCGTGCCCTCGGTCTCGGCACCTACAAGCTGCCGTTCGGTCACCGCGGAATCAACCAGCCGGTGCTCGACAAGACCACCGGCCGCGTGGAGATCACCGCCCACAACCACGGGTTCGCCGTGGACGCACCGCTCGACGGCGACTTCGAGAGCCCGCACGGCTACGGCCGGGTCGAGGTGAGCCACGTCGGACTCAACGACCAGGTCGTCGAGGGCCTCCGCGCCCTCGACATCCCGGCGTTCAGCGTGCAGTACCACCCGGAGGCCGCCGCCGGCCCCCACGACGCCAACTACCTCTTCGACCGGTTCCGTGACATGGTCATCGCCGCGAACACGAAGGACAACAACTGATGCCCAAGCGCGACGACATCCGCTCCGTCCTCGTCATCGGGTCCGGCCCGATCGTCATCGGCCAGGCCGCCGAGTTCGACTACTCGGGCACGCAGGCCTGCCGCGTGCTCCGCGAAGAGGGGGTGCGCGTCATCCTCGTGAACCCGAACCCGGCCACGATCATGACCGACCCCGATTTCGCCGACGCCACCTACATCGAGCCGATCACTCCCGAGATCATCGAGACCATCCTGATCAAGGAGAAGCCCGACGCCATCCTGCCGACCCTCGGCGGTCAGACGGCCCTCAACGCCGCGATGGCTCTCCACGACCGCGGCATCCTCGAGAAGTACGGCGTGGAGCTCATCGGCGCGAAGGTCGATGCGATCCGCAAGGGCGAGGACCGCCAGGTCTTCAAGGAGCTCGTGCTCGCCTCCGGCGCCGACGTCGCCGCATCCGTCATCTGCCACACGATGGACGAGCTGCTCGCCGGCGCCGAGAAGCTCGGCTACCCGCTCGTCGTGCGCCCCTCGTTCACCATGGGCGGACTCGGCTCGGGCTTCGCCTACGACGAGGCCGATCTGCGCCGTATCGGCGGCGCCGGCCTGCACGACTCGCCCACGACCGAGGTGCTCCTGGAGGAGTCGATCCTCGGGTGGAAGGAGTACGAACTCGAGATGATGCGCGACACGGCCGACAACACGGTCGTCGTCTGCTCCATCGAGAACGTCGACCCCGTCGGCGTGCACACGGGCGACTCGATCACCGTCGCGCCCGCGCTCACCCTCACCGACCGGGAGTACCAGAAGCTCCGCAACATCAGCATCGACATCATCCGCGCCGTGGGCGTGGACACCGGCGGGTGCAACATCCAGTTCGCCGTCGATCCCGCCACCGGCCGCATCATCGTCATCGAGATGAACCCGCGCGTCTCGCGCTCCTCGGCCCTGGCGTCGAAGGCCACCGGCTTCCCGATCGCCAAGATCGCCGCGAAGCTCGCTCTCGGCTACCGGCTCGACGAGATCCCCAACGACATCACGAAGGTCACGCCGGCCAGCTTCGAGCCGACCCTCGACTACGTCGTGGTGAAGGTGCCCCGCTTCAACTTCGAGAAGTTCCCGGCCGCCGACGTGACGCTCACGACCACCATGAAGTCGGTCGGAGAGGCGATGGCGTTCGGCCGCAACTACGCCACCGCCCTGCAGAAGGCGCTCCGCTCGCTCGAGAAGCGCGGATCGAGTTTCCACTGGGGCGAGGAGCCCCGGTCGGTCGACGAGCTGCTCGAGGTCGCCAAGACGCCGACCGACGGTCGGATCGTCGTGCTGCAGCAGGCGATGCGCAAGGGGGCGACGGTCGAGCAGGCCTTCGACGCGACGGCGATCGACCCGTGGTTCCTCGACCAGATCGTGCTCATCAACGAGGTCGCCGAGACGATCCGCACCGCCGCCGAACTGGATGCCGAGACCCTGCGCCTCGCGAAGGACCACGGTTTCAGCGACGCGCAGATCGGGCAGCTGCGCGGCGACGACGAGGCCGAGGTGCGCGGAGTGCGGCACGGTCTGGGCATCCGTCCGGTCTACAAGACCGTCGACACGTGTGCGGGGGAGTTCCCGGCGCTGACCCCGTACCACTACTCGAGCTACGACTTCGAGACCGAGGTCGCCCCGTCGGATCGCACCAAGGTCGTCATCATCGGCTCCGGCCCCAACCGCATCGGTCAGGGCGTGGAGTTCGACTACTCGTGCGTGCACGCCTCGTTCGCGCTGTCGGACGCCGGGTACGAGACGATCATGGTCAACTGCAACCCGGAGACGGTCTCGACCGACTACGACACCTCCGACCGCCTGTACTTCGAGCCGCTCACGCTCGAGGACGTGCTGGAGGTGCTGCACGCCGAAGCCGCGTCGGGCACGATCCTCGGCGTCATCTGCCAGCTCGGCGGCCAGACGCCGCTCGGCCTGGCGAAGGGCATCGAGGAGGCGGGCTACACGATCCTCGGCACCTCGCCCGAGGCCATCGACCTGGCCGAGGAGCGCGAGCTCTTCTCGCGCCTGCTCGACGAAGCGGGCCTCGTCGCTCCGCGCAGCGGCACCGCGATCGACGTCGACGGGGCCGTGGTCATCGCCGAGGAGATCGGCTACCCCGTGCTCGTGCGCCCGAGCTTCGTGCTCGGCGGCCGCGGCATGGAGATCGTCTACGACACCCCGAGCCTGCGCGACTACTTCGTGCGCGTCGCCGACCAGGCCATCATCGGCCCCGGCCTGCCGCTGCTGGTCGACCGCTTCCTGGATGACGCGATCGAGCTCGACGTCGACGCGCTCTACGACGGCACCGAGCTCTACATCGGCGGTGTGATGGAGCACCTCGAAGAGGCCGGCATCCACTCCGGCGACTCGAGCTGCACCTTGCCGCCGGTCTCGCTCGGACGCTCCGACATCGACCGGGTGCGGGTGGCGACCCTCGCGATCGCGGAGGGCGTGGGCGTGCGCGGCCTCCTGAACGTGCAGTTCGCCATCTCGGCGGGCGTGCTCTACGTCATCGAGGCGAACCCCCGCGCGAGCCGCACGGTCCCCTTCGTGTCGAAGGCCCTCGGAATCCCTCTCGCGAAGGCCGCAGCGCGCGTGATGTCGGGCACGTCGATCGCCGACCTGAAGGCCGAGGGTCTCCTGCCCGTCGCCGACGGCTCGCGCGTGCCCCTCGACGCGCCCGTGGCGGTCAAGGAGGCCGTCCTCCCCTTCAAGCGCTTCCGCACCAAGGAGGGGCACATCGTCGACTCGGTTCTCGGCCCTGAGATGCGCTCGACCGGCGAGGTCATGGGCATCGACCGCGACTTCCCGACCGCGTTCGCCAAGAGCCAGGAGGCGGCCTACGGCGGCATGCCGCTGTCGGGCACCGTCTTCATCTCCGTCGCCGACGCCGACAAGCGCGCCGTGATCCTGCCGGCCCACCGCCTGCAGGAGCTCGGGTTCGAGCTCATCGCGACGGAGGGCACCGCCGAGATCCTCGCGCGCAACGGCATCCGCGTACGCGTGGTGAACAAGTACTCGGCGACCCAGGAGTCGGGGGAGACGAACATCGTCGACCTCATCAACGCGGGCGAGATCGACATGATCGTCAACACCCCGAGCGGGGGGCTCGCCCGAGCCGACGGGTACGAGATCCGGGCGGCCGCGGTCGCCGCCGACAAGGCGCTGTTCACGACGATGGCGGTACTCGGCGCGGCCGTGAGCGCTCTCGGAGTGCTCGGCGAGGGCTTCGAGGTGCGCAGCCTCCAGGAGTACGCCGTCGACCGGGCCGCACGACTGTGACCACGTTCGGCCAGCGGCTCACGGGGGCGCTCGACGCGCACGGCGCGCTCTGCGTCGGGATCGACCCGCACGAAGCTCTGCTGAAGGCGTGGGGATTGGATGCCGACGCCGCCGGAGCGCGCGAGTTCGGTCTGCGCGTGGTCGACGCATCGGTCGGCCGTGTCGGGATAGTGAAGCCGCAGGTGGCGTTCTTCGAGCGATACGGCTCGAAGGGGTTCGCCGCGCTCGAGGACGTCTTGGCCGCCGCCCGCGACGCCGGCCTCCTGGTGATCGCCGACGCCAAGCGGGGTGATATCGGCACGACCATGGAGGGCTACGCCTCGGCGTGGCTGGAGCCGGGCTCGCCGCTGGAGGCGGACGCGGTGACGCTCAGCCCCTACCTGGGGCCCGATTCCCTCGACAAGACGTTGAAGACGGCGCTCCGGCATCGCAAGGGCGCGTTCGTCCTCGCAGCGACCAGCAACCCCGAGGCCGCGGTCGTGCAGCAGGCTCTGGTCGACGACGATGCACCCGTCGAGGGCCAGCGCGTCGCTGAGCGGGTGGCCCGCGACGTGGGGTCGATGAACATGGGCCTTCCCGGGGCACTCGGCTCCATCGGTGTCGTCGTCGGCGCCACCGTCGACCGCAAGGCGTTCGGCCTGACCGACATGGTGCTCGCGGGCACGCCGATACTCGCGCCGGGTTTCGGCGCGCAGGGCGCCGACCCCGCCGACATCCCGCGCCTGTTCGGCTACGTCGCCATGAACGTGATCGCGAACGAGAGCCGCAGCATCCTCGCCGTCGGCCCCGACCGTCTCGCCGACCGCATCGCCGAGCGCGCCGCCCTGTACCGAGGAGCCGACCGTGGCTGATGCCCCCCGACCGCCCGAGGTCGACCGGGTCGCGGCATCCCGTCGCGCCGTCGCCGCGCGGCGCGCCCGCGCGGCGCTGAAGCGCGACGTCGCCACCCGCGTGATCAGCCCGCAGGAACTGCTGCGCCGTGCGCTGGCCGACCCCGAATCGGCGGCCGGCGCCATGCGCGTGACCGACTTCCTCACCGCGATCCCCGCGATCGGCGAGGGCAAGCGCGATCGCATCCTCGCCGATCTCGCGATCTCGCCGGTCAAGCGCCTCGGCGGCCTCGGCGCGCGCCAGCGCCGTGCCCTCGCCGCCTTCCTCGACTCCCGCTGGCCCGAGCCCGGCCCGCGCGCCGGCCGGAGCCGGCTCGTGGTTCTCGCGGGGCCGACCGCCGTCGGCAAGGGCACGGTCGCCGCGCACATCAAGGAGCACTACCCCGAGATCCATCTGTCGGTCTCGGCCACCACGCGACCGCCCCGACCGGGCGAGGTCGACGGCGAGCACTACTACTTCGTCGACGACGCGGAGTTCGATCGCATGATCGCCACCGGCGCGCTGCTCGAGTACGCGACCGTGCACAACAAGTACCGCTACGGCACGCCGCGCGAGCCGATCGAGCGCGTCCTCGACGGCGGCGGCACCGCGCTGCTCGAGATCGACCTGCAGGGTGCCCGGCAGGTTCGAGCCGCCGACCCGTCGGCGACGCTCGTCTTCCTCCTGCCGCCGAGCTGGGACGAACTCGTGCAGCGGCTCGTCGGCCGAGGCACCGAAGACGCCGAGGAGCGCGCGCGGCGTCTGCGCACCGCCCGTGTCGAGCTCGCCTCCCAGAACGAGTTCGACTACCGCGTCGTCAACGACGAGGTGCCGGCCGCGGCCGACGCCGTCGTCGCGGTCGCCGCGCACTGACCCGCCGAGGTGCCCGTTTCGACCGTCGGTGCCCGTGATTTCGGACACGAACGGCAGGAACGGGCACTCTCGGCTCCCGGGTGGCGGACGCGGTAGACTGAGGGGATGCTTCGGCGCCCAGCGCGCCGCATCCGTCACCGAACCAGGAGGTTCCGCATGCCGACTCGTAACCAGGGCATCATCGACCCGCCCATCGACAGCCTTCTCACCAAGGTCGACTCGAAGTACCAGCTCGTGATCTACGCGTCGAAGCGCGCCCGCCAGATCAACGACTACTACTCCGATCTGCACGAGGGCAACCTCTTCGACAACGTCGGCCCGCTGGTCGACTCGACCGTCGAAGACAAGCCGCTGACGATCGCGCTCCACGAGATCCACGAAGACAAGCTGCGCCTGCGCGCTGTCGAAGAGGCTGTCTGAGCGATCGCTCCCGCAGCGATCTCCCATCCCCGTCGCCCCCGGCGGCGCGGATGACGAAGTAACAAGAGCCCCGGGCCGGCTGTCGGCCACCCGGGGCATACTTGTGCCATCCCCGACCCGCCGATCAGGAGCACCATGACCGAGCTGCGGCTTTTCACGTCCGAGTCCGTCACCGAGGGGCACCCCGACAAGATCTGCGACCAGATCTCCGACAGCATCCTCGACGCCATCCTCCGCGAAGACCCCACCGGTCGCGTCGCCGTCGAGACGCTCGTCACGACCGGACTCGTCCACGTCGCCGGCGAGGTCTCCACGAGCGCCTACGTCGAGATCCCCGCGATCGTCCGAGACGTCGTGAACCGCATCGGCTACACCTCGAGCGAGACCGGCTTCGACGGGGACTCCTGCGGCGTCAGCATCTCGATCGGGGCACAGTCCTCCGACATCGCCTCCGGCGTCAACAAGGCGTTCGAGCAGCGCGAGCGCGGCTCGGTCGACCCCCGCGACGAGCAGGGGGCCGGCGACCAGGGCATCATGTTCGGCTACGCCACCACCGAGACCCCGCAGCTCATGCCGATGGCGAGCTGGACCGCGCATCGCATGGCCGAGCGCCTCGCCTCGGTCCGCAAGTCCGAGCAGCTGCCGTTCCTCCGCCCCGACGGCAAGACCCAGGTGACGCTCGGCTACGACGGCCAGGTACCCAAGACGGTGGAGTCGGTCGTGCTGTCGACCCAGCACCACCCCGGGGTGTCGCAGGAAGACCTGCGCGAGCGGGTGCGCGCCGAGATCATCGACCCCGTACTCGAGCAGACCGGCCTCGACCTGCCCGACGTGAAGTACTACATCAACCCGGCCGGGCCCTTCGTCGTCGGCGGCCCCAAGGGCGACGCCGGCCTCACGGGGCGCAAGATCATCATCGACACGTACGGCGGCGCGGCGCGTCACGGCGGCGGTGCGTTCAGCGGCAAGGACCCGTCGAAGGTCGACCGCTCCGCCGCCTACGCCATGCGCTGGGTCGCGAAGAACGCGGTCGCGGCGGGCCTCGCCGACCGGCTCGAACTGCAGATCGCGTACGCGATCGGCAAGGCGCAGCCCGTCGGTCTCTACGTCGAGAGCTTCGGCACCGGTCACATCGACGACGACGCGATCACCCGTGCCGTGCTCGAGGTGTTCGACCTCCGGCCGAAGGCGATCATCGATCGACTCGACCTCCTCCGCCCCATCTACGCGCAGACCGCCGCCTACGGGCACTTCGGCCGCGAGCTTCCCGACTTCACCTGGGAACGCACCGACCGGGTGGAGGAGCTGCGCGCGGCCGCAGGTCTGTGAGGTGTCGGCACCGGGTGCTGATCTCGGCGTGACGCCGCGGCGCGTCGCGCGGGTGCTCTTCGAGTCGCCGCTGCCGCAGCTCGACCGGCTGTTCGACTACGCGATCCCCGAGCGGCTCGCCGACGAGGCCGTACCCGGCGTGCGCGTCCGGGTGCCGCTGCGCACCGCGGGGCGCCTCGTCGACGCCTACGTCGTCGAGACCGACGACGACCCGGGGGAGCGCCCGCTGTCGGAGATCGACGCGGTGGTCTCTCCCGTGCCCGTGCTGACCCCGGGGCTCTACGCCCTCGCCCGCCGGGTCGCCGATCGCGCGGCGGGGTCGGCGGCCGACATCCTGCGACTGGCCATCCCGAAGCGCATGGTGCGCGCCGAGAAGGTCTGGGCGTCGGCGCCCGAACCCGACGCTCCGCGGGTCTCCGACGAGTCCCTCGCCCGCGCCGACGCCGTGATCGCCGGCTTCCCCGCCCTCGGCGGGCACCTCGACGCCGGTGCGCGCATCGCCCTCGACGCACCCCCTCGCCCCTCGACCGCGATCGCGGTCGGCGAATGGGCCGTCGTGCTCGCCGCGGCGGCGACGCGCACGCTCGCGCGGGGGCGCAGCGCCATCGTGGTGGTTCCCGACTACCGCGACCAGGCGCAACTGACGGCCGCACTGGCGCTGTTCGTCGACGACGACGCGGTGATCCGACACGACGCCGACCAGTCGAACCCCGCCCGCTATGGGCAATTCCTGCGCTCGTTGAGCACTGCCCCCTGCATCGTGGTCGGGCGACGCTCGGCGGTCTACGCCCCCGCGCACGACGTGGGGCTCGTGGCCATCTGGGACGACGGAGATCCCCTCCTCTCCGAGCAGCTGTCGCCCGGGGTGCACGCGCGCGACGCCGCCCTCGTCCGACAGGAGCTCGAGGGCTCGGCGCTGCTGTTCGCAGGCCACACCCGCACCACCGAGGTGCAGCGGCTCGTCGAGATCGGATTCGTGCACGAGGCACCTGCCGCACGACGCCCGTCGCCGCGCATCGTGCTCAGCGCGACGCGCGAGGGTGAGAACCGCGGCTCCCGCGTGCCGTCCGCGGCCTTCGCCGCCGCCCGCGAAGCGCTCGCGCAGGGTCCGGTTCTCGTCCAGGTCGCCCGGCCCGGCTACGCGCCCTCACTGGTCTGCGGCGAGTGCCGGCGGCCCGCCCGCTGCCGGCATTGCACGGGCCCCCTCCGCGCCGCCCGGCCGGGAGCCGTCCCGGTCTGCGCGTGGTGCGGACGCGCCGCGCACTCCTGGGTCTGCCCGCACTGCGAGGCCACGACCCTGCGCATGTCGTCGTCGGGGAGCGAGCGCACCGCCGACGAGCTCGGGCGCGCCTTCGCCGGCACGCGGGTGATCGTCTCCGACGGCCAGCATCCGCTGAGCGAGGTCGAGCCGCGCCCCGCACTCGTGATCGCGACGCGGGGCGCCGAGCCCGTCGTCGCCGGGGGCTACCGGGCGGTGATCCTCCTCGACGGCGAACGGATGCTGCAGGCAGAGGCGCTGCGGATCGGCGAGCACTGCCTGCGATGGTGGTCCAACGCCGCCGCGCTGGCGGCACCGGGGGCACCCGTCCACCTCGTGGGGGTGGCCGGACCGGTCGCCCGTGCTCTCGCCACCTGGACGCAGCCGGCCTATGCGCGCGCAGAACTCGCCGACCGGGCTCCGCTGCACATGCCTCCGGCCGTGCGGCTCGCGACCGTCGAGGGAGCCGCGAAGTCGGTCGATACGGCCCTTGCGACCCTGCGCACCGACGTGCCGTCCCTCGGAGCCGCGGCGGTACTCGGCCCCGTCGTCACGGGGGAGCTGGGCACCGCCCCGACCGCGCGTGCGCTCGTGCGGTTCGAGTACCCGCTGGGTCGAGCGGTGGCCGAGAGCCTCCGCGCATCCGTGGTGGCCGACGCGCTGCGCGCCCGCCGCTCTCCTCGCGAGCGCGGCCCCCGCCCGCGCAATACACTCAAAGTTCGGCTCGACGTCGCCGAACCCGACCTCTGAGGAGACTCATGCGCCTCGTCTTCGCCGGGACTCCCGAAGTCGCCGTCCCGTCTCTCCGCGCACTCGCGGGGAGCGGTCACGAGCTGATCTCGGTGGTGACCCGCACCGATGCACCGCAGGGCCGACGCCGCGTGCTCACCCCCTCGCCGGTCGCCGCGGCCGCCGACGAGCTCGGGCTCGTCGTGCACAAGGCGTCGCGCCTCGACGAGGCCGTCACGGCCCGCATCGCGGAGGAGGCCCCCGACCTCGGGGTCATCGTGGCTTACGGCGGCCTCGTCCGCGAGCCGCTCCTGACGACTCCCCGGTTCGGGTGGATCAACCTCCACTTCTCGCTGCTGCCCCGGTGGCGGGGCGCGGCCCCGGTGCAGCGTGCTCTGATCGCCGGCGACCGGGTGTCGGGTGCGAGCGTGTTCCAGCTCGTCGCCGAGCTCGATGCCGGCCCCGTCTTCGCCGAGGAGCCCTACGAGGTGCCCGAGAACGCGACGTCGGCCGACGTGCTCGCCGCCCTCGCCGAGCGCGGCGGACCGCTCCTCACGCGCGTCGTCGACGGCATCGCCGACGGCTCGGCCCGGTCGGTCGCCCAGACGGGCGAACCGACGTTCGCGGCCAAACTCACCCTCGCCGACGGCACCCTCGAGTGGACGGCGGATGCGGGGACGGTGCTCGCCCGTCTCCGGGGCGTGACCCCCGAACCGGGTGCCCACACGACGATCGACGGGGCTCGCCTGAAGATCCTCTCCGCTCGCCCCTTCCCGTCGACCGATGAACAGCCGCTCACCCCCGGCGCCATCTCCGCTGTCGGGCGCAGCGTCGTCGTCGGGACGGCCACCGATCCCGTCGAGCTCCTCACCGTGCAGCCCGCGGGGAAGCCCGCCATGGCAGCGGTCGATTGGTGGCGAGGCCTTCGCGCCGACCGTCCGGTGGCGGGCTCGTGAGCGTGCAGGGTGCGCGCCAGGTCGCCTTCGACGTGCTGCACGCCGTCTCGACCGACGATGCCTACGCCAACCTGCTGCTCCCGCACGAGATCGGGCGCGCGAAACTCGACACGCAGGACGCCGCCCTCGCGACCGAGCTGACCTACGGCACCCTCCGCCGACGCGGCACCTACGACGCGCTCATCTCGATGGTCGCGAAGCGCCCCATCGATCAGATCGATCCTGTCGTGCTCGATGCGCTGCGCCTGGGAGCCCACCAGCTGCTGTCGACGCGCGTGGCGTCGCACGCGGCCGTGAACGAATCCGTCGAACTCGCACGCGCCGCCGGGTCGCGCGGCGCGCCGGGCTTCGTCAACGCGGTGCTGCGCAGCATCTCGCGCGAGACGCCGGGCCATTGGTACGAGCAGCTCGAACGCTCCGCACGGTCCGACGACGAGCGACGCGGGATCATCACGTCACATCCCGTGTGGATCCTCCGCGCGTTCCGTCGGGCACTCGGCGCCGAAGGTCGCGGCGCCGAGCTCGACGCCCTCCTCGAGGCCGACAACGATGCACCGCGGGTGGGCATGCTCGCCCTCCCCGGCCTGGCGCAGCGTCCGGCGGGCGCGCGAGCGACTCCGTACTCGCCCGACGGCTTCATCCTCGGCGGAGGCGACCCCGAGCGTCTCGTCCGCGAGTCCGACGGCCGCCTGCGGGTGCAGGACGAGGGATCGCAGCTGGCGGCGTACGCGCTCACGCGCGCCGAACCCGTCGGCCCCGACGAGCGCTGGCTCGATCTCTGCGCAGGTCCCGGCGGCAAGACCGCGTTGCTCGCGGCCGAGGCGCTCGCGAACGGCGCGACGCTCGATGCGAACGAGATCATCCCGGCGCGCGCGGGACTCGTCCGCCGCGCCGTCTCCGGCGTGCCCCTCGAGGTCGAGGTGACCGAGGAAGACGGGCGCACCCGGGCGGCGCGCACCCCCGACACCTACGACCGCGTGCTCGTCGATGCCCCGTGCACCGGCATCGGCGCGCTCCGCCGACGCCCCGAGGCGCGATGGCGCAAGGCTCCGACCGACGTTCCCGCTCTCGCCGATCTGCAGCGCGAGCTCGTCCTGGCCGCGTTCACGGCCGTGAAGCCCGGCGGGATCGTCGCCTACGTGACCTGCTCGCCGCATCTGGCCGAGACGGCGGGCGTGGTCGCCGAGGTGCGCCGCGAGCTCGGCGATGCCGTGGAGGAGCTCGACGCCCGCGAGGTCGTCGGCCGTGTCTCGCGAACCCCGATCGATCTCCCCGCCCAGGAGGACGGCTCGGGGCGCGCTCAACTGTGGCCCCACCGGCACGGCACCGACGCGATGTCGATCGCGCTGCTGCGCAAGCGCTGACGGCCCTGGTCAGCGGGACGACTCCGACGCGAGGAAGGCGGCGGTCTCGTCGGCGATCTCGGGCGAGCGGGTGTGGTGCAGGTAGTGCCCGCCGTCGAGCAGCACCACCCGCCCGTACTCGACACCGGCCGCCTGCTCCTCGTGCAGGGACGCCCACCCCGGAAGCTCCGGATCTTCCGACACGACGAACAGCAGCACCGGCAGGTCGCGGGGGAAGACGGCTCCCCGTGCCTCGGCGGAGGTGCGCGCCGCGTGCTCGAACTCGTCGAGCATCGTCGGCGCGGTCGAGTTCTTCGTCGACAGAGCGGCCATCTGCTCTTTCGTAGACGGGTCGTGGGGGAGTCCTTCGTACGGGTCGCCGGCGAGCGCGGCGAGCGCTCTGCTGATCCCGAGGTCGCGGAGCAGCGACATCCCTTCGGTGACGATGGGTTCCTCCGCTCCGGGCTGACCCGGCACGCTGGTGTCGATTCCCACGAACGCCACCATCTCGTCGGCGTAGGCGGCACTGTAGGTCAGCGCGTAGATGCCGGCGATGGAATGCCCCATCAGCACGTACCTGTCGATGCCGAGCTGTCCGAGTGCCTCATGGACCTCCCGCGTGATGTTCTCCGCCGTGCGCGGGGCGTCGGTCTGATCGCTCAGGCCGGTGCCGAACGGTTCGACGGCGAAGACGCGGTGCTCATCGTCGAGCGCGTCGATGAGGGGCGCGAAGTCGAGCGCGGGGGCCGCGGTTCCCAGACCCGGGAGCAGGACGATCGTCTCCTCACCGCCGCCGCTGTCGCCGCTGACGACGACGTTCATCTGCTTGCCCTCGACCGCCACGAGCTGTCCGTAGGGCGCGATCGATGACAGCTCCGCGGCGGTGACGACAGCGTTGATCACCGCCGTCGTCGCGAGAGTGAGAGTGGGGACGACGATCAGCGTGCCGAGCACGGTGAGGGTGATTGTCAGGGGTCTGCGCACGGGGCACTCGATTCGAGGAGCGCGGCATCGGGTACGCCGCGGTGTCCTGCCAGCCAACCGGGCCGGCACCCGGGGCAGTAGTGCCGACGTGTCATGGTCGCCCGTGACATCGGTCACGTCGTGCGCCGAAGGCGGACGACATAATGGTCCGGTGTCAGACCCCACCGGATTCCGCGTCAACCCCAGCATCCTCGCCGCCGACTTCGTCAACATGCAGGCCGAGCTCGCCCGCATCGACGGCGCCGACTTCGTGCACGTCGACGTGATGGACAACCACTTCGTCCCCAACCTCACGTTCGGGTCACAGATGGTCGGGCGCATCCAGCAGACGAGCCCGGTACCGCTCGATGTTCATCTCATGATCGACGCGCCGGAGCGATGGGCTCCCGAGTACGCCGAGCTGGGTGCCGCATCCGTCACCTTCCACCTCGAGGCGGCCGCCGAACCCGTCGCCCTCGCCCGGCGGCTCCGGGAGATCGGGGCTCGCGCCGGGGTCGCCGTGAAGCCCTCGACGCCCGTGGACGGCCTCTACGACGTTCTCGACGAGTTCGACCAGATCCTCGTGATGACGGTCGAGCCCGGATTCGGCGGTCAGTCGTTCATGCCCGAGACGATGCCGAAGCTCCGTGCGCTGTCGGAGGAGGCCCGGCGCCGCGGCTCCGCGGTCTGGTTGCAGGTCGACGGCGGCATCTCGGCCTCGACCATCGCCCAGGCCTCCGAGGCGGGTGCCGACACGTTCGTCGCGGGCTCCGCGGTCTTCGGCTCCGACGACCCGGATGCGGCGATCCGCAGCCTTCGCGCGATGGCCTCGCGCGCGCACCGACACTGACCGACGATCACCGGGGGAGACGATGAGCGAGACAGACGACGCATCCGCGGGGACCGACCACCCGCACGGCATCCGCCAGACCGGAGCGCACCATGCGCGGCGTCTGCTCAGCGCCTACAGCGGCGAGCACGGCGTCTACGGCATCGTGCTCGTCACCGCGCTCATCGCCGGTGAGATCGACGCAGATACCGACGACGACGTCATCGTCTTCGTCTTGGGCACGGTGGCCGTCTTCTGGCTCGCCCACATCTACGCCGCTGTCGTCGCGAGCCGCGCGAAGCGCCCGGCACCTCCGCTGCGTACAGCGATCCGTGACGGCGTGCGGCACTCCTCGGGCATGGCTCTGGCGATGCTCATCCCGGTCGCCCTCCTGATGACCGCGGGCCTGGGCGTCGACGAATGGGTCGCGTACTTCGCCGCCCTCTTCAGCGGCATCCTCATGCTCGGCGCGATCGGGTACCTCAATGCCCGGCGCAACGGCAGCCGGTGGCCGTGGCGGATCGCGGGCGTCCTCACGACGATGCTCCTGGGCATCGTGATCATCCTGCTCAGCATCGCCGCCCACTGAACGCCCGCCCGAGGCGTCGGTGCGACGCCGACGGGCCGCGCGGTTCGATACCCTGGCAGAGTGAAGACGTTCGACGCCCTGTTCGCCGAGCTCAGTGCGAAGGCGATCGAACGCCCCGCCGGCTCCGGCACGATCGCCCAGCTCGACGCGGGGGTCCACGCGATCGGCAAGAAGATCGTCGAGGAAGCCGCCGAGGTCTGGATGGCCGCCGAGTACGAATCCTCCGAGGCCGCCGCCGAGGAGATCTCGCAGCTGCTGTACCACCTGCAGGTGATGATGGTCGCGAAGGGGCTGACCCTCGAAGACGTCTACCGACATCTTTGAGCGTTCCGCGTTCGCCCCACCCCCTCGACCCGAAAGTCTCCGCCATGCTGCGAATCGCCGTGCCGAACAAGGGCTCCCTCTCCGAGACCTCCGCCGCGATGCTCGCCGAGGCCGGTTACACCGGCCGCCGCGACCCGAAAGACCTGCACACCATCGACCCGACCAACGACGTCGAGTTCTTCTACCTCCGCCCCAAGGACATCGCGACCTATGTGGGCTCCGGCGCGCTGGACGTCGGCATCACCGGGCGCGATCTGCTCCTCGATGCCCGGATGCCCGGCGCGCGCGAGATCGAGGCCCTCGGCTTCGGCGGGTCTACGTTCCGTTTCGCCGCGCGCCCGGGACGGTTCTCCGACATCTCCGAGCTCGAAGGGCTGCGCGTCGCGACGGCCTACCCCGGCCTGGTCGACGGCTTCCTCGACGAGCGGGGGATCGCGGTCGACCTCGTCCCACTCGACGGGGCCGTCGAGTCGGCGGTCCAGCTGGGGGTGGCGGATGCCGTCGCCGACGTCGTCTCGACCGGCACGACCCTCCGCCAGGCGGGCCTGGAGATCTTCGGCCCGGTCATCCTCGAGTCGGACGCCGTGCTCGTCTCCGGGCCGGTCGAGGCCGAGGGCACCCAGACGCTGCTGCGACGCCTCAAGGGCGTCATGGTCGCCCGCCGGTACGTGCTGATCGACTACGACCTGCCCGTACGACTGGTCGACGAGGCGGTGGCGATCGCCCCCGGCATCGAGTCGCCGACGATCTCGCCCCTGCGCGACCCCGAGTGGGTCGCCGTCCGCGTGATGAGCCCGCGCAAGGGCGTCAACCAGGTCATGGACGCGCTGTACGCCATGGGTGCCCGCGCGATCCTCGTGACCGAGATCCACGCCGCGAGGCTCTGACGTGTCGCTCGCGCGCCGGGTCATCCCGTGCCTCGATGTCGCCGCGGGCCGGGTGGTGAAGGGCGTCAACTTCCTCGATCTGCGCGACATGGGCGACCCGGTCGAGCTCGCCCGGCTCTACTTCGCACAGGGCGCCGACGAGATCACCTTCCTCGACGTCACCGCGACGGTCGACGAACGGTCGACGACGTACGACGTCGTGCGCCGCACCGCCGAAGAGGTCTTCATCCCGCTGACGGTCGGCGGCGGCGTGCGCTCCGACGAGGACGTCGCCAGGCTTCTGGGCGTGGGCGCCGACAAGATCGGGGTGAACTCGGCCGCGATCGCTCGTCCGCCGCTCCTCGACGAGATCGCCGACCGCTTCGGCTCGCAGGTGCTCGTGCTCTCGCTGGACGTGAAGCGCTCCGCATCCACCCCCTCCGGTTTCGTGGTGACAACGCACGGCGGCCGCACCGAGACCACACTCGACGCCCTCGAATGGGCGAGGGAGGCCATCGAGCGCGGCGCGGGGGAGCTGCTGGTCAACTCCATCGACGCCGACGGCACGAAGGCCGGCTTCGACCTCGAGCTCACTTCGCTCATGCGCGAGATCTCGAGCGTTCCGGTGATCGCGTCGGGCGGGGCGGGATCGGTCGACGACTTCGCCCCCGCGATCCGCGCCGGAGCCGACGCGGTGCTCGCCGCATCCGTCTTCCACTCCGGCGCGCTCACCGTCGGCGACGTCAAGGCCGCGCTCGCGGCGGACGGGATCGAGATCCGCACATGACCGACACGATCGACGAACGCCTCGGCAGGGTCGTCTTCAACGCCGACGGACTCGCCCCGGCGATCATCCAGCAGTGGGACACCCGCGAGGTGCTCATGCTGGCCTGGATGAACGCGGAGGCCCTGCGCCGCACCCTCACCGAGGGACGCGTCACGTTCTGGTCGCGCTCGCGCGGCGAGTACTGGCGCAAGGGCGACACGTCCGGGCACGTCCAGCACGTGCGGGGGGCACGGCTGGACTGCGACGGCGACACGATCCTCATCGAGGTCGACCAGGTGGGGGCCGCGTGTCACACCGGCACGCGCACATGCTTCGACGCCGACGATCTCGCCCCCGTAGCCGAAGGGGCTTCATGATCCGCCGTGCGCGCCTGCTGACCGTGCTCAGCATGCTCGTGGCCGGAGCGATCGGGGTGATCGGCTCCACCCAGACGTGGCTCTCGGTCACTCTGGCCGACGGCGCCTCGGAGCCGCTCCTCGTGGCCGGCGCCGATGCGCTTCCGATCCTCACGCCGCTCAGCCTCGCCGCCCTCGCGCTCGGCGCCGCCATCTCGATCACCGGCCTCGTGCTCCGCTACGTCTTCGGCGTGCTCAGCGTCGCCATCGGAGCGATCCTCGGCGTGCTCACCGCCCAGATCGCCGTCGCGGCGCCCGTCTCGTCGTTCGCCGGGGCCGTCACCGACGCGACCGGCATCGGGGGAACGGATGCTGTGGCCGCCCTCGTCTCGTCGACGACGGCGACCCCGTGGCCGGGCGTCACCCTGGTCGCCCAGATCGTGCTCGTGTTGGCGGGCGTGTTCACCCTCGTCACCGCACGCCGGTGGCGCGGGAGCGCCGACCGTCGCTACCAGACCGCGTCTGCGGCGGCCGGTGGCGACGGCTCGCGGCCCCACGACGCGATCGACTCGTGGGACGACCTCTCGCGCGGCGACGATCCCACCGCCTGAGAGCGGCACCGGTAGACTTCACCTCAGCGCGCACGATCGCGCCGACACCACCAAGGAGCCTCATGAGCAACCCCCTCGGCGACCCCGGCCACGGACACTCGCCGGCAGCCTGGACGGCCATCACGATCATGCTGATCGGATTCTCGATCGGCACCGCCGCGTTCTACTTCGATCAGCCGTGGCTCGTGTGGGCGTCGGTCGGACTCGTGCTGGTGGGCCTCGTCGTCGGTGCCGTGCTCAAGCGCGCGGGTTACGGCGTCGGCGGTTCCAAGGTCACGGTCAAAGAGCATTGAGCATGCTCGCCGACCTCACGGCCGGCGCGGTGGAGGACTCGCAGGCACGAGCGGCTGAGAAGCCGCTCGCCGAGGTGGAGCGCGCCGCCGCAGACCGCGCCCCGGCGCTCGACGTACTCGCGGCGCTCGCCCCGGCCGACCGGGTCAAGATCATCGCCGAGGTCAAGCGTGCGAGCCCCTCGCGCGGCGACCTCGCGGCGATCCCCGACCCCGCGCACCAGGCGAACCTCTACGAGACCGGCGGCGCGTCGGTCATCTCCGTGCTCACCGAGGGCCGTCGCTTCAAGGGATCGCTCGCCGATCTCGAAGCAGTCAAGGGCTCGGTCGGCATCCCGGTGCTGCGAAAGGACTTCCTGGCCACGCCGTACCAGGTGCTCGAAGCGCGCGCTTCCGGCGCTGACCTCGTGCTGCTCATCGTCGCCGCGCTCGATCAGCCGACGCTCGCCGAGCTGTTCGACCTGACGAACCAGCTCGGGATGACGGCGCTGGTGGAAGCCCATTCGGCCGACGAGGTCGCCCGGGCCGCCGACGTCGGCGCCCGCCTCATCGGCGTCAACGCCCGCGACCTCTCGACCTTCGAACTCGACCGCGATCTGTTCGGCCGCCTCGTCGACGGCATCCCCGCCGACGTGGTCAAGATCGCCGAGTCCGCGGTGCTCGCACCCGCCGACGTCGCTCACTACCGCGCCGCCGGCGCCGACGCCGTGCTCGTCGGCGAGGCGCTCGTCACCGGCGACCCCGTCGCCACCCTTCGCCGATTCCTCGATGTCGGCGACCCCCGAGGAGTATCCGCATGAGTCTTCGCACCGAGAACGGTCCCTACTTCGGCGACTTCGGCGGGCGGTACATGCCCGAGTCGCTCATCGCCGCCATCGACGAGCTGACCGCGGTCTACGAGGCCGCGATCGTCGACCCGGCGTTCCTCGACGAGCTGCGCGAGCTCCTGCGCTCCTACGCGGGACGCCCCTCGGTGCTCACGGAGGTTCCGCGTTTCGCCGAGCACGCCGGTGGCGGGCGGGTCTTCCTCAAGCGCGAAGACCTCAACCACACCGGATCCCACAAGATCAACAACGTGCTCGGCCAGGCGCTGCTCACCAAGCGCCTCGGCAAGACCCGCGTGATCGCCGAAACCGGTGCAGGCCAGCACGGCGTCGCGACGGCGACGGCGGCGGCCCTCTTCGGCTTCGACTGCACCATCTACATGGGCGAGGTCGATACCGAGCGACAGGCGCTGAACGTCGCGCGCATGCGTCTGCTCGGCGCCGAGGTCGTCCCGGTCACGACCGGGTCGCGCACGCTCAAGGACGCCATCAACGAGGCGTACCGCGACTGGGTCGCCAGCGTCGAGACCACGAACTACATCTTCGGCACGGCAGCGGGGCCGCACCCGTTCCCCGCCATGGTGCGCGACTTCCAGAAGGTCATCGGCGAGGAGGCGCGCGCGCAGTTCCTCGACGAGCTCGGCCGCCTTCCCGACGCGGTCTTCGCCTGCGTCGGCGGCGGCTCGAACGCGATCGGCATGTTCGACGCCTTCCTCGACGACGACGCGGTCCGCCTCTACGGCGTGGAAGCCGCCGGCGACGGGGTCGACACGCCCCGCCACGCCGCATCCATCGAACGCGGCCGCCCGGGCGTCCTGCACGGCGCGAAGACGTTCGTCCTGCAGGACGAGGACGGCCAGACCGTCGAGTCGCACTCGATCTCGGCCGGTCTCGACTATCCGGGAGTCGGCCCGGAGCACGCCTGGTTGTCGTCGATCGGGCGCGCGGAATACATCCCCGCGACCGACGACGAGGCGATGCAGGCGCTGCGCCTGCTCTCCAAGACCGAGGGCATCATCCCTGCCATCGAGTCGGCGCACGCCCTCGCGGGCGCCCTGCGCGTGGGCCGCGAGCTCGGCTCGGACGCGGTGATCGCCGTCTGCCTCTCCGGCCGCGGCGATAAGGACATGGACACCGCCGCCCGCTACTTCGAGCTGTACGACGCCGAGAACGCGCCCGTCGTCGTGCCCGAGGCAGAGGACGACGCCAAGGGAGAGGGGATCGAACTGTGACCTCCCGTGTCGCTGCGGCGATCGACGCCGCCCACGCCGCCGGGCGCGGCGCGTTCGTCGCCTACCTGCCGGCCGGCTTCCCCGACATCCAGACCAGCATCGACGCCGCGGTGGCCCTCGCCGAGAACGGCGCCGACATCCTCGAGATCGGCCCGCCCTACAGCGACCCCGTGATGGACGGTCCGATCATCCAGGAGGCCACCCAGGTGGCGCTGGCCGCCGGCTTCCGCCTGAGCGACCTGTTCACGGTCATCCGCGAGGTCACCCGTCGCGTCGAGGTGCCGGTGCTCGTGATGACCTACTGGAACCCCGTTCTGCAGTACGGGGTCGACCGGTTCGCCGACGATCTCCTGGCCGCCGGGGGCGCGGGGCTCATCACCCCCGACATCACGCCGGACGTCGCCGGGGAGTGGATCGCGGCGAGCGAGCGCACCGGGCTCGACCGGGTGTTCCTGGCCGCACCGACCTCGACCGAGGAGCGCCTCGAACTCATCGCGCGATCCTCGACCGGTTTCGTGTACACGGTCTCGACCATGGGCATCACCGGGGAGCGCACCGAGCTGGACGCCGCTGCGCGCACCCTCGTGGCACGCCTGCGCGAACACGGCGCCGAGCGCGCCTGCGTCGGCATCGGGATCTCGACGGCCGACCAGATCGAGGGTGTGCTCGAGTACGCCGACGGCGCGATCGTCGGCACCGCGCTCGTCCGCGCGCTGCGCGACGGCGGGGTCGAGGGTCTCGCCGAGACCGCGCAGGCCCTGTCTGCGGGCACCGCGGATCGACTCTAGACTTCTGCTCATGACGTTCGTTCCTACGAGCGCGCCTATCAGCGTGCTCGCCAGCATCCCGAGTCCGGAGATCAACCGGTTCTTCATCGGACCCGTGCCGATCCACTTCTACGCCCTCTGCATCATCGCGGGGATCGTGGCCGCGGTGCTGTTGACGAACTACCGCCTCACGAAGCGCGGTGCCGAGCCCTGGGTCGTGATCGACATCTGCCTGCTGGCCGTGCCCCTCGGCATCGTCGGCGCGCGGATCTACCACGTGCTCACGCACCCCGGCGATTACTTCGGCGAAGGCATCAACACGTGGAATCCGTTCATGCCGGGCTCCGTCTGGGCGATCTGGGAGGGCGGCATCGCCATCTTCGGTGCGCTCATCGGGGGCGCCGTCGGCGCCTACCTCGGCTGCCGCTGGACCGGCATCCGGTTCTGGACGTTCGCCGACGCACTGGCCCCCGGCCTCATCATCGCCCAGGCGCTCGGCCGTTTCGGCAACTGGTTCAACCAGGAGCTGTTCGGACTGCCGACCGACCTGCCCTGGGGTCTCGAGATCGACAGCGACAACCCCGCCTTCCCGCCCGGGCTCCAGCCCGACACGCTGTTCCACCCGACATTCCTCTACGAGGTTCTCTGGAACCTGCTCGGTGCGGCCGTGATCATCCTCGCCGCGCGCGCCTTCCGGCTGCAGTGGGGACGCACCTTCGGCCTGTACCTGATCTGGTACGGCACCGGACGCGCCATCTGGGAGACCATCCGCATCGACCCCAGCGAGATCATCCTCGGCCTCCGCACGAACGTCGCGGCGGCCCTCCTCGGCGTCGTGGTCGGCCTGGTCATCATGATCGTGCAGAAGCGCCGTCACCCCGGCTATGAACCGTCTCCGTACATGCCGGGTCGCGAAGCCAAGGGTGCGGGGGCTGTACAATCGCCTGAACCCCACGACTTCGTCGACGTGAGCGAGCCGCCCGCGACAACATCACCCGTCGGCAGCGCCACAAGCACCTCCGTCACGAAATAAATCCTTCCAGGGCCGACGTCGTCCCATCCTGAGAATCAACGTGAGGACGGCAGGTATGCCTTCGAGCCCTCGTTCCGTCGCCGCCGTCGGCGGCGCGTTCCCCGCTAAGCAGGGGATGTACAACCCGGCCTTCGAGAAAGACGCGTGCGGTCTGGCCATGGTGGCGACCCTCCGCGGCGAAGCCGGCCACGACATCGTCGAGCTGGCGCTGACGGCGCTGCGCAATCTCGAACACCGCGGCGCCATCGGCTCCGACGCCGGCACCGGCGACGGTGCGGGCATCCTGACGCAGATGCCGGACGCGTTCCTGCGCGCCGTCGTCGACTTCGACCTGCCTCCGATGGGGGAGTACGCGGCAGGAATGATCTTCCTGCCGCTCGAGAGCGAGGCCCGCGCCGACATGAAGGCGGGGATCGAACGGCTCGCGGCGGCAGAGAACCTCGTCGTGCTCGGCTGGCGCGAGGTGCCCACCGACGACGAGCATCTCGGAAAGCTGGCCTTCGAGGCACGCCCGGCCTTCGAGCAGCTGTTCGTGTCCCGCCCGGCCGTCGGCGACGCCGCGGCGCTGTCGGGTATCGACCTCGATCGCCGCGTCTACCGGCTGCGCAAGCGCGCGACCATCGAGCTCAACGCCTACTTCGTGTCGCTGTCCAGCCGCACGCTCGGCTACAAGGGCATGGTCACGACGCTGCAGCTCGAGCCGTTCTACCCCGACCTCCAGGACGAGCGGTTCGTGTCGGAGCTCGCCGTCGTCCACTCCCGGTACTCGACCAACACCTTCCCGTCGTGGCCGCTCGCTCAGCCGCTGCGAATGCTGGCCCACAACGGTGAGATCAACACCGTCAAGGGCAACCGCAACTGGATGCGTGCGCGCCAGTCGCAGCTCGAGTCGGAACTGCTCGGCGACATCCGGCCGCTGCTGCCCATCTGCACCGACGGCGCGAGCGACTCCGCCTCGTTCGACGAGGTGCTGGAGCTGCTCACCCTCACCGGGCGCAGCCTCCCGCACGCGGTCATGATGATGGTCCCCGAGGCATACGAGAAGCAGGCGACCATCGCGCCCGATCTGCGCGCCTTCTACGACTACCACTCCATGCAGATGGAGCCCTGGGACGGCCCGGCCGCCCTCATCTTCACCGACGGCACGCTCGTCGGGGCGACGCTCGACCGCAACGGCCTCCGCCCCGGTCGCTGGACCGAGACGACCGACGGACTGGTCGTGATCGGCAGCGAGACGGGTGTGCTCGACTTCGCGCCCGAGCGCATCAAGAGCCGCGGCCGCCTGCGTCCCGGGCGCATGTTCCTCGTCGACACCGCCCAGGGCCGCATCGTCGACGACTCGGAGATCAAGGCGGAGCTCGCCGCGCAGGAGCCGTGGCAGGAATGGCTCGACGCCGGTCGCGTGCGCCTGTCCGAGCTGCCCGAGCGCGAGCACATCGTGCACCCGATCGCGTCGATCACCCGCCGCCAGCGCACCTTCGGCTACACCGAGGAGGAGGTGCGCATCCTCCTGACCCCGATGGGCCAGAAGGGCGCCGAACCGCTCGGCGCGATGGGCAGCGACACTCCGGTCGCCGTGCTCAGCGAGCGCCCCCGCCTCCTCTTCGACTACTTCACCCAGCAGTTCGCGCAGGTCACGAACCCGCCGCTGGACTCGATCCGCGAAGAGGTCGTGACCTCGCTCGCCCTCGGGCTCGGCCCCGAGCGCAACCTGCTGCAGTGGGGCGCCGACCACACCCGCACCGTGACGCTCGACTTCCCCGTGATCGACAACGACGAGCTCGCGAAGATCCAGCACATCGACACCGCCCTCCCCGGGCGCTCGTCGGTGACGATCCGCGGTCTCTACCGCGTCGAGGCCGGCCACAAAGGCATGCAGAAGCGGCTCACGCAGATGTGCCGCGAGGTCGACCACGCGATCGAGGACGGCGCCGAGTTCATCGTGCTCAGCGACCGCGACTCGAACAAGGACCTCGCGCCGATCCCGTCGCTGCTCATGCTCGCGGCCGTGCACCACCACCTCATCCGCAACGAGACCCGCATGAAGGTGGGACTCGTCGTGGAGGCGGGCGACGTCCGCGAGGTGCACCACGTCGCGACCCTCATCGGCTACGGCGCCTCCGCGGTCAACCCGTACCTGGCGATGGAGACCGTCGAGTACCTCGTGCGCGCCGGACGCATCACCGACGTCACCCCGCAGAAGGCCGTCAAGAACCTGATCTACGGCCTCGGCAAGGGCGTGCTGAAGATCATGTCGAAGATGGGCATCTCGACCGTGTCCTCCTACGCGGGAGCCCAGGTCTTCGAGGCCATCGGTCTCTCGCAGGAGCTCGTCGACGCCTACTTCACGGGCACCGAGACGAAGCTCGGCGGCATCGGCATCGACGTCATCGCGGCGGAGAACGCCGCGCGCCACGCCTATGCGTACCCCGAGGACGCCGCGGTGCGCGCTCACGAGCGACTGTGGACCGGTGGCGAGTACCAGTGGCGGCGCGACGCGGAACCGCACCTGTTCAACCCCGACACCGTCTTCCGTCTGCAGCACGCCACCCGCGAGCGGCGCTACGACATCTTCCGCGAGTACACGAAGCTCATCGACGACCAGGCGCAGGAGCTCAAGACGCTCCGCGGCATGTTCGGCCTCCGTCATGGGGTGCGGCCACCGGTGCCCCTCGACCAGGTCGAGCCGGTCTCGGCGATCGTGAAGCGCTTCTCCACCGGAGCGATGAGCTACGGCTCGATCTCCCAGGAAGCGCACGAGACCCTCGCTGTCGCGATGAACAGCATCGGCGCGAAGTCGAACACCGGAGAGGGCGGCGAAGACGTCGACCGCCTGCTCGACCCGGTGCGTCGTAGCGCCATCAAGCAGGTCGCCTCGGGTCGCTTCGGCGTGACGAGCCTCTACCTGACGCAGGCCGAGGACATCCAGATCAAGCTCGCCCAGGGCGCGAAGCCCGGCGAGGGCGGCCAGCTGCCCCCGACGAAGGTCTACCCGTGGGTGGCGCGCACGCGCCACGCCACCGCCGGCGTCGGACTCATCTCCCCGCCGCCGCACCACGACATCTACTCGATCGAAGACCTCAAGCAGCTCATCTTCGACCTGAAGCGGGCGAACCCCGAGGCGCGCATCCACACGAAGCTCGTCAGCCAGTCGGGCATCGGCGCGGTCGCGGCCGGCGTCGCCAAGGCGCTCAGCGACGTGATCCTCGTCTCCGGACAGGACGGCGGCACGGGCGCGAGCCCGCTGAACTCGCTGAAGCACGCGGGCACCCCGTGGGAGCTGGGTCTGGCCGAGACGCAGCAGACGCTGATGCTCAACGGCATGCGCGACCGGGTGGTCGTGCAGGTCGACGGTCAGCTGAAGACCGGTCGTGACGTGATCGTCGGCGCCCTGCTCGGTGCCGAGGAGTTCGGATTCGCGACCGCACCGCTCGTCGTCTCGGGCTGCATCATGATGCGCGTCTGCCACCTCGACACCTGCCCGGTCGGGGTCGCCACGCAGAACCCCGTTCTGCGATCGCGTTTCACCGGCAAGCCGGAGTTCGTCGTGAACTTCATGGAGTTCATCGCCGAGGAGGTGCGCGAGTACCTCGCCGAGCTCGGCTTCCGCTCGCTCGACGAGGCCATCGGCCACGCCGAGCTCCTCGACGTCGACGGCGCCCTCGACCACTGGAAGGCGAGCGGTCTCGACCTCGCGCCGATCCTCGAAGGCCCCCGCTTCGCGGACGACGTTCCCCGCCGTCACGGCCGGGAGCAGAACCACGAGCTGGAGGAGCACTTCGACGTGCAGCTCATCGAGCGCGCGCAGGACGTGATCGCCCACGGCGGGCACATCGAGATCGACCTGCCGATCCGCAACACCGAGCGCGCCGTCGGAACCATGCTCGGCCACCGCGTCACGCGCGCGCACGGCGAGAACGGGCTGCCTCCCGGATCCATCGAGGTGCGCCTCACCGGTTCGGCGGGCCAGTCGTTCGGAGCGTTCATGCCCTCCGGCATCACGCTCCGCCTCGAAGGCGACTCGAACGACTACGTCGGCAAGGGACTCTCGGGCGGGCAGATCGTGATCCGGCCGCCGCGCGACTCGGTCTTCGCCGCATCCGAGAACGTCATCGCCGGCAACGTCATCGGGTACGGCGCGACGCAGGGGTGGATGTTCCTGAATGGCGTGGTGGGGGAGCGGTTCTTCGTCCGCAACTCCGGCGCCACCGCCGTCGTCGAGGGCGTGGGCGACCACGCGCTCGAATACATGACGGGCGGTCTCGCCGTGATCCTCGGCGCGACCGGTCGCAACCTCGGGGCGGGCATGTCGGGCGGAACGGCCTACATCTACAAGCTCGACGAGGCCCTCGTGAACCGCGAGGCCCTCACCTCGGGCGAGCTCGAACTCGGTGCGCTCGGTTCCGGCGACGCCGAGATGCTGCGCGACCTGCTCGAGCAGCACCGTGCCGAAACGGGTTCGACCCTCGCGGGCCAGCTCCTCGACGACTTCGAGGCAGAGCTCGCCAACTTCGTCCGTGTGGTGCCGCGCGACTACGCCGCGGTGCTGCAGACGCGTCAGACCGCCGTCGACGAGGGGCTCGACCCCGACGGAGACGTGGTCTGGAGCCGCATTCTGGAGGTGACGGGTGGCTGACCCGAAAGGTTTTCTGAAGGTCACGGACCGTGAGGTGCCCGCTCGGCGCCCCATCCCCGTGCGCATCATGGACTACAAAGAGGTCTACGAGCCCGGCGATTCCGCCGTGCTCCGTCGTCAGGCGGGCCGCTGCATGGACTGCGGCATCCCGTTCTGTCACAAGGGCTGCCCGCTCGGCAACCTGATCCCGGAGTGGAACGACCTCACCTGGCGGGGGGAGGGCCGCTCGGCGATCGAACGCCTGCACGCGACCAACAACTTCCCCGAGTTCACCGGACGCCTGTGCCCCGCCCCCTGCGAGAGCTCGTGCGTGCTCGGCATCAACCAGCCGGCCGTGACGATCAAGCAGATCGAGGTCTCGATCATCGACGAGGCGTTCTCGAACGGCTGGGTCGAGCCCGAGCCCCCGGGGCGTCTGACCGGTAAGACCGTGGCCGTCGTGGGCTCCGGCCCCGCCGGACTCGCCGCCGCCCAGCAGCTCACCCGCGCGGGCCACACCGTCGCCGTGTACGAGCGCGACGACCGCATCGGCGGCCTGCTGCGCTACGGCATCCCCGACTTCAAGATGGAGAAGCGCCACCTCGAGGCACGCCTGCGGCAGATGCAGGACGAGGGCACCCGCTTCCGCGCCGGCGTCGAGATCGGCAAGGACATCACGTGGGACGCCCTGCGCGCCCGCTACGACGCGGTCGTCGTCGCCACCGGCGCCACGCTGCCGCGCGACCTGCCGATCCCCGGTCGCGACCTCGACGGCGTCCACTTCGCCATGGAGTACCTCGTCGAGTCGAACAAGGCCGTCGCGGGCGACCAGGTGCCGCACCAGATCTCGGCCGAGGGCAAGCACGTCGTCGTCATCGGCGGCGGCGACACCGGCGCCGACTGCATCGGCACCGCGCACCGCCAGGGTGCGCTCAGCGTCACGAACCTCGCGATCGGCAAGCAGCCGCCCGAGGAGCGCCCCGAGACGCAGCCGTGGCCCATGACGCCGACGCTGTTCGAGATGGCCTCCGCGCACGAGGAGGGCGGCGAGCGGATGTTCCTGGCATCGACCGTCGAGTTCCTCGGCAACGTCTCGGGCGAGGTGCGCGCGCTGCGCGTGGCCGAGACCGAGTACGTCGACGGACGCCGCATCCCCAAGAGCGGCACCGAGCGGGAGATCCCGGCCGACCTCATCCTCATCGCGATGGGCTTCACCGGTCCCGAGCGCACGCAGCTCGAAGACCAGCTCGGCGCGCAGTTCACCGGGCGCGGAGCCGTCGAGCGCGACTCGACCTACGCGACCACGGCACCGGGCGTCTTCGTCGCCGGCGACGCGGGTCGCGGACAGTCGCTCATCGTGTGGGCCATCGCCGAGGGGCGTGCCGCGGCCGCCGAGGTCGACCGGTTCCTGATGGGTTCCACCGAGCTTCCCGCTCCGGTGCGTCCTTCCGATGTCGCGATCGGCCTTCTGCCCGCGTAGGCTGGCCGAGGCCTTCCACCCGACCCCCATCTTTCGGAGAAAAATACCGATGAGACGCGCCAAGATCGTCGCAACGCTAGGACCCGCCACATCGACCTATGAGAGCGTTCGCGCGATCATCGACGCGGGTGTCGACGTCGCCCGTCTGAACCTCAGCCACGGCGACTACTCCGTGCACGAGGGCAACTACGCGAACGTGCGTCGGGCCGCCGACGACGCCGGCAAGCCGGTCGCGATCCTCGTCGACCTCCAGGGGCCGAAGATCCGCCTCGGTCGCTTCTCCGACGGCCCCCACGAGCTGGCCGCCGGTGACATCTTCAAGATCACCGTCGAAGACATCGCCGGCACCAAGGAGATCGTCTCGACGACCTTCAAGGGCCTGCCCCAGGACGTGAAGCCCGGCGACTACCTCCTGATCGACGACGGCAAGGTGCGCGTCCAGGTCATCGAGACCGACGGCGTGACCGTGACCACCGAGGTCATCGTCGGGGGTCCGGTCTCCAACAACAAGGGCATCAACCTCCCGGGCGTGGCCGTCAACGTGCCCGCGCTGTCCGAGAAGGACGAGGACGACCTCCGCTGGGGTCTGCGCACCGGCGCCGACCTCATCGCGCTCTCCTTCGTCCGCGACGCGTCCGACATCGAGCGCGTTCACGTGATCATGGCCGAGGAGAACCGCACGGTTCCCGTCATCGCGAAGATCGAGAAGCCGCAGGCCGTCGACAACCTCGAGGCCATCATCGACGCGTTCGACGGCATCATGGTCGCCCGCGGCGACCTGGGCGTCGAGCTGCCGCTCGAAGCGGTGCCGATCGTCCAGAAGCGCGCGGTGGAGCTTGCCCGCCGGATGGCGAAGCCCGTCATCGTCGCGACGCAGATGCTCGAGTCGATGATCACGAACCCGGTGCCCACCCGCGCCGAGACCAGCGACGTCGCCAACGCCGTCCTCGACGGCGCCGACGCGGTCATGCTCTCGGGCGAGACCAGCGTCGGACAGTACCCGGTCGTCGTCGTCGAGACGATGGCCCGCATCGTGGCCTCCACCGAGGAGCACGGTCTCGACCGCATCGCACGCCTGA